>JAJRUL010000025.1 GCA_024277795.1 Candidatus Zixiibacteriota bacterium
ACCTCGATGTCGGCTCATCACATCCTGGGGCTGGAGAAGGTCCCAAGGGTTTGGCTGTTCGCCAATTAAAGTGGTACGTGAGCTGGGTTTAGAACGTCGTGAGACAGTTCGGTCCCTATCTGATACGGGCGCAGGAGATTTGAGGAGAGTCGACTTTAGTACGAGAGGACCGAGTTGAACCGACCGCCGGTGCACCTGTTGTGGTGCCAACTGCATCGCAGGGTAGCTGCGTCGGGAAGGGATAAGCGCTGAAAGCATCTAAGTGCCAAGCCCACTCCAAGATGAGATCTCCCCTCCACTTTATGTGGACTGAAGACCCCTGGAAGATGACCAGGTTGATAGGTCACAGATGTACGCACAGCAATGTGTTCAGTCGAGTGATACTAATAGGTCGTGAGACTTAACCTTAAAATTTTATATAAGCGCATCAAAGGCTATTTATACATTAACATAGCCTGTTGGGTGATACATACTTCACTTATGATCTATTCAAATTTCCCGGTGGCGATAGCGATGGGGCCACACCTGTTCTCATTCCGAACACAGAAGTTAAGCCCATCAACGTCGATGGTACTGCATGGGAGACTGTGTGGGAGAGTAGAAAGCTGCCGGGTTTAAGTTAAAAAGCCCTTCTGAACATTCAGGAGGGCTTTTTTTGTTAAGGGAATGTGATTGACTCTATACATGGATATCTTGTGTAAATCCAACAGGTTGGACCTAAGGTAAGAATTCCGCAAGAGCGCGGCTGGTGGTGGCTCTTTTTTGATCAAGCAAGAACCCACCCGACGCTCTCTGCGAGAAGCTCTGGGTGGTGTACTCAGTTTCAAATATCGTTCCGTTGTACTTGCCTAAGAATAACTCTATATATAATACAAATCGGGCAGAGTGGAAGCACAACAAAGTTTGGTCTTCACTTTTTTATGAAGTCGTTGTATCATTAATAATCTGATGTGAAATTCTGTAATGAAAGTTTCGATGTTGAACAACGGCAGGATTGTAAGATTACTACTGTTCTTACTGGTTATATCTATGACAATACCAGAAACAACTGCTCAAGCAAAATCTCTGGAAGAGAAGGGGCAGATTGTCGCTAATTCTATTATTCAAAAATACGAGTCTTCATTTGACAGTCTTGATCTTGTAATGCAAAAACATTACGCTCTGCGCAAATATCGCATTCTCGGCGATAGCTCTTTATTCCCGTTTATTGTACAAGACTTGAAAGTAACGGTATCATTGATTGAAGATGATTTGCAGAATTTTTCAGATTCAGCCTATATTGCAGAAAGGGAGGCAGATCTTTTTGAAAAACTGAATCCTAAAACAAGAAAGGGGAGAGAACGGAGAGCTTTGTTCAATGAAAAGCGGGAAATGCTTTTCTATCTGAACTTTCTTTATAATGTAAGTACATTTTCTGATTACAACTTGCATGACTCAAACTCAATCCGATTACTAAAGGAGTGTGTACAGTATTTACAACGAGTGGATTATGAATCTTTCTTGACTGATGGTAAGACAGTTTTGGTCTATGCTCCTCAAGCTGTAAACTATGTTTATTACCTGCAACAATTAGGTGTGACAGATTTTCGAGGAACGTATAGTAGCAAGTTCCGAGAGATCTTTAATGATTCTTTAGATTCACATTTGTCCAAGAGAAGATTCAGAGATAAGATATATGGTCTAACACACATTGTAATATCAGCGAGCCGATATTATCAGGAGCCTGTAGATACTGTCGCCTTTCGATGGATCTTTAACTATTTTGATGAGAATATAGACAGGATAATCCGCAAGACCTCATCTGATATTGTTGCTGAAGTTGGAATCTGCTATAAGTTGGGGCTTTACGAACAACATAAGCCACTGACAAAGTGTATTCGTAAGATCATAAAGGACTATAATAAGAAGCATAATATGATTCTCTCAACACGAGGTAATTCTGATATTGCAAAGGGAGAACATCGCAATATACTTGCGGTAATGTTGTTGTCATGGGGAGATCGTTTGTTTGAAGGGCCTGATTTATCTCTATACCACGAAGAAGTTTTTGATAGTGTTGTAGGGCAGAACGTATCCGAATGATAAGATAAGTTCGGAGTGCTGTTTTTCAATAGATATTCGGTCTGAATCTGTCAATTGTATCGATTAGTTTGTTACCAAAAAAGATTTCATAAAACTGGTCGTCAATTTGTCTTATGCCGACATATTCTCCCGCGAGAGAAGATTTGATGTAGATTTTTTTGTTTATCCACTTGATTCTTCCGCTTCTATCAACTTTTAGAGTTTTGAAGTTGTCAGGGTATTGGTGTGGCGGAGCCTTTGGCGGTTTATAAATCTTGATTCTATAATCGAAAAGCCCAGCGATCATTTTCAAGAAGTTATACATATTGGTCTCCTTTGTGCCCTTGTTTGACATTGTAGTATGCAACCTGTATGCCAACAGGCAAATCTTCAAAGTAAACGCTATGATTGCAGAACGATTGATCTATGTCGCATTGTAAGCTATAGTAATACAGTGCGATGCGAATAATATCCTAAACCAATACTTTGATGTTTCAGGCTGGAAAATCAAAAGTTGTGTGTGCTTTGTGGTACCATATACAAGCAGTCACTTGCACACATGATGGTTTTTTGCGTGACGCGAATAAGTTTTGTGTTTTCGTTAGTTCGTTACAAGAAGAGGTCCAGTTCCATTGGTAATGTCTACTTATTATGCGTCTCTAAGCAAACTCCTGAATAAATATACGTGATTGAGAGAGTTTTGTAAAGTAACAAATTGGTTTTCTTCTTGACAGTACCCCTGTTTGCTTGCCTTTATAAACACCTTGCAGGGTTACTATATCGAATGTAGCTTTAATCTCTAACATTGTAATCTGAGGTTGTGTTTATATGTCTAAACATCCATTTATACCATTAGATCAATTCATTGAATACCCTATTGATGAAATGCGTCGTCGGTCAGAAGAGTTTTACAACTTGATGAAACGTCGCCGAACAGTACGGCAGTTTTCAGATCGTGACGTGCCGAAGGATATAATTGAAAATGCGATATTGACGGCAGGATCAGCACCTAGCGGTGCAAATATGCAACCATGGCAGTTTGTCGTTGTCTCAAACCCGGAGATGAAAAGGCAAATCAGAGTTGCGGCTGAGGAGGTTGAGAAAGATTTTTATGATCGACGTGCACCGAAATACTGGCTTAAAGCTCTGGAGCATTTGGGAACAGATAAAAACAAAGAATATCTGGAAATTGCTCCATACTTGATTGTCGTTTTCACTCAACGATATTCACTTGATAATCAAGGGGAGAGGGTCCCCCATTATTATTTGTCTGAATCAGTTGGGATTGCAACAGGGATGTTAATTACTGCCTTGCATAACGCAGGGTTGGCAACATTGACTCATACTCCGCATCCAATGGCTTTTTTAAGAAAGCTCCTCCAAAGGCCGAAGAATGAGGAACCATATATTTTATTAGTTACCGGGTATCCTGCAGACGATGCAAGAGTTCCAGATATACAGAAGAAGAGTCTTGATGAGATATCAGTTTTCATAGACAAATGATAACTACGGACGTTCTTTCAAAGAGTGATATGTGTCGAGAAGGCTATTCCATTTGAAGTCGGTGTAACTTTTCTTTATGATTGCCGTACTGAACTGTAGAAGATGTAAATATCTATGACTTGTGGAGAAGGTATATGGACAAGCATGTAAGGCTTTTGAGTATTCTCTATTATATTTATGGTGGAATGGCCTTGTTGGCTGTCGGTGTTCTATTGATTTTGGTTGTCGGTGGATTTACTGCGATCGGAATTGCTGACGGAAATCAAGCACCATTCTGGTTGGCGGGTGCATTTGGTACTTTTCTGATTGTCATCCTATTAGTGACTGCTGTACCGAGTCTGCTTTGTGGATATGGCTGGCACATCATCGATATTGGGGCAAAGTCCTTTGTATAGTTCTATCTATCTTTAGCTTGTTCGAATTTCCGATAGGGACTGCTCTAGGGGTCTATGGCTTATGGGTTCTGTTCCATCAAGACACTTTAGCCATCTTTACAAAAGCAACGATTAGTCCTTCTCGTCCGATCGATAGCTGATTCATATTAACAGTCGCGCTGTCCTTACTTAGTGCCTCTCATCAATATTTGAAGTTGACAAGTCGTTTCCCAATTGTTGACATTCTAATGCGAATATCTAATTCGCATCAAACTTTCATTAAACCTGGAGGGATGTTATGGAAGAAAAGGAACTAGTTCAACAACTGAGTCTGCCTATTTATCAATCAAAAGGATGGCTGAAACTTCTCGGGGTAATGTCTTTTCTGCAGGGGTTGATAAGTATTATTTCTATTTTTGGTATTATCATTTGTTGGTTACCGATATGGATTGGCATCCTCTTGTTCAAAGCGGCTAATGCAATTGAGGTGGCTCAAGTGAACGGTGATAGTCGTCAGTTTACGGAAGCGCTCAATAAGCTCAAGATGTATTTTATCATAAATGGTGTTTTGATCATAGTCGGATTTGCGATTGGAGCGATTTTGTTTCTTGTCTCAGGTGCATCGATCATGGCTCTTATGGGAGATATATAGAGAATTTGTAATTAGAGAATTACGAAAGGCCACGTGAAAAGAACACGTGGCCTTTTTCGTCAGGATTATCCCTGCAGATTACATATTACAGTGTTTCATCCCACCGCATTTACCAGCTTTAGATGATTCTGCTTTGTTTTCACAAGAGGCTTTCATCTTCTTACACTGGTCTTTATTCATGCCATCGCACGATTTGCCACAGCATTCAGCAGAACCAGGGTTTGGGCACGGCTTGTTTGGACAGTCCATACCTTGTTTCTGGCACTGTAATGTATTGGTGTCAACAGTTGTTATCGCATCTGTTGTCAGGGCATAGCCTCCGACTGATACGGCCAACAAAGTAACCACTACCAAAGCGGCGGATAAAAGGTGTTGTTTCATACAACACTCCTTTCAATCAATATTGTTTATTCTCAATTGTTGAGCCAATAAGTAAAATTGACTCATGATTACATGATAGTGGGGGTCGGCTTAACATCGCAGAACAGTTGTTTCGATAGTATAGTGAACTGTTCTATGATATGTTGGTTTTATCATATTTCCGGATAATTGATTTATGTCGCTTATTGTATTGACCGGCAAAGAGTCATATGCAATTGTGTGTTCATCAAGTCCCCTGTTTTCATAGACAGCCATTAATTCTGGAGGTGTGATAATGACAGGATTGCACGGGCGCATCGGGCAAGGCATGGAGTGATCTAACTCGACCGGCATGTTCTTCATGCAATGCTCTGGCTCCTTTTTGTCTTCAGAGTCTCTTGACTGAGAGCAACAGGTAGATTCTTGTTGGCGGGGGTTATGATTAGCACATTGTTGGACTCGTTCGACAGGACAGGGGGGCACATAGCATAGCATAACCACTGTATGTTGAAAGAACATACAGATAAAGAATCCTATCACGGTAATAATAGATAGTAACTTCTTCAAAGGTCTTTAACTCCGTCCATATACATTATATGCCTTATATATAGAATAGTTGCATATCAGGACAACTTTGTCAATAAAACAGAAGTGAAGATCCGTACTTGCAGTTATTAGTATATTATGCTTGTTTTAGGTTATGATGTTTACTGATAGAAAATCGAGGGCAAAATTGTTAGGTTCACAATATTTGGATGATGTTATCCAACAATTCAGGCAATTGAAAGATCATACAGAAAAGGGGATGATGCAGGTCTCTGACGATGATTTTATCAAGTTGTTGCATCCTGATGGAAATAGTATTGCGGTGCTTGTTAAACACCTTGCTGGTAATATGAGGTCACGATGGAGTGATTTTCTTGTTAGTGATGGAGAAAAAGCTGACAGGGACAGAGATACTGAATTTGAACATACGCAGGTTGATACTCGCAGAAGGCTTATGGAAAAGTGGGAAGAAGGTTGGGCGATTCTTTTCAATACATTGGCATCACTAGAGCCGGATGATATGAACAAAACGATATATATACGTTCAGAACCGCATTCGGTAGTACGTGCGATAAATAGGCAATTGATACACTATAGTACCCACAGCGGTCAGATTATTATGCTGTCAAAATATTGGGCTGGAGACAAGTGGAATACTCTTTCGATTCCAAAGGGAGATTCCGCCATTTTTAACAAGAAAATGGTAGAGAAGCGATCAGCGACGGATTGAATAAAAGAACGTAAGATATTGTGTTAAGCAATTTGTTCGTACGTTGATAGATGTGGATACGCTCATTGACAAAAAGAGAACATAAAGATTATACAGAAGGGTCGATCATTAAGTCGATCCTCAAGATGGGACTGCCCTCGATGCTTGGTTTCATCGTTCAGCATATCTATTCACTAGTGGATATGTATTGGGTGTCACGTTTACCCGCATCTAATCCAGCCGAGCAGGAGGCAGGAGTTGCCGCCGTTACTTTTTTTGGAAATATTCTCTGGTTTGCGTTTTCCTTTAATCAACTCGTAGGTCCGGGGTCGGTTGCTATTATTTCACGTCGCTATGGAGAGAAAGACTATGATGCGGCAGAAAAAGCGATCAAAGAGACAATTTTACTAAAATTATTTTTTGGTGGACTATTAGGGTTTGCAGGTTTTTTCATGATTCAGCCTTTACTGGAGTTGGTCGGGGCAAGTGAGAGAAGTCTGTCGCTGGGGATTCAGTATGGGAGTGTGATGTTTATCGGATTACCGATAATGTTTGCGGCATATTCTGTATTTACAGGCATGAGGTCAGTTGCAAATCCGAGAATTGCAATGGGGCTTATGATTGGGTCAAGTCTGTTGAACTTAACTCTTGATCCATTGTTCATTTTTGGTTGGGCTGGTCTGCCAGAATGGGGAATTGTCGGTGCGGCGTATGCGTCAGTATGTAGCTATACTATTACATTTTTCATCGGTCTTCTCTTTTTTAGGTCTAAGATGGTTAATGTTAGGCTCAAGCTATTCTCTGGAGAACGAGTCGCAGTTCGGTCTATGTGGAAGATTGTCAAGATAGGAGTCCCCAGTTGGTTAGGGGATATGTCATTTTCAGGTTCTCGGTTACTTATTACACCGTTGATTGCCAGCTATGGCACTGCTGTAATAGCGGCCTACGGTGTTGGGCTACAAGTAGCATCTTTTGGCTTTATGCTTCTAGTCGGAATAGGACTTGGACTTTCTGCATTAATTGGTCACAATCTTGGATCTGACAAGATTGAGAGAGCGAGAAAGACTGGTGACCAATCTGTTCTGCTTGGTATTGGGGTTATGTCGATTTTTGGTGTTCTTGTGTTTTCTTTTGCCCCACTCATTATGGAAGCATTCTTTACTAGTAGTGAAACAATAATGCAAGGTGTCACGCTCTTGCGTATTCTCGCTGTTGGTTTTCCGACTGTTGGTGCTTTTATTATGATGGAAGAGGTGCATATGGGGGTTGGGTTGAATACGCCGACTATGATTGTTAGTATGATTCATAGCTGGGGATTTCAAGTGTTACCTATTTTTATGCTTACCCAAGTGCTCCACTTCGATCAAAATGCAGTTTGGTGGGTATTTGCTGTCTCCTCAATGATAAGTGCTTCCGGCTTCTATCTGTACTACCGGAAAGGGAAATGGTTGCACGTAAAAGTATAGACTACAGTTGTACGTGTAAATCGACTTCCTCTGTTATAGACTACCGATCACTAGTAGAAAAAAGAAAGGGTATTATGAGCACTAAAATAAAAGCTTGGATCGCCGATTATCTCTGATAGAGACAGGATTGTGGATATTGATATATCTGTTTGAGTGCTTATGCATTAGAAATTTCTCTGTGAGTATAAAGTAGACAGCTAAAGTGCATTCTTAGGTATTCTAAGATTCATTCGATCCTTTTGTCCAATTAAAGATATTGTTTTTGGGATAAATTACACGGTTGAGATATGGATGCTATCAGAGCGATAATTTCACAAAGTGAGCCTCTTTTATTATTTTTAGTGATAGGTATTGGTTTTTTATTGGGGCAGATCAAGTTTCACGGATTCAAGCTTGGAGTAGCAGGAGTACTTTTTGTAGGGCTTCTTTTTGGTGCATGGGCACCGAACGGTGCAGAGCCAATGAGCATAGCCCACCAAGTTATGCAGGTTGGTTTAATCTTATTTGTCTATACTGTCGGGTTGTCGAGCGGATCAGGTTTCTTTGCTTCTTTGAAGAGTAAAGGTATACGCTTTAATGCGGTCCTCATTTTCTCATTAGTTGTGGGGGCTGTCGCAACAATTGGTGTTGGGTTGTGGATGAGCCTTGAGCCTGGGCAAATAGCAGGCGTTTTTTGCGGAGGACTAACTAATACTCCTGCATTGGCCGCCGCTACAGAACTTATTAATAATACTGGGTTGGGCAATCCGAGTGATCCTGCAGTTGGTTATTCAATGACCTATCCATTCGGTATACTGGGAGGACTGTTAGCCTTTCAGCTCTTTACGGTGATGTATAAGAAAGCTGAAGCGAGTGAAAAGGCAGAGTCTGTCGCACGTGCGAAGAAAATATCGAATCTGTCCTCGGCAAGTTTTAAGGTTCAAAATCCAGAGCTGTTTGATCGACCGATCGGGCAACTTAGGATTCAAGAAAAAACTGATGTGGTAGTCTCCAGGCATTTGCATGGTGGGACGGAAACAGTTCCCACTAAGTATACTGTGTTACATGAGGGGGATGTGCTGACTGCGGTTGGAGCTGAAGAAAGCATTGAAAAAGCAGAGAAATTCTTTGGTGCCAGAACCACGGTTCATCACAATGATTCAGGAGGTGCGATTACTGTACGACGTATCCTTGTGTCACGAAAAGAATTGGCAGGCAAGACGATTCATGAACTCGGTTTGGATCAAAAATACAACGCTCAAATCACAAGACTTCGTAGAGCTGATATTGATATTGTCCCAGATCGTTATACGACACACCTAGAATTAGGTGATAGAGTTAGAGTCGTTATGCCGAAAGAGCGTGCGTCAGATGTTGCGAAGTTCTTCGGAGATTCAGAACGGAGCATTTCAGAGCTTGACTATACTGCGTTAACACTTGGCATTTCTTTTGGCGTGCTTATGGGGATGATTCCAATTCCCATTCCAGGTGGAAGCCATGTCTCGCTTGGATTTGCAGGAGGACCTTTAGTTGCCGGTCTTATACTCGGGAAATTAGGTCGTACAGGTCCTTTGGTTTGGTCGATACCGTCTGAATCGAATCATGCTTTGAGGCATATCGGGCTTTTATTCTTCTTGGCTTCAGTCGGTGTTATGGCTGGTGGTCGCTTTTTCAACGCATTGTCAACAAATGGCTTGCAACTGTTTTCGCTTGGTTTACTTACTACAACCGTGACAACTGTTTTAATGCTCCTACTTTTACGACATTTTGCCAAGGCTACAATTGTTGAGTCTATCGGTGCAACGAGTGGGATGCAGACTCAGCCTGCTACGTTAGCTTGTGCATATGAGATGTCAAAGTCTGATGATACGTATGTTGCATATGCTACGACCTATCCGATGGCAATGGTTGGTAAAATTATCATCGCTCAACTCATTATTATTATCTGCTCGATGATTTCCCACTAATCCTAAAGTTGATTAGTTCGCCAGAGGCTTAGTGAAAAACTGCTAAGGCCTTCAATCATCTTTAATATGTTCAGTCTATGATGGAAGAAGAACATCTGTTCATAATCAGATGATAAGACTTTGCAAATAAGATTTATATGGACAATGTGAAGGATATGAGCCTATAATAGAAAAACAGGAAATGCAAGATTCTGGATAATATATGCCTAGTAAAAAGATACTTGTCGTCGATGATGAGCGGGATATTGCGGAGCTGATAGCTTTTAATCTAGAGAGAGAGGGCTATGAAGTGACGACCGCAAATACGGGAGAGGAAGGATTGAGTAAGGCACAATCTATAATCCCTGACTTGATCGTTCTTGATATCATGCTTCCCGGCCTTAATGGTCTTGATGTTTGTCGTCATCTAAAAAGTGAGCATGAGACTCAGAAAATACCGATTATTATGCTGACAGCTAAAGATGAAGATATTGATGTCGTGACTGGGTTGGAGCTTGGGGCAGATGATTACTTAACGAAGCCATTTAGTCCAAAAATCTTGATTGCTCGAATCAGATCAGTCTTGCGTCGGCAAAGAAAAGAGACAAAAGAACAGTTATCAGTAATGAAGTATGGAAATATAGTAATATACTCTGAAAAACATCAGGTAACTGTACATGGGGAAGCAGTCAACCTTACTCATACGGAATTTGAAATTCTTTGTATTTTAGCACGCAGGCCCGGTTGGGTCTTTAGCCGTTCACAGTTAATAGATTCGTTGAGAGACGGTCAGCAGGTTATTACTGATCGTGCGATTGATGTACAAATTGTTAATCTCAGGAAGAAGCTCGGAAATTGTAGTGACTATGTGCAAACGGTTAGGGGAGTGGGGTATCGAATGAAAGAGGTACAATGAAACGTCGCCCTCTCTTTTGGAAAGTCTATCCATATTATTTTATCATCATCATTGCGGCTCTTGCCCTGACAGCTTTCTATGGCTCGCGTGAAATGAGGGCGCTTTATACCCATCAGCTTACTTCAACATTGGAAGAACGTGCTCGTATTGTTGCACGAAATACAGAATTACTAATACTGTCAGGTAATGAATCTGATTTAGAAAATGAATGTAAGGAGATTGAGGAATTATCGGGAACAAGAATAACAATCATCAGCAAAGACGGGAGGGTCTTAGGTGACTCCCATAGAGATCCCGCCAATATGGAAAACCACCGGACTCGACCTGAGATTGTTACTGCCTTACAAAATGATGTAGGTGTGTCAACGAGATACAGCGGAACTCTTCAGGTTTCAATGGTTTATGTCGCTGTTCCTGTCAAAGATCAAAATGGCAATATTGTCGCAGTTGTACGTGCATCTGTCCCTGTTTCTGATGTGGAGGACGCGTTATCCTCGTTCTATAATAATATTGCTTTTGGTGGTTTGGTAATACTCCTGCTCGCAGGAATAGTTAGTGTATTCTTATTTCGAGCACTTACGGTTCCCCTGAGAGAACTTCGTGACGGAGTTATGCGATTTGCCGATGGTGACTTTGACGCAAAACTGAGGATTCCGAGTGTTGAAGAAGTTGCTGACCTTGCAATGTCTATGAATACTATGGCTTCGCAGTTAGATAGCAGGATTCGTACAATTGCGAAGCAGAAGAATGAGCGTGAAGCTATACTTTCTAGTATGTCTGAAGGAGTTCTTGCACTAGATACCCACGAAAAAGTAGTCTCTCTCAATCGGGTTGCCGCTGAACTGCTTAACCTTGAACCTGATCAAGTGAGAGGATTGGCAATTTATGAAATAATAAGAATCCCGTCACTTCTTGAGTTTGCTGAAAAAGCGTCAACAAGTTCGACTATGACTGAGACGGAAATTACTGTGTCCTCTCCCGATGTACGATGCTTGAAAGTTAAAGCGACAATGCTGAAGGATAATCTTGGGCATCGTGTTGGTACTGTCTTGGTGTTCAATGACATAACGAAAATAAAGAGGCTAGAGGGTATCAGAAAAGAGTTTGTAGCAAATGTGTCTCATGAACTTAAAACTCCGATTACTGCAATAACTGTCTCAGTTGAAACACTTCTTGAGCAGGATGCAATCAGTTCCGTTGACAGCAGGCGGTTTCTTGAAATGATAGCAAAGCATTCTGAGCGTCTTAATGATCTTATTGAAGATCTGCTTGCTTTGGCCAAGTTGGAAAGTGAATCAGAACGAGAAGAGGTCTCGGTACAAGTCACGCATGTGCTGGATATGATCAATTCTTCTGTAGAGATCTGTCATGAAAAGAGTTTACGGCGAAATGTTAAACTGAAGGTTCAATGTCAGGAAGGGTTGTATCTGTCAGTGAACAGGGGGCAGATTGAACAGGCTATGGTTAATCTCTTGGATAATGCTATCAAGTATTGCTCTGAAGGTTCATCAGTAACCATTAAAGCATACGCTGAAAAGGACGAGATTGTACTATCTGTGCAAGATACAGGACCTGGGATTTCTGCTGAGCATCTTCCACGGTTATTTGAACGGTTCTATCGTGTAGATCAAGCCCGAAGCAGGGAGGCAGGCGGAACAGGGTTGGGATTAGCTATTGTCAAGCATATTGCCTTATCTCATGGTGGGCGGGTTGCTGTTGAGAGTGAATTGGGAGTGGGAAGCATTTTTTCATTGTATTTACCCGCTTCTTGATCCTTATTTCTACATATTCAGATTTTTTGTAAAATCACACAATTCTAATTTGGCCTTAACATAATCTTAACATTTGCATCGTTTACTCGTTTGAATACGAAAACGGCATACTGGACTACGGTGTGCTATAGAGGAAAACGAAAGCAAAGGAAAAAGAATGAAAAGAGTGGTAGGGGTCATGTTACTTTCGCTCATAGCAATCTCTGGGTCGCTAAAAGCGGCTGAGACTGCTGTGCATGGTCGTTTGTATTCCCATTGGGAGTATGATATGACTGACGGAGCTGATGGGATGAATGAATTTGGGCTTGGGCGAGCGTATGTAACGGTAAAATCAAAGCTCTCAGATTTTACCTCAGTAAGAATTACAAGTGATTTTCGTAAGGCAAAGATTGACGATAATGGCAAAGTTAAGGCTCGTTACTATGTGATCATTAAGTATGGTTATCTCGATTGGAAACCATCCTTTGGTAAGAAAGCGCTTAAATTTCGCTTCGGTTTGCAACCAACACCATATATTGATTTTCAGAACAAGATGTGGGGGCGCAGGTATCTTTCGAAAACAGTTAGTGATCTAAACAAGTTTTTGACATCCTCTGATGCTGGAGCCTCTCTTTATCTTGCATTAGGTCAAAAAGGAAAATTCGGTTCACTCTTCTTTGGTGTATTCAACGGAACTTCATATTCAAGCCTGGGCGATTTGAACAAACAGAAAGACTTTAACTTTTTTGCGAAGATTAAGCCATTCTCCAACAACGATGACTTTAAGAAATCTGTTATCGTTGCTCAGTATTACAAAGGTACGCAAAATATGCTGTTTGACGACACAACTCTTGCTGGTGACTACAAGAATGATCTTGTATCTGTAGGCGCTTTGCTTGCCTATCGAGGTCTACTTCATCTCGGAATGGATATGAACTGGCACACTGAAGGAGCTGGCGTAGGCAATGTTGACAGCAAAGAGAGTGGGAGTTCATTTCATGGTACATTGTTTTTGGGAGAAATCGTCAAAGATTCCAAGTTTATGAGTACGATGAATCTCTTTGGGCGATATGATATCTTTGATCCAAATACTGATGCAAGTAATGATGCGGAGAAGATGTTCATTGTCGGCTTCGAGTGCAATCCGACTAAAGGATTCAAAGCATCTGTCAATCTTCGAAATACAAGCTTTGATGACAATAGCACAACTGAAAAGCAACTGTTCGTAAACACCCTATTTAAATTCTAAGGATTGAAAGATGATTAAGAAACTGATGTTCCTTGGTTTGGCTCTTGCAACTGTCAGCATGATCTATGCTAACAGTCGCATTACAATCAAAGGTTCCGACACGCTCATACGCTTAGGTCAACGTTGGGCCGAAGAGTATATGAAGCAAAACCCCGGAGTTGTTATTCAAGTCTCAGGTGGTGGGTCAGGTACTGGTATTGCCGCTTTACTTAATGGCGGAACAGATATTTGCGAAGCATCACGAGATATGAAGGAGAAAGAGTACAAATTGGCTGAGAAAAAAGGGATAACACCTCATCGTGTCTCAGTAGCTCTTGACGGAATTGCGTTGTATCTCAATGAAAAGAATCCTGTTCGTGAACTGAGCTTTGCACAACTGAAAGGTATTTATACCGGCGCAATCACAAACTGGAAAGAAGTGGGCGGACAGGATGCTCGAATCATAGTCTATGGACGTGAAAACAATTCTGGAACTTATGCTTTCTTTAAGAAAAAAGTTCTCAATAAGGAAGACTATTACGTGTACACTCAAGCTTTACCAGGAACCGCCGCTGTTGTCAATGCAGTTTCAAAGGATGTCAATGGTATAGGGTATGGTGGAATTGCTTGGGCGAAGAATGTGAAGTTTGTCGCTGTCAGGATTACTGATGCAGACCCTGCAGTTCTACCTTCAGCCGAGACAGTATCCAACGGTACATATCCTATTTCAAGGGATCTATACTGGTTCTTTAATGGAACTCCGACAGGTGAATTAAAGAAGCTGTTGAATTGGGCACTTTCTGAAGAAGGCCAGAAAGTAGCTGTCGATATGGACTATGTTCCACTTCCTAAGGAACGTGCTATAGCCCAGACTATGCAATAGAGAGATTACTTGTTCAATCCTGTTCAAGTAAGCTTAAGAATCAATGGCGGACAGTGTTATGTATAGCACTGTTCCGTCCTGTTTGGGAGAATATTTTGCAACAGTTGCAGTTTAAGCCGAAATCGAAGTGGCGAGAATATCTCGGTGAGAAATTTATCTCTGCAAATGCCCTAGTGGCATTGCTGGCCATTTTTTTGATTTTTGCTTTTATTTTCAAAGAGGCGATACCGATTTTTACTGACAGCTTCATTCAAGAAGAAGCAAGTATGGACAAGCTCATACTCAAGCAGCAGTACTATGAGGGACGACCCGCTAAGTTTTCATGGCAACCAAACTCTGAAGTACCTAAGTATTCATTGTTTCCATTATTAGTAGGAACTCTTAAAGCCGCTTTTATCGCGATGTTATTTGCTGCCCCATTGGGTGTTGGCGGAGCGATATATTCATCTGAGTTTGCATCTAGGCGTATGCGTGAATTAATCAAACCCGTTATTGAAATGTTAGCGGCCATCCCCTCAGTGGTTCTCGGATTCTTTTCCTTAATGGTATTGGCTACATTTCTTCAAAATACTTTTGGTTTCACTTTCCGATTAAACTCAATCAATGCAGGTATAGGGTTGGGATTGGCAGTTGTACCGATTGTCTTCACCGTTGCCGAAGATTCAATGACCTCAGTTCCGCGATCTCTACGGGATGCAGCGACAGCACTTGGTGCTAACCCGTGGCAGGTATCGCTCACAACTGTTCTACCGGCGGCTCTTCCTGGAATATCTGCTGGTATTGTATTAGGTTTCGGTAGAGCAATAGGGGAGACCATGATTGTTCTAATGGCTTCGGGAAATGCCGCAATCATTAGTGCGAATTTTGCCGATTCTATCAGGACGTTTTCAGCTACTATTGCCGCTGAATTAGGTGAAGTCGTTTTTGGAAGTGGTCACTACACTGTCCTTTTTATGATCGGAACGTTACTGTTTATGTTCACTTTTATCATTAACTTGAGTGGTGATCTCGTGCTGTCGAAGTTGAAAGAAAGATTTCAGGGGAAGATGTCATGATAACTGAATATTCCTCAAATCATACTACGTCAGTACGAAATTTAGCACGTGAACTCGTATTTAAGTCGAAAAGTAATGGTGCAATACCCCGTTCACTGACATTAGTTGCGGTAGGGATTATTATACTGATCCTCGCTGTAATAATGGGGGATATTTTCATAGGCGGAATCGGGACTATTAGTTGGGAATTCCTGACTCATCCTCCTGAGCAGGGAATGGAGGCAGGGGGGATATTTCCCGCTATCTTTGGAACTGTTGCGCTTGTTTTGCTGATGGTTATTGCTGTCGTTCCGATAGGTGTTTGTTCGGCTATTTACCTTCAGGAATATACTCGTCCTGATTCTATGCTCACTCGTATGATACGAGTTGCGATAAACAATTTAGCAGGTGTACCGTCAATTGTCTTCGGTCTTTTCGGGTTAGGGTTCTTTATCGGTTTTGTAGGCGGTGGGTTGGATTCCATCTTTTATGCCGATCAGGGGCCTGTTTGGGGACAACCTGCTATTATATGGGCCGCTTTGACACTAGCGCTCCTAACTTTGCCTGTTGTCATAGTTACTACTGAGGAGGCGTTGCGGACAATTCCAGTCGAACTGAAGCAGGCCAGCTATGCGCTAGGTGGAACAAAACTTCAGACGATATGGCGTATTATTATTCCTCAAGCTATGCCTGGAATCCTGACAGGATCGATTCTTGCAGTATCACGCGGTGCAGGTGAGGTCGCCCCGATCATGTTTACCGGTGCGGCCTATTATTTGTCAAACCTACCAACGAAACTAAATGATCAATTTATGGAAATGGGATATCACGTATATGTGATGGCTACTCAATCCCCTGATATTGAGGCTACTAAGCCTATCCTTTATGGAACAGTACTTGTCCTTTTAATGCTTACATTTGCCCTGAACTTTGTGGCAATTATGATTCGTTCAAGAATGAGAAAGAACCGTGAGAATGTCCAATAATACGAAAGAAGCCAAAACTGTGAAATCAGCAGACCCAGTTGAACCTGCATCAATCTCTGCGGATATTAAGTTTACAATCCGAAATCTGAATTTCTTCTATGGGAATGCTCAAGCATTGTTTGATATTAATCTCGATGTAAGCAGACATAGAGTGACCGCACTAATCGGGCCATCTGGTTGTGGGAAGTCTACATTTCTGCGTACTCTCAATCGCATGAATGAGACAATACCGGGAACTCGGATGGTTGGTGATGTACTACTTGATGATCGGGATATTTATAGAGATTTTGACGAACCTTCTCAAGTGCGAACACGAGTAGGGATGGTTTTCCAAAAATCAAATCCCTTTCCCAAGTCGATTTTTGACAATGTTGCCTATGGTCTTCGTGTCAACGGCATTACTGACAAGGGCTTAATTGCTGAGGTTGTTGAGGAATCATTAAAGCAATCAGCACTATGGGATGAGGTTAAAGATAAATTAGACAATAGCGCTTTTATGCTCTCAGGTGGACAACAGCAACGTTTGTGTATTGCCAGAGCTTTGGCCATAAGGCCGGAGGTTATCCTAATGGATGAACCCGCTTCAGCTCTTGATCCAATTTCAACATCTAAAATTGAGGACTTGATTACTGAGTTAAGAAAGAAATATACGATTGTAATCGTAACTCATAATATGCAACAAGCGGCTCGTGTCTCTGATAGGACAGCATTCTTCTATGAAGGGGTATTGATTGAGGTTGGTAAGACGAAGGAGTTATTTACTCGTCCTCAAAAGAAAAAAACAGAAGATTACATAACTGGTAGATTCGGATGATTATTTTAAGAGAGAAAAGTTATGACAAAACATTTTCAAAATGAGATAGAACGACTAAAGAAAAAGATTCTCTTGTTGGCATCATTAGTTGAAGAGGCTCTCCAAAATGCTGTAAAAGCTGTGGCCAACAATGATATGGAATTGGCCGTTGATGTCATCAAATCTGATGAGGCAATAGATACGTTAGAAATTGAAGTTGAAGAAGAGTGTCTCAAGATTCTTGCACTACATCAACCTGTTGCCGCTGATCTTCGTTATGTTGTAGCCGTATTGAAGATTAATAATGATTTGGAAAGAATAGCAGACTTGGCAGTCAACATCGCAAAAAGGGCAAAGGACCGTTTGAGTAAGACAAAGGTTGAGCCCCCTTTTGACCTCTCTGCTCTATTAGGTGCCGCTGTGGGGATGGTTAGAAGCAGTGTTGATGCGTTAGTACGGCAGGATACTGAATTGGCTCAACAGGTCCGTTGTGATGATGATCGTGTGGATGAATTGCATGAGGAGGCGTTTCATGCAGTTGAACGGGAAATAATGAATGATCCTGCATCAGTGAGTTCTCTAATCAATATTTTGAGTGTTTCACGTAACCTTGAACGTATTGCTGACCATGCAACCAATATAGCTGAAGATGTAATATATATGATAGACGGTGAGATTGTTCGCCACGGTGGTTAATCGTGTGGATATTGGTTTACAGCATATAGCTGTTCAATCAGAAGCTTACATGAATAAATCAGTTGAGGGGGGTTGAATAGGAGTTATATTTTCAACTCTCGTATCCGATAATCTTCAATATGAAGACTATAATTACTACGATATTGTCAATTATATTCGGTTGGATCGGATGGTGGCTGGGAGATCTAGTTGGTTTATTTACTGCCTTGGTACTGAGTATGATTGGTTCTGGTGTTGGAATATATCTCGGTCGTCGTTTTGCTCAACAGTTCGACTAAACCAAAGTTGCGTGAGTCATGGTTCCTATGGGCACATAGAAAACGTTCTTGCGCAATCGTTTGTTGATGTATAACTTATCGCCTGCCAAAAAAGCAGACGAAGTCTGTGCCGGAGTGGTGGAATTGGTAGACACCAGGGACTTAAAATCCCTTGGTTCGTAAGGACCGTGCCGGTTCGAGTCCGGCCTCCGGCACCATAATGTTTGGTGCTACAAAATAACATATTATTACTCTGATTTATTTCTATTTTATTCTGATAGTCTGTTATCATGATCTCGATTCCCAATCTCTTGTAAAGATGCGTTAAAACCTTGACATGATTGGATGGGGATATATATTATAGCAACTCAATCTATGAGTCTACTCTCGTTTTTCGTTGGTCTTCGACATACATGCGGAAGAAAAGTACAACAAAGATTTACAGCTGTTAATCAACAGGGTATTTCTCATGCGTGGTTATTTCGGTTGTAGAGGAGGTGAGGATGAGTCGTTCGATATTGGCAATCACTTTTGCAATGACAATACTGCTCAATGGCTTAGTATTGGCAAATACTGTGACAATTACAACATCAGCTGAATACGCTCCGGGTAAAATTGAACCCAACTCTCCAGCAACTTTTGTTGTCAATTGGGATGTAATCACTGGTCCAATACGGGCAGCTTCAAATGGGTTTCGTCTGTTTATGTCCACTACGCCGGATAACAGCGGTGAAGTGGCGGGGAACTTTGCACCTGTCTCGATCGACTCAGTCACCTATGATGCTGTATTATCATCCTACTTTGATGGCGGTATTTTCTATACCCCATTTTCTTTCGATGGTATGGATGCCGACACAGCCACAGTTAGTGGCTTTGGTATCTCTGTCTTGATTCCTGCTGGCACCAATCTCAACGTTCTTAGTTTTACAGCTACTCCATCTGTCGAAGGTCAGTATTTCTGCATCGACTCGACATTCTATCCTCCAGGTGGAGCATGGGCGTGGGTCGGTGCAACAACACCTGTACAGTGGGGAGGGCCGTACTGTTATTTGGTTGAGAGTTTACCTTGTAAAAAAGCTCCGGTTTTTGATCTCTGTCCGCAGGGTGTTTCAACACAATCACACTGTGAGTCATTTGTACAAGTACTAGGCATAACGGATGCTTGTGGGTACCCTGTGACAGAAGAATACAAATTCAGGATACTTTCAGGTCCCGGTAAAATGGTCGACAGTACAGGTGATCTGGGAACATGGGAGTGGTCACCTGGGTTATCGGATGTTGGCATTCATACTGTTACTATATCAGCCAGTAGTCCAACCAATACTGATGCTGATTCCTGTTCATTTGATGTTGTCGTAACAAATGCAGGAGCATCGTTTGTTTCAGGATGTGAGGTGATGGCGACATGTTCTCAGGCGGCGGTGACAAAGACTATTACTGCTGTTTCCGACGATTGTGATCCTATTTGGTATACAATCGAGAATATCACGGGGCTTATTGGTAGTGATGCTGTGTCAATCGATTCGTTGACCGGCGAAGTTACATTTCAACCTGATCCAACTACTTGTGGACATATCGTAACAACAACAGTTGGTGCTACCGATGGTGCCATTACTAATACATGTGATATCACATTTGAGGTTCTTTGTTGTTCTAATTTAGGTTTCGCAATCGAAAAAACACATATGAGTTTTCAAGGTGGGCATGAACAAGTTGATGTTTTCCAAACACAAGGTTCAGATATTATAGGAGGTTTTGATTTTCTGATTGCTTATGACGCTTCTGCTCTTTCTTTCCAGACTGCTGTTGAAGGTGATCTCTATTCAGCGTGCGGGTGGGAATACTTTACGTATCGTTATGGTACCACTGGTAATTGTAATGGAGGCTGCCCAAGTGGTTTGATTCGCGTCGTAGGTATGGCTGAAACTAATAATGGTCCGAACCACCCGATTTTTGATTGTAGTCTTGCGCTTAACGAGACATTTTTTACGCTCGACTTTCTTGTCACTGACAATCGAACATACGAGTGTCAATATATCCCGATTCAATTCATCTGGTTGGATTGTAATGACAACCTGCTATCAAACCAAACAGGTGATACAGCATTTATTTCACAATCAGTTTTTAGCTTTGAGGGCACAGATATTACAGCTTCATTGGCTACGTTCCCAACTTATGGTGGGGCACCTCAACAATGCGAAACATCCGGTGGTAATGGAAAGCCTTCACCTGTACGCTTTGTGAACTATATCAATGGAGGTGTTGATATTGCTTGTGCTGATTCCATTGATTTTCGAGGTGACTTAAATCTAAATGGTGTTGCTGAAGAGGTCGCCGATGCTGTTTTGTTTAGCAATTATTTTGTGTATGGGGTAGGTGCTTTTTCTACAAATGTAGAAGGACAGATTGCTGCATCTGATGTGAATGCTGATGGTGTTCCTTTGTCGGTAGGTGATCTTGTCTACCTGATTCGAGTAATTGTTGGTGATGTTTTACCGATCCCGAAATCAGTTCCGGTGGAAGTCGATATTCAGATTGAAGAGTCGGGCATTCTCTCGGTTGCAACTGAGCTAGGTGCGGTTGCTGTTCTGGTTGAGGGAGAGGTTGTCCCAGAATTGATGGCAGAAGAAATGACAATGCGATATGCCTTTGATTCTGAATTAGGTGCTACGAGAATTCTGGTTTACTCTATGAAGAAAGGAATGAGTTTTAGGGGCGACTTCTTGCGAACCAATGGTAAAGTGTTAAGCTTTGACATGGCTCTTTATGATGGTACGCCTGTTAGGGCAAAAATACAACCAACATCTTGTTCGTTAATGCAGAACTATCCAAACCCGTTCAATCCTAAGACTACAATACGGTTTGAGTTGCCAGTAATGTCAACCTATGAGTTAGTTATTTTTAATGTTTCGGGTCAGGAAGTGGATCGTTTTGAAGGGTATGAAATAGGTGCAGTTGAGGTCGAGTGGGACGGCTCAAATATTGCAACTGGTATCTATTTCTATCGTTTGACAGTGGGAGATTATTCTGAGACTCGGAAAATGATTCTACTGAAGTAATATTTTTCTGTTGTTTAAGAAAAATATTGTCTATTGGATAAACTTAAGGCATCACTTTCTGGTGATGCCTTAAATCGTTTCGGGAGAATGTACTTCACTTACTCCTAATCTTTTCAATAAATATTCGATATTTGATTTAATCTCTTGAAAAACTCTTGTCTCATTGTATATTAGCCGACTTAATAGAGTGATGTGCACAACTACATCATTTGATAATACAGCCACCGTAGCTCAGATGGTAGAGCAACTGATTCGTAATCAGTAGGTCAGCGGTTCGATTCCGCTCGGTGGCTTCTCTTAGATCGCATTCCACAAGTATATGTATTGCAGGTTTTATTCTTGACTTATTTCAACAAAATGCGATATTTATTGATGTGACAGGTTTAAGAGGGTGGACTTGCTCCATCATGAAGTAACGATCGCCTGCACAGTTTCATTCACGAAGATTAGATTTATTCTTAGAAAAAACATCTAAAACCTCATTCACTCTTTGCAATCATATTGCCGTTGTCGTGAGTAGTAAGGGAGGTGGTAAGCCAAGATATAGGCTCTGTTACTGTCGTTCATATCATAGCAATTCCGTTAAGGAGTAACATTATTTTTCTTTTCTTTGGAGGAGATATGAAAAAGAGTCTGACCGCGTTTTTGACATTGTTTTTCCTCACTTCGGTGATCGCATTTGCCGGTTCAGGTCCCTCAGTGAATCAGCAATCGAATCCTACAAACAGTTTTGGGGATCATTCAGGACAGATTATCCCAGGACAATACATTGTCGTACTTAAGAATGATCGTTCGGCTTTGCCACGTTCAGCAGCTGAAGTTTCTTCAATCGCATCGAATGTGGGTGCTTTGCCGAAAAATATTTATACGACAGCACTTAGTGGTTTCTCAGGAGCTTTGACTGATGCTCAAGTGCGTGCTTTGAAGGCTAATCCTGCTGTAGACTATATTGAGCCGGATCGAACAATCAGCATGTATGCACAAACAGTTCCATGGGGAATATCTCACATCAATTCACAAACTGCTCATAGTCGTGGTGTAACAGGTTCAACAGTAAAAGTTGGCGTTATAGATACGGGAATTGATCATGGTCATCCAGACCTTGCGGCAAATTATGCAGGCGGCATAGATTTTGTTAATGGTGATAATGATCCAATGGATGACAATGGTCACGGGACCCACGTTTCAGGAACTATAGCCGCTATCGATAACAATATTGGTGTACTTGGTGTTGCTCCCTCAGTAAGCCTTTATGGTATTAAAGTTCTTGATGGTGCTGGAAGCGGAACATTTTCCAATGTTATAGCAGGTATTGATTGGGCTGCTAACAATGGCATGAATGTTGTGAACATGAGTTTGGGGGCCTCTTCAGGTACCGCTGCGCTTCAACAGGCATGCGATAATGCTTATGCCTCTGGCGTTCTCATTTGTGGTGCAGCAGGAAACGATTATGGTTGGCCAATTGGATATCCAGCAAAATATTCATCTGTTGTTGCAGTAACCTCAATTGACCAGAATAATAGACTTTCGAACTTTTCTAATGTAGGTCCCGAAGCAGAAGTTACTGCTCCCGGTTCATCTGTCTACTCGACTTATGCTGGTGGCGGTTATGCAACTTTGAGCGGTACCAGTATGGCTACTCCACATGCAGCAGGCGTGGCAGCTTTGATCTGGGCAACAGGCAATTATACGTCTGTATCTGCAGTTCGTAATCGATTGACTAGTACTTGTACTGATATCGGCCCTGCTGGTCGCGACAATGATTTTGGTTATGGTATTGTGAATGCTGATGCCGCTACAGCGGGTGCAGGTAATCCAGCACCTGTGGCTGATTTTAGTGGTACACCAACTTCTGGTTGTGCAGCATTGTCTGTTAGCTTTACTGATCTTTCAACAAATGCTACTTCTTGGAGCTGGGACTTTGGTGACGGTGGAACATCTACTGCACAGAACCCTAACCATACGTATAATAACCCTGGCACATATACTGTCTCTTTGACAGCAACAGGTGCAGGTGGTTCGAATGTTAATACGAAGAACGGTTATATTACTGTAAATGGTGGACCAACTGCAGGTTTCTCAGGAACACCCGTTTCTGGTACAGAACCTTTGACAGTTAACTTCACCGATCAGTCATCGGGTGCTACTTCTTGGAGTTGGGATTTCGGTGACGGTGGAACATCTACTGTACAAAACCCGAGCCATACATATAATGTGGCTGGAACGTATACAGTTACTCAGACTGTAACAAATGCGTGTGGAACAAACCAGTCAGTTCGTACGAATTACATTACGGTCAACCCGTGTGTAACTCCTACTGCAGGTTTTGTTGGTGCGCCAACTTCTGGTGATTATCCTTTGACTGTCAGCTTCACCGATCAGTCTAGTAATGCGGCATCGTATAGCTGGGATTTTGGTGATGGTAATACTTCAACGGCGAAGAACCCAAGTAATACCTACACTGTGGCAGGAACATACACAGTTACGCAGACAGTAAGTAATGCTTGCGGAACAAACCAATCTGTGATGACTAATTATATCACAGTCACCACACCACCGTGTAATCCACCTGTAGTGAGTTTTACTGGTACGCCGACAACAGGAAGCGCACCAATGACTGTGAGCTTCACTGATCAGACGTCTAATAATCCAACGAGTTGGAATTGGGACTTCGGTGATGGTGGCACATCAACTGCACAGAACCCAAACTATACGTATAATAATGCCGGTACATATACAGTCACTCTGACAGCAACGAATGCTTGTGGTACTAACCAGTTAGTACAGACTAATTATATAACAGTCAACACAGGTCCCGTGGCTGGCGAAGGCTTTATTCTTTCGCGTAATCCCGATTTTTCGACTGATGATCGTACGTTTACGCGGAACGAAACAATGTATATCAAGATGTGGACTGATGTCGTAAACTTTAATGATATCAATCGTGCACGTTTTGAGTTAAAGGATAACAATATTGGTGATAAAGATCGCCAACCGTTAACTAATAACTTTGACAATACATATACGGCATCATATAATTTGGCTAATCTGCCTAACAACGAGACTAGTTGGACTTGGAAGGGTGAAGCCAAAGACAATTCCAAGAATTCATATAAACCAACTGCTAATATTACCATAACAGCAGGACCACCACCAGCTCCAGTAGCTGATTTCAGTGGCACACCTGTTACAGGTACTGAGCCGTTGACTGTGAATTTCTCAGACCTTTCAACTAATAGCCCTACTAGTTGGGCATGGGACTTTGGTGATGGTGGTACTTCTACCGCACAAAATCCAAGTCATACATATAACGTAGCAGGTACATATACTGTAAGCATGACAGCTACAAATGCTGGTGGTTCTAACCAGATGGTTAAAACGAACTACATTACTGTCAATACATGTGTTGCTCCTGTTGCAGGTTTCAGTGGAACTCCAGTATCTGGTGACTATCCTCTGGTAGTAAACTTCACAGACCAATCGACCAACGCATCTACGTACAGTTGGGACTTTGGTGATGGAAACACGTCTACTGCCTCAAACCCAAGTCATACATATACTGCCGCAGGCACTTATACTGTATCTCAGACTGTTACCAATGGCTGTGGATCAAATCAGTCGGTAATGACCAATTACATTACTGTGACAACACCACCATGTAATCCACCAGTTGCAAGTTTTAGTGGTACACCTACTACAGGTAATGCACCGATGCTTGTAACATTTACTGATATGACGACTAACAGTCCTACCAGTTGGGCATGGGATTTTGGTGATGGCGGAACTTCAACAGCACAAAACCCGAGCTACACATATAGTACCGCAGGTACCTATACTGTGAGTTTGACCGCTACAAATGCTTGTGGTACAGATCAGTCAGTCATGACTAATTACATCACAGTCAATGCTGGTGGTCCTGTAACGGGTGAAGGATTCATCCTCTCACGTAATCCTGATTTTTCAACTGATGACAGAGTGTTTAGTCGTACAGAAACGATCTATATGAAACTCTGGACAGATGTTGTAAACTTTAACGATCTCAGCAAGAATCGTTGGGAGTTGAAGGATCAGAATAAGAACAAGATCCGTCAGAACTTCACGAATAACTTCGACAACACGTATACGGCCGCATTCACTTTGGCAAACCTTCCATCAAATGCAACAAGCTGGACATGGAAAGGTGAAGCGAAGGATAATGCTGGCAACAGCTATAAACCATCAACAACTATAACAGTTAATGCTGGTGCGGCTGGTCTTAATGCTGAAAGTAATTCTATTTCAGCTTTAAGTCTTGCATTGTCGAACTATCCGAATCCGTTTAATCCAACTACAACAATTTCCTTTACTGTCCCGACATCTTCACAGGTGTCAGTTGTTGTGTATAACATCAACGGGCGTGAAGTTGAAACGCTTGTAGATGGATTCTTTAACGCTGGTGTATATGAGGTAGACTTTGATGCATCAAGATTAGCATCAGGTATCTATTTCTATAAACTGACGACAGGTGATCAAACTGAAACGAAGAAGATGCTTCTTCTGAAGTAATACAGGCTTTCATTTTCTCAAAGCCCGGTTGCATTAGCAACTGGGCTTTTTTTTGAAATATGGATGATATTTACATTATTCTTAGTATCGTCTGTGATCTGTTATCTTACCTGTGTACAAGGACATACGGTAATTATGTTGTTTTACGGTTTAGCAAAACGGCAAAATCACATACCGATTACCCTTGAATAACGATGTTAATTTTCATATCTTACTCAAGAGAATAAAGTTAGATTTGTCTATGAATGACTGATCTTGAAAAAGTCCACGGTCGATTGTTAACCGTTCACCAAGAGGGTTTTGCATGCTGATAGAACAGGACAGTAAGGTTGATCCATCAAAGTGGAGAATAGCTCTGCATGTTGCAGAACTTAAAGCTTCTATTATTCGAGAGATATTGAAAATATCCTCGCAACCGGGAGTTATATCCTTTGCAGGGGGGTTGCCAAACCAATCCTTGTTTCCGATGGATGATCTCAAGTGGGCGATGGAAACAGCAGTTGAAAAATATGATTCGACCTGTGTGCAGTACGCTCTGTCGCGTGGTATTATCCCTCTTAGAGAGCTTCTTGCAGAGAGAGCGACAAACGATGATGGTGTCGAGAGTTCGGTCGACAATATTCTTATGGTATCAGGTGCTCAGCAGGGGATAGAGATAGTAGCGAGGGCATTTATCGATCCGGGTGACTACATCTTAACAGAATATCCAACGTATGTTGGTGCTCTACAAGCTTTCAATTACTACCAAGCACAGTATTGTTGTGCAGAAATGGATCATGATGGTATTCTTATTGAGAAAGCGCGTGAGCAAATAGAGAAGCATAAACCAAAACTGATCTATACTGTGAGCAATTTCCAGAACCCTACAGGGATTTCTATGGGGGTAGAGCGCCGTCATCAGTTGGTTGAATTAGCACAACAATATAATATACCTATTATCGATGATAATCCATACGGTGATATCCGCTTTCGTGGGGAACAAGTTCCTTCATTGAAGTCGATAGGTGGTGATATCGTTGTTGCCCTTCAGACTTTTTCGAAGATATTAGCTCCCGGGTTACGTCTCGGGTGGATGAATGGGCCCGCTTCGATTATGCACCATTTTGAAAAAGTGAAGCAGTGCTCAGATCTGCATACGAGTACAATCGCTCAATATATGATTTATGAATATTTGATGGCAGGAAAAATGGAGCCACAGATTAAGCGAATATCTGAGTTTTATAAGAATAAATGTGACCTTATGTTGCAGTCGCTTGAAAAAGAATTTCCTGCTGGGGCAACATGGACTAAACCAGATGGTGGTTTGTTCCTTTGGGTCGAATTACCTGAGAATATGTCTGCTAAAGAATTGCTTAATAAAGCAATTGAACGAAAAGTAGCTTATGTATATGGTGAGCCATTCTTCCCTGATGGTGGTGGGGATAATACTCTCAGGTTGAATTTCTGTACGCCATCTGATGAGGAAATACGGGAAGGGATAAAGCGACTGGGGCAGCTTATTCATGAAGAAATGTAAACATACAAATGTAGTTGAGTATAGACGAGACGGTTACTTGAAGAAGTAGCCGTTTTTTTATTCCTCAATTTTGGTTGATATAGTACTGTTCTTTGCATTTCTTAAATAGCTATGGAATTGAGTTATGCTAAATATCACGCCCTGTTAAATGATTTTCTGGTGATTGATGGGCGGAAGAGACGTTTTACCGAAGAGAGGCTCTCCGAGCTTGCCGTACAGATTTGTAATAGAAGTGCGGGAGTTGGGGCCGATGGTGTGTTGTATATTAGAAATAGTCGTAAGGCAGATATCGTAGCCGACGTATACAATGCTGACGGAAGTTGGGCTGAAAAAAGCGGAAACGGATTAAGGATAGCATCGGCTTGGCTTTTTCAGAATGATGAAAGCGGAAAGAAGTGTCAAATCGAGATGAATGAGGATGTATACGAGTGCAGAATCATTAAGGGAGCACGTAAGGAGTTATTCATTGCGGGAGATTTAGGTCCGCCTGAGTTTAATACAAAGCTGATCCCTGTTAAATCGAAATCTAAGGTAATGATACAAGCAGAACTTGAAATCGGTGGCCTGAAATTCCCTGTAACTTGTTTATCAATTGGTAATCCGCATGCTGTCTTGTTTGTGGATAACTTTGATTTTGCATGGCAGGAGCTTGGTGCCGACATTGAGATTCACTCAGCTTTTCCGAATAGAACTAATGTCGAGTTTGTTAAGGTACTAAAACGGACAAAAATCCGTGTTGCTGAGTGGGAGAGAGGTGCAGGGGCAACTGGATCATCGGGTACGGGGGCCGCCGCCGCAGTTGTTGCAGGAGTTATGTCGGGGGTGGTTAATAGAGAATGTGAAGTCTGTTTCTCATCAGGAACTCTTCATGTTCATTGGTCAGCCGATACCAATAATATCGAATTGACCGGTCCCGTAACACATATTGCCAATGGACAGTATACTTTCGCATGATAAGTTTCAATGAAGTACGCAAACTGAATAAGCATGGGAATGTAATTCCCATATATGAGAAGCTTCCTGCTGATCTTGATACACCTGTTAGTGCTTTTATGAAGCTTGCGAGGAAAAAGAAAGAGTCTTTCCTGCTTGAATCAATTGAAGGAGGAGAGAAGCTTGCCAGATATTCTTTTGTAGGTTTTGATCCGTTTCTAAAGATTGAGTGCGATGGGAACAAGATAGCCCTGATGCAGGGGAATAAACGCAAAACAATCGAAGCTGACCCTTTAGATTTTATTCGTGAATTGTTCTCTTTCTACAAACCAGTTAAGGTTGATAGTTTACCACGTTTTACAGGTGGTGGTGTAGGTTATTTTTCCTATGATTCTATCAGATTAGTGGAAGATATACCTGATACGAATAATGATGAGATTCAACTACCTGATATACGTATCGCTATGTATCAGAATATTGTAGTTTTTGATCATCTCAAGCAAGAGATTCTGGTGATAGCGAATATACTGCACGATCATGGCACCCCGGGGTTGCGAAAGAAATATGAGTGTGCTGTCGAGCATATCAAAGGAACATCTCAGCGACTTTCTCGGCATTTGCATGCGAAGCCTGAAGAATCAACTGGTACGTCACGGCTTGTATCCAGAACTGAACGGAAGGTTTTTGAGCGTAATGTGAGAAAGGCAAAAAAATACATCAAAGAGGGGGATATCTTTCAGGTCGTTCTTTCTCAGCGTTGGCATGTTGACTCTGAAGTTCAACCGCTTACAGTCTATAGGAGGCTTAGGCGTATTAATCCCTCTCCCTATATGTTCTTACTTAATTGTGGCACAGCATCAATAATAGGGTCCTCACCTGAAATGATGGTCAGAGTAGAGAAGGGGAATGTAGAAACACGTCCTATCGCAGGTACTCGCCCAAGAGGTCGTGATGATAGTCATGATGCACGGTTAATGGCAGACCTGATGAATGATGAGAAGGAGCTTGCTGAACACACGATGCTACTTGATTTAGGTCGAAATGATATCGGGAGAGTTAGTAAAGCTGGGACAGTTGAGATCAAAGAGAAGATGATAGTCGAAAAATACTCGCATGTTATGCACATCGTGTCATCTGTTCAAGGGAAACTGCGCAAAGGTTGCAGTCCTGTTGAAGGGCTTTTTTCGTGCTTTCCTGCAGGAACTGTTTCGGGTGCACCTAAAATTCGTGCAATGGAAATAATCGATGAGTTGGAATCTGAACGTCGGGGTATATATGCCGGTGCGGTTGCATATCTTGACTTTTGGGGGAATCTTGACTCATGCATTACAATTCGTACAGTAGTTCGCAAAAATAATCGGTATTACCTTCAAGCAGGAGCAGGGATTGTTGCCGACTCAAAGCCTGCGAGAGAATTCGATGAGACTAAAGCAAAGGCACGAGCTTTGATACAAGCAGTAACTGGAAGAGGGTTATAGGTTATGCTTCTGATGATCGATAATTACGATTCGTTTACCTATAATCTTGTACAGTATTTGAGTGAACTGGGAGCTGATGTTCGTGTCTATCGCAATGATTAGATTGATAGCAAGCGAATAGAAAAGCTATCCCCTCAGTCAATAGTATTATCACCTGGTCCTGGTCGACCGGAAAATGCGGGAAATCTCATTTCAATAATTGAGGATTTCGCGGGTCGCTTACCTATGTTAGGGGTCTGTCTCGGGCACCAAGCAATGGCACAGGTTTTTGGTGCGACAATTACATACGCTCCCTACTTGATGCACGGTAAGACATCAGAGGTTTTTCATGGACGTTCTCCGATGTTCAAGAGTATACCGTCTCCGTTTATTGCAACGCGATACCATTCGCTTGTGATCGATAGAATGACACTTTCAAAAGACTTTCGTATTACTGCAGAAACAGATGATGGTGTCATTATGGCTATTGAGAACAAAAAGAAGGGACTCTATGGCTTACAATTTCACCCTGAGTCGATTATGACTCCTGATGGTAAGCGAATTCTAAAAAATTTTCTGGAGCTTGCAGAATGATAGGTGAATGTCTGAAGAAGGTCTTAGCAGGTGAGAATCTGACAGTCGAAGAATCTACTTCTGTCATGAATGTAATAATGAATGGCGAGGCTACTGATGTGCAGATAGCAGGTTATCTTATCGCATTAAAACTAAAGGGGGAAGTGTCGAGTGAAGTAGCAGGGTTTGTTACGGCAATGCGTTCACACAGTTTGAGTGTAAGAATAAAGGATGACAAAGCTGTTGACGGATGTGGAACAGGCGGTGATGGTGCACATACGTTTAATATCTCAACAGCCTCATCGATAGTAGCTTCTGCTGTCGGAGTAACTGTTGCAAAGCATGGCAATCGCTCTGTAAGTTCAAAGTGCGGGTCAGCTGATCTACTTGAGGAGGCTGGTGCAGTAATTGATCCCGGTGTTGATGTTGTAGAACAATCGATCAATGAGGTTGGATTTGGATTTATGTTTGCGCCTCGTTTTCATCCTGCTATGAAATATGCAGGGAAGCCAAGGCGTGAGTTAGGAGTGAGAACAGTATTTAATATACTTGGTCCGATGACAAATCCCGCAAATGTAAAGCATCAAGTGATCGGTGTATTTCAGAAGGAGCTTTTGGAATTGATGGGTGAGGTTTTGCTGTTGACCGGCTCCGAACATGTATTGATTGCACATTCAAGAGACGGCCTAGATGAGTTTTCTGTCTCGGCTCCAACCGATTATGTAGAAGTAAGAAATGGAGCGATGACACAGCATCTGTTAGACCCAACTGAAATTGGCTTTGCATTGCATGGCAAAGATGAGATTGCAGGAGGTGGGGCCACAGAGAATTATAAGACGCTTCTCTCGGTTCTCAGCGGTGAGCAATCAGCTGTCCGTGACGCAGTATTGCTAAATGCTGGAGCATTAATTTATGTTGGAGGGAGAGCGGAGTCGATCAAGGAGGGGACCGAATTTGCAAAGAAAGCCATAGATTCAGGTTCTGCTAAAGAAAAGCTTGATAGCTGGGTAAAAAGTACTCACGTATGACATTTCATCTGAGAGGTTCAGTCAAGGATAGATAAATGAAGGCAAGTCTTCGAGAATATGCTGTCAGTATCAAGCTTTTTACGAAGAACGCACGGCTGTATCTCTTCGGTTCATTTCTGATCGGGATCAATCATTCTGTTTTTCAAGTCTTACTGAATCTTTACTTAAAAGAGCAAGGGTTTCCTGAGGGTGAGATAGGATTGATCGCATCTGCCGGTGCTGTAGGCATGACATTGATGGCTGTCCCTGCCGCGATATTATTGAGTCGGGTACGATTGAAGCCGATTTTGATTACAGCAGTTTTAGCGGGGGCAACATTTAGTTCATTGGTTATCAGTTCACATATTCTCTCACTCATTCTTCTGTTCTCATTTTGTAATGGTATGGCCTTTACATATTTTCGTGTTGCGGCAGGACCGTTTTATATGCGTAACTCATCCCCGAGAGAAAGAACACACCTTTTTTCATTCTCCTTCGGTAGCTATATTTTGTCTGGGATGGTTGGATCATTAGGTGCCGGAAGATTGTCAACTGTTTTGGAAGCATCGGCTGGAAGCCTCGTACAAGCGTATCAATATACATTGTTTACTGGGATTGGAATTAGCTTACTGTCTTTGATCCCTATTCTGTTGATAGTTGCTCATTCACCATCGGGAGAAGAAAACAGGATAATAATATCAAAGGAGCAGATTAGAAAAAGAGGAAGCTTCTATATCAAGATCTGTTTCGCTAATTTCTTTGTAGGAATGGGGGCTGGGCTTGTTATTCCGTTTCTGAATCTGTATTTTCAGGACAGATTTTCTGTATCTGTGCAATCGATCGGTATCTTTTTCTTTCTTGTACAGTGTGCTATGCTCATTGGTACAATGTCTGGGCCTTTGCTTGCCAAGCGATTTGGATTAGTCAGGACGGTCGTTTTTACACAATTGGCTTCAATCCCTTTTATGTTGACGCTTTCATACAGCTATGTACTCCCTCTAGCGGTTTTTGCATTTATCATGCGTGGTGGCTTGATGAATCTTGGAGTTCCAATAGTAACTAATCTCGGTATGGAGCTTTCCGATAAGAAAGAACAGGGATTGGTCAATGCACTACTTATGGTTGCATGGACATCAGCCTGGATGATTTCTTCAGCGATAGGCGGTCATTTAATTGAACTCTATGGGTATACATTTACAATGAATATAACGATCGGCTTTTATGTTGTTTCTTCAATAGCCTTCTATCAGTTCTTTCATAATACGGAAGTGCGTGAAGTTGGCTCTCACGGTTGGAAGTTGGTTCGTGAGGAAGTAGTGGTATGAGTGCAATTCTCCAGAAAATAGCAATGGATAAACGGCTTGAAGTTGAGGAATTGAAAATTACTAAACCTCTTGAACAGATTACAGGTAATATGCCAGATCAACTCTCTCATCTGTTCAAGAAAGTACTTTCATGTAATGATGACATACACATAATAGCTGAATTGAAAAAAGGCTCCCCATCAAAGGGCATTCTTGTTGAAGATTTCAATGTCGATCGTATAAGCACACAATATGCTGAAGGGGGAGCAGTCGCACTTTCTGTTCTGACTGAACGAAAATATTTTTTTGGACGATCAGAATATATGGCTAAGGCCAAACAGTCGGCCGAACTTCCTGTTCTTTGTAAAGACTTTATCATCGACGAATATCAAATATACTATGCCCGTTATATGTGTGCTGATGCGATTCTTTTAATTGCGAGTCTTCTTACCACAAGTCAATTAAAGGAGTTTCAAGATATTGCTTCGGAGTTAGGTGTCGATTGTCTTGTCGAAGTTCATAATGAAGATGAGTTGTCAACAGCGATAGAGGCCAAATCTTGTATAATTGGTGTGAACAATCGTAATCTCAATGACTTTTCAGTTTCTTTGAGTGTATCTGAAAATCTGTCCGCTCTTATTCCTGATAACGTGATCAAGGTAGCAGAATCAGGTATTTTCAACAGAGACGATATTCTTCAACTCTCATCAGCAGGGTATAACAACTTTCTTATAGGTGAAGCACTTGTAACGTCCGAGAACCCGCAAATGCTCATAAGAAAACTGCGTGGTGTCATATGATGAAGCATCATTTTCGGGTGAAGGTGTGTGGTGTAACACGCTCAGAGGATGCACAATATGCTGAAAAACTTGGAGCTGACTATATTGGGATGATATTTTATCGAAAATCCCCACGATTTCTAACTCAGTCTAAAGCAAAATCACTTTGTAAAGCACTAATGCCAACAACGCAATTAGTTGGTGTTTTTGTGGATCAGAGTAAAGAACAAATTATCAAAATAGCCATGGATTTGAAATTGAGTTTAGTTCAATTACATGGTACATATACAAACAGAGATATTGGATATTGTCAAAAATATGGTTTTAGAGTGATCAAGGCTTTTCATTTGCTAAAGAAGTCGGATTATCAAAAGGCTATGCAGAGCCATGCTGATATTGTTATGATTGACAATGCAGGTGTCAATTTACCTGGTGGTAGTGGTCACAGTTTTGATTGGTCATTGCTACCGAAAGGTAAGATTCAGAATCTGGTTTTGGCGGGTGGAATAAATAGTAGCAACGTAGCTGATGGAGTAAAAAGATTTCGACCTCTCATTGTAGATGTAAACTCTGGTGTGGAAAAAGCCCCGGGAATAAAATCAGGCCGTTTGATGAAACAGTTTTTTGAAAAGTGCGATAGGTTACGCTATGAATAAGCAAAAAAAACAACCTGATGCAAAAGGGCGATTTGGTGTATATGGTGGCCGGTATGTCCCTGAAACAGTAATGTTTGCACTGGACGACCTTGAGAAATGCTACAACAAGATTAAGCGTGACAAGAAATTCAAAGATGAACTAAACGGTTACTTCAAAAGTTTTATTGGTCGTCCCAGCCCACTCTATTTTGCCGAACGATTAACCAAGTACTGCAAAGGTCCACGAATCTGGTTCAAACGAGAAGACTTGAATCATACAGGTGCACACAAAATAAATAATACGGTAGGGCAGATTCTGCTCGCAATGCGTATGGGTAAGAAGCGGATTATTGCCGAGACGGGTGCAGGACAACATGGCTTGGCAACAGCAACAGTATGCGCAAGGTTTGGGCTGGAATGCATAATTTATATGGGAGCTGAAGATATTCAACGCCAAGCCCCAAATGTTGCTAAGATAAAATTACTTGGTGCGAAAGTTGTCCCTGTTACCTCAGGTTCGCAGACATTAAAAGATGCTACCAATGAAGCATTGCGTGATTGGGTAACGAATATTAAGGATACTTTTTATATTATCGGGTCAGTAGTAGGACCACACCCGTATCCTCAAATTGTTAGAGATTTTCAGTCTATTATTGGACGTGAAACAAAAACACAATGTAGAAAAGAGTTTGGCAAGATGCCAAATGCAATCGTTGCTTGTGTTGGTGGTGGTTCAAATGCGATGGGTATCTTTTCAAGTTTTCTTGATGAGAAGAAGGTGAAGCTCTATGGGATTGAGGCGGCAGGATATGGTCTTCGATCTAAGAAGCATGCGGCCACACTTTCGCTTGGTAAACCTGGTGTGTTACATGGTGCTTACAGCTATCTTTTGTATGATTCTGATGGTCAAATCCAGTTGCCACATTCAATATCGGCGGGATTGGATTATCCCGGTGTGGGCCCAGAGCACTCTATGTTGAAAGATTCTGGAAGAGTTATCTACATTAGTGTAACTGACAAAGAGGCGTTGAATGCTTTTCATGTAGTGTCCAACTTAGAGGGGATTATTCCAGCTCTTGAATCATCACACGCTCTGGCATGGCTATTAAAGAATGGAAAAACAATGTCACGTAGAGGTAATGTAGTTGTTTGCTTGTCTGGACGAGGAGACAAAGATATGGACTATATTTTGTCTTTAGGTGGGGCAGATGAGTAGAATAAGTACCACACTCTCAGGTCGTTCAAGTAAATTGTTGATTCCCTTTTTTACTGCAGGATTTCCTGATATGAAGACTTCTTTTCAATATGCAAAAGTGGCAGTTCAAGCGGGGGCCGATATGATAGAATTGGGCGTACCATTTTCTGATCCTTTGGCTGACGGTCCGCAAATCCAATATAGCTCGTACTCCGCATTACAAAAAGGAGTATCGCTTAAAGTAATACTTGAAGGTGTGCGGTCGGCCAGAAAGTCTGTGGATTGCCCAATTATACTCATGGGGTATTACAATCCGATCCATGCCTTTGGCCTCAGGTCATTCTTGAAGATGGCACAATCGAGTACGGTTGACGGACTTATTGTACCTGATCTGCCAGTCGATGAATCAGGTGACTACTCAAAAGAGATGATTCGCAACAAGTTATCATCGATATTCCTTGTTGCTCCCACCTCCTCCAAGCGTAGGATAAAACAGATAGATACCAGATCGTCTGATTTTGTATATGCTGTTACAGTGGCGGGTGTAACAGGGACGGGCAAGGTTTTTTCAAAAGCGACCGATACTTATTTAGAGCAACTTAGTCGACTTTTACACAAGCCATTTGTTGCGGGATTTGGGGTTTCTGATCCTGTATCAGCAAAGAGGTTATGTCGCTATGCCGATGGAGTTGTGATAGGCTCAGCTTTTGTGAGTATTATTCGTGAATCAAGAACAAAACGTCAGTCAATTGTGAATGTTGGACGTTTTGTCAGTAGAATCCGAAAAGTGATTTGATGAAAGACAAAGACCTCAGAAAAATCCGACAGCAGATTGATGAGATAGACAGTAAGCTTGTGTATCTGTTTAATCAAAGAGCAGAGATTGTTCTTGAGCTAGCCAAAGAGAAGGTGAGGATGGGAAAGAAGCTCTTCGATCCTGCTCGTGAAAGGGATATCTTTGTACATGTCACTGACATGAACCCTGGACCGTTAGCACCAGAGGCGATTGTACGTCTTTTTGAACGATTGATTGATGAATCGAGACGGCTTGAGAGAACAGAAGTTTATGACAAAGAAGAGGGTAAGTAGTTCATCATGATTATTATCATGGAGCAAAATGCAACTACTGAACAAGTTCAACACGTTATGGAGCGTCTCCTTGAACATGATTTTGATGTTCATAGATCTACAGGTGCATCTCAGTTGGTACTCGGTGTTGTAGGTGATACACAGTCGGTTGATCCCCGTGATTATGAGTTGTTGGAGGGGGTTCATGAGGTTATACGCATATCTGAACCGTATAAATTGGCAAGCAGAACATTCAAACCACAGGATACAATAGTAAAAGTTGGTGATGCTACTTTTGGCGGTAAAAAAGTAGGGATGATTGCAGGGCCATGTTCGATTGAGTCAAGAGAGCAAATACGTAAGATTGCAAAATTTGTAAAGGCATCTGGGACAAAAGTCTTACGTGGTGGTGCATACAAACCGCGATCTTCTCCGTACTCATTCCAGGGGATGGGAGAAGAAGGACTGAAATATCTCAGAGAAGCTGGCGATGAAAATGGGCTTGCTGTTGTTTCTGAAGTGATGGATCGAGTTGACATCATCCCCGCACTCAAATATGTTGACTTGATTCAGGTTGGAGCGCGTAATATGCAGAACTTTGCTTTGCTCAAGGAGCTTGGTAAGGTTGATAAACCGATATTACTCAAGCGAGGGATGTCGGTAACATTGAAAGAGTTGTTAATGGCGGCTGAATATATTATGGCAGGCGGTAATCATAATGTGATTCTCTGTGAACGTGGAATCAGGACATTCGAGAACTATACAAGAAATACACTCGATATTAGTGCTATACCTGTATTGCATAAGTTGACGCATCTGCCAGTTGTGTCTGATCCGTCGCATGGTATTGGAATCCGCGACAAAGTTGCTCCAATGGCTCGTGCATCAGTAGCAGCGGGGGCTGATGGGCTTATTATTGAAATCCATTATGATCCTGACAATGCACTTTCAGATGGTGCGCAGACTTTGTTTTTTGAACAATACGAACAGTTGGTGAAAGAGATTTCGATGATCGCTAAGGCTGTTGGTCGAACTGTGTAAACAGATAAGATTGTTTATGCGACCTATGGGAATTGGTCGCAATTATTAGGACGCTATGTCCGAACCAGATAGGAATTGGTTGATGGATAGAGATAAGTATAAGTGGCAATTTGCCTCTATTTTGGCAATAGCCTTTCAGAATAGATACGTTGAGCAATTAGCAGACCAAAGTTTATCCCAAGAGTTTTCGGCTGAGCATATCTACAATAACCTCGATAAACCTAAAGATCCGAAAATGGGACGTTTTGCCTTTCCTGTTTTTCGTTTCAGTAAAGTACTAAAAATTGCTCCACCGATTATTGCCAAAAGTGTCGTCGAATATATCAAAGAGAAAGATGAATTGACATCTACTCTTGTTCAGATAGAGGCAATGGGCGGATTTATCAATTGTCATGTCAATATGAAGTCCTTGATAGTAGAGACTCTTAATGCAGTTCTATCACAATCGAGCGAATATGGTAATTCAACAATAGGTGATGGTAAGCGGGTGATCGTTGAATATTCATCTGTGAATATCGCAAAGCCGTTCGGAATAGGCCATCTCAGGACCACAATTCTTGGAAATTCGCTTCGTCTGCTTTACAAAAAGTGCGGGTATGATGTTGTAGGGATAAATTACCTCGGGGATTGGGGGACTCAATTCGGCAAGATGATTGTGGCTTTTCGCAAATGGGGTGGTGACATAGATCTTTCTCAAAATGCTGTTGCTCAGTTGCTTGAGTTATATGTTCGTTTTCATAAAGAAGCTGAATTGGATGAGGCACTCAATGAAGAAGCCCGTCGTGTTTTTAAGGCTTTGGAAGATGGTGAAAGTGAAGCCGTTGCATTGTGGCAACGTTTCAGAGAAATTTCTATCGATGAGTTCAAGCGTATCTATGAATTACTCGGAGTTGAGTTTGATCTGATTACAGGGGAGTCATTTCTTAATGACAAGATGGATTCTCTAATTGAACGGTTGGAAAAAGCAAATCTCACTTCAGAATCACAAGGTGCTCTTATCGTCGAGCTTGATGATCCGCTATTACCTCCCTGTCTTCTGAAGAAGGCTGATGGTGCAACATTATATGCAACTCGTGATATTGCAGGTGCATTATGGCGGTATGGTGAATATCGATTTGACAAATCGTTATATGTCGTTGCTGTGTCACAGTCTGATCATTTCAAACAGGTTTTCAAAGTTATCGAACTTCTTGAAGAAGCTGAAAAGATACCAGAGTCGGAGCGGATTGCACCAAGACTTGAACATACCGATTTTGGTTGGGTTAAATTCGGTGATAAGACGATGTCCACTCGTTCAGGTACGATTATCTTCCTTGAGGATGTAATAAATAAAGCAATACATTTAGTACATGATATGATAACTGAGAAAAACCCGAAACTTCCAGAGTTAGAAAAAACCGCGCAGGCTGTTGGTGTAGGAGCTGTTTTGTTTTCTCAACTGTCAGTACGTCGGCAAACAGATGTTAATTTTGATTGGGATGCGGTACTCAGTTTTGAGGGTGAAACAGGCCCCTACTTGCAGTATACGCACGCACGTCTTTGTTCATTGATTCGCAAATATAATCAAGATATATCGCCTGATATTGATTTTTCAGTGCTTGATCGTGAAGAAGAGCATAGAGTGATAGAATTACTCTATGATTTCCCAGTGACAATAGAGTCGGCGGTACAACAGGATGAACCGTTTTTTGTCTCCTCATACTTGCTTTCGCTTTCTTCAGCATTTAACCGTGTCTATCAGAGAAAAGATGAAAGTGGTGGCCCCGATAGAATCATTTCCGATGATACGTCGAAATCTTCTGCTCGAATGGCTTTGGTGCAGGCAGTGCGAATAGTAATCGGTGAGGGATTGCGCCTATTAGGTATTCAAGCCCCTGAGGAGATGTAGGAATGTCGAGCCGTCTTGTAAGAAAAGTTACCGTGTGTGGGTTCGGATTGATTGGTGGATCTATTGCACTTGATCTGCAAAGACGTTGTGGTAAGTTGGAGATATTTGCATACGATCGTCCCTCAGTTTTGTCTCGACTTAAGAAAGACAAGCGGTTCAGGGTGAAGACGATGAGTGCTTTTACCAAAGCTGTATCTGATGCTGATCTCATTATTTTATCCGCTTCGCATAGTGCAAATAAGAATATGTTGAGCAGGATTGCTTCTCATAAGGCAGTTCAAGACTGTTTGATTATTGATACGGGAGCCGTGAAGCACTCGATCGCAAAATTAGCACGTTCGTTGAATTTCAAGTCAGAAGTTCAGTTTATGCCAAGTCATCCTATGTCAGGGAAAGAGAGGAAAGGGTTTGGCAGTTCAGAATCAAATATATTTAAAGACCATGCTTGGTTTTTTGATGATTCAAACCAACTTACGGAGAAGAACAAGAAGCGTTTAGATTGGTTGATTTCTAAGACAGGATCAATACGTGTCCTTTTAGATAGTGAACTTCACGATGAACTCGTATCGGAGATATCTCATCTTCCTCAGATGATCTCTACGTTGTTGGGTGCACAGGTTAATCCCGAATTAATCGAATTAGCTGGCCCGGGGTTGAGATCGATGTTACGTTTGTCAGGATCTCCATACGATGTGTGGAGTGAAATTATAGATGAAAACAGATTAAAAATAATTGATGCCCTTGAATTATATGTGGAAAATATGAATAGAACAATCTCTCTGATCCGCAAGAGAGAGTCGTTGAAAGATATTTTTGATTCCGCTAGTAGGAGCTACAAATGCTTATCGTAATGGAAACCTCTGCCCCTAAAGAGCTGACTAAACAAGTTTGTAAACTGATTGAAGAGATGGGGCTTAAGGCTCATCCGATGCCCGGTGCGCAACGTACGGCAATCGGAGTTACCGGGAATAAATCACAAGTTGACTCGGATCGTATACTCACTCAACCGGGTGTGAAAGAGATAATTCACGTAACCAAGCCGTATAAATTAGTTAGCCGAGAGTTTTTCCCTGATGATACTGTTGTCGATGTTGATGGTGTAAAGATCGGTGGAAAAAACTTTGTTGTGATGGCTGGCCCATGTTCTGTGGAAAGTCGTGATCAATGTATGACAATTGCTGAATCTGTTGCAAAATCTGGTGGACATATTTTTAGGGGAGGGGCATACAAACCTCGCACTTCTCCTTATAGTTTTCAAGGTTTACGGGAAGAGGGATTAAAGATCCTGGCCGAAGTGCGTGAGAAATTCGGCCTCAAGACTATTACTGAGGCTATAGATACAGATACTGCGGACGTTGTCGCTGATTATGTTGATATAATTCAGATTGGCGCACGAAACATGCAGAATTTTTCTCTATTAAAGAAAGTAGGCAAACG
>JAJRUL010000026.1 GCA_024277795.1 Candidatus Zixiibacteriota bacterium
CGTCAGTGGGCGATCAAGTCCTGGTGAGGAGACCTCAAGCATGTATCCATCATCAAGAAGCCCACTCTCATCAAGTACCTCACCAATCTTGCGTGAAATCCCTGCATACTGACCGACTGTTTTCGCCTCATTAGAGTAGATAAAAAATCTCAGAGTCACATCTCTCTTATAACGCGAAACAACAAGCTCAGCAATCTCTGCATTTTGTTGAACAACCACAGGTTCAATCAGTTCCAAAACTGCGGATTTGAGCTTGTCTTCTCTCATCATCAACCTCATTCACACGCAAAAAGTGGGTCGAGACCCACTTGAACTTAACAATATAGAAAGATCATTGGCACAATGCAAGATATTCATCTCTAGTTAAGACGCTCCAAAATATCTGTCACGGCTTTTGAAATCTCATCCAGAGCGACCAAATGCATCTCACTTTCAGTACGTGCCTTAACCTCTACTTTACCGTCTTTCAATGACTTATCACCAATGGTGATACGTACAGGCAACCCGATTAAGTCTGCATCCTTAAATTTGACACCAGGACGACCTGTTCTGTCGTCATAGAGTACATCGACTCCTATTTTATTCAATTCTGCATAAATCTTGTCTGCTGTCTCTACCTGAGCTTCATTTTCCATTGAAATCGGGATCAGGTGCACATGATACGGAGCAATATTCTTTGGCCAGATGATTCCGTTGTCATCAGAATATTTTTCAAGAGCCGCTTGTGGAGTACGAGTAACGCCGATGCCATACGATCCCATGATTATTGGGTGCTCTTTTCCATCTGCATCGAGAAACTTCGCTCCCAAAGCCTCTGAATACTTTGTACCGAGCATAAATGTATTGCCTACTTCGATCCCTTTCTTTGTAGAGAAGTGACCGTCGCAATTGGGACAAAGATCACCCTCTTGCGCCAAAGAGATATCGACCGTCAAATCAGCTTTGAAATCTCGCTCTATATTCACATTTAGCAGGTGCTTCTCATTTTCATTTGCTCCTACTATAAAGTTCTTCATTTCAGCAACTAACGGGTCTACTACTATCTTAACATCTTTTAGTCCGACAGGCCCCGCAAAACCGACAGGTGCGTTAGTAATTTTCACTACCTGTTCAGGTCTAGCCATTTCAAGTTCAACTGCACCAGTTGCATTCTTGAGCTTTATCAGGTTCAGTTCACGATCACCACGAACCAACGCCGCAACAGGCTTATCATCTGCCATATACAAGAGAGTTTTCACTAACGTCTTATGAGGGACTTTCAAAAATGATGCAACCTCTTCGATCGTTGCTACCCCTGGAGTATCGACAGGAACAGCTTGTTCCAATGACGCTTCTTTAACGTCTTTCTCATCGAGTCGGAACGTTGCCTTCTCAACATTTGCAACATAATCACACTTGTCACAGAAGATTATCACTTCCTCCCCGGCACTCGTATCGACCAACAGCATAAACTCATGTGCCGCCTTCCCCCCCATCGCACCAGTATCAGACTCAACTTTGACAACATCAAGACCGGCACGAGTAAAAATGCGAAAGTACGCATCGACCATCTTCTTATATGATTGTGCAAATGACTCTTCAGACGCATCAAAAGAGTAGGCATCTTTCATGATAAACTCACGACCACGCATCAAACCGAAACGTGGGCGAATCTCATCACGGAACTTAACTTGAATTTGATACAGATTTAAAGGAAGTTGACGGTAACTTTTGATTTCTCCACGAATAAGAGTTGTAACTGTCTCTTCATGAGTACCGCAGAGAACCATATCATGACCGTGGCGGTCTTTCATGCGCATCTGCTCTTTACCGACAGTATTATACCGCCCAGACTCTTGCCATACTTCAGCCGGGCAAAGAACTGACATCGTGATTTCCAACGCACCCGCAGAATTCATCTCTTCACGTACAATTTGTGAAAACTTTTCAATCACTCTCTGCATTAAGGGTAAATACAGATAAATTCCTGAAGAGAGCTTTCTGATATAACCTGCTCTCAGAAGCAGTTGATGTGAAACCAGCTCTGCTTCAGACTGATTTTCTCTCAGTGTTGGAATATATGTTTGCGACCAACGCATTACGTTATTTCCTTATCTAACATTAGCTTACTCAAAAATCGCCCGATTGTCGGACATATCCGACCCTCGGGCTTAGTGAGAAGATAGTGATTTAACTCCTTAAATCAATCAAAAACTCAAGCCTTGCCTGTTTTTGGTACCTTCGGCATTTTTTGTCGACTCAGCCTAGTTCTACGACAATAGTCTCATCCTACGATTCCAAATTAGTGAAAAACAAGTTCGCTGATTTTGGTTGTAAGTGTGCTTTCAATATGTTATATCACTGCCTGTTGCCATTGGCAATCTCTGAGATCAGTGTCCAGCTTGCGAACCTGACGACAGAATATAGGTCAGTTTGCTCGCAGCCTGACAGAAGAACTTGAATATAAGAGGGCGTAGCCCTCAAGAACAGACTGTGCCTGTGCCCCCGTAGTGTAACGGATAACACGTCGGCCTCCGAAGCCGTAAATCCAGGTTCGATTCCCGGCGGGGGTATTTTTATTGTTTTGCAGGCACCTTAGCTCTCACCTAACAAACTGGCTTCGGTCCCCCTTGGAAGATGTACCCTACCAAATATGTAAGGTCGCTAACATCTACCGGGCCACCAGGACCGATAACGCCGTCGATATTTGATGACTCAAGAATAACAGGTAACGGACCACCTTGAAAAAGATACGCAACAAGGTAGACAAGATCATCAACTGTCAAGATTTCACCTTGTGAGTCTACATCACCACAGAGATAGTAAATGACTTCAGGGCGAGTTGTCAGAGCTGTTTGGCTACCGCCTGCGTCTATTGCCACAGATATCGTATCAACACCTTTAAGGGCAGAGGCTGTTAAGGTTGCTGAAAACGTGCCATCACCATTATCAACAACTGCAGAAATCGCCCCATCCCCAGAATTGGTTAACGAGACTAATGCACCAAGTGTGGGCGTTACGCCATTAGCATTCAATGGTGTTACTGTAATTGATGCGCTACCAGGGCTAACACTATCAGCTTTCAATATTGTCGGACTAACTCCTATCGTTGATAGATTTGCATCAGCCTCTCTGGTATCAGTTAGCCATGCGTCATAAAGAACCTGCAAACTGTCAATAGGGTCATCAGAGCCAAAAGTATTTGCAACAACCAAGTCTAAATATGCCCCGTCGGTCGGTTGGATAACATGGATGAATGCAGATATCGCAGATTTATTCGACCCCAAACAACGGCTGTCTGCCCCCGGACGTTTTGCCGCTTGCAAGACAGCCATCAAACGATCTTCAAGTCGTCCGGGTGTATTTAGATATGCAAACTCCATCGAATCAAGCACTTCTGGGCCAAGTAAAATATTCCCCTGTATCGCGTAACCTGGTCCTATGCGATGACCTGCATAGTATGAATTGCTCGATCCTGTATGTGCCGCAGAGGCCCCCTGTCCTGCTAAAGTAACAACACCGTATTGTCTTTTTTGAGGTCTTCCTTCGACATCATTTGCAACTAGCCATGCTATGAGAGAGTCGGGTGTCAGACCGTTGAGCATTTGAGCATGAGCATTATCCTTATTGGCCTGTAGCCACCAAGCTTGAGTATGAACTGCTCCAATATTGGGAATCAAGTCATTTATGATTTGAGAATTGTCTATACATGATGCTCCTGCTCCACCAATCTCTCCTGTAACCGTATCTACCGCAACAATCGAGAAAGTGGCAAATGTACTGGTTCCAAATATGAAAAGACTCAGTACAAATAAAACAGCTAATAATGTATTTCTCTGTTTCATCAATCAACTCCTCTCCCAGATCTACTGATCTTCATTAGTGACGGTGAGAAAATTTACGGCACCCTATAATTCTTGGCACATTACCTAGGAATGAATCTTTGTAGTTGATCTAAATATAGGCGATAAGCATAATTTGTCAACGCATGAAAACACGGAATATACCAGATATATAGTCTACCATTATGTACTAAGAATCAGTTCAAAC
>JAJRUL010000027.1 GCA_024277795.1 Candidatus Zixiibacteriota bacterium
GACATAAACCTTATCGACCTTTTCAAGCGTATCGGGTCTGTGTGTTATCAGCAGAGCAGTCATTTCGGGAAGCACTGTATGCAATTGATCCCACAGATCGGCCTCTGTTTTAGAATCAAGAGCTGAAGTACAATCGTCAAGTACCAGATAGTTTGGTTTACCGACCAAAGCACGAGCTAACGCCAAACGCTGTTTCTGCCCACCAGAGATCGACATCCCGCGAGTTCCAATTGTCGTTTCTAAACCATTCGGGAAGAGTTTGATTTCGTTTCGCAATTGAGCAACATCAATCGCCCAATTCAATAAATCATCGTCAATATCTATACGACCAAAAAGGATATTATTCCGAATTGTGTCTGAAAACAGAACTGGTTCCTGCGGAACATATCCGATATTGCGTCGCAAATCTGCTAAGGTAAACTCCTTGAGATCTGTTTCACCAATACGTATTACTCCGCCCGTCGGATCGACAAGGCGGGGAATCATGTTGATTAACCATGTCTTGCCAGACCCTACACGCCCAACAAGTGCGACTGTTTGTCCTGCTTCTACTTTCAAAGTAATACTGTCGACTATCTTCTTCTGTGCACCATCAAATGAAAAATCGACATTCTCAAAACAGAGAGAGCCAGACACCTCACGACTCATGCCATTGTCTCCATCTTCGCTAACCATCGGTTCAATGTCCTCAAGCTCCATCAAACGATCAATTGAAACTGCCGACTGTCTGGACTTCACCAGAAACTGTCCTATATCAAACATAGGAAAGACAAGCCAAACAACGTAGTATATAAAAGTTGCCATATCACCGACTGAAAGATCGGAATACAATACTCCATAGCCACCTACGACCATGACAATCACAACTCCGAACTGCCAGATGGAATTATAGAGCGTATCGATCACAGTCATCGCCTTGACCGTTTCAATCTCAGCACTTCGCCTGACATCTGCCGACTGAGCAAACTTCAATTTTTGCGCCTTTTCTCTCACATACGCCTTAACAACTCGAATACCTGAAAAACAAGCTTCCATAATGTCATTAACATCTGATATTCTCGCTTGCAAATGCTCATACCGTTTGTCGAGCATACTCGAACTTCTAAAGAAGATAAGAATCAACAACGGCAACGGAATGGTAGTCCAAAGAGTCAACATCGGATCAATAGATATCATGGCCAAAAGAATGAACGTCACAGCAAGCAACGCCTCATACAGTCGAAATATACCTGAACAGGCAAACCAACTGAGCTTTTCAGCCACATCATCAGTCATTCTCGTAACAAGATCACCAGTACGAAACCTGTTAAAAAAATCAGGACCTTTGCTTGTTATTCTGTCGAATGCTTCCTGACGAAACATCATCTCTAACCGACAGTTCATCCATGCACGCCATGATTGAAAATATGCATAGATCGCATGGGAAAACAGGCCGAACACAATAAAACCTACTGCAAACGATTGTGTCGCAGTCAAACCGAAGCTCGCACCATGACCAGCCAAAGCTTGTGCCAACCAATGTGTTGGTATCTCTCCCGTCTTGAGTGCATCTACAGTAAACCCAACCATTCGAGGTACGGTAACCTGAAATACCGTTTGCAACGGTGTCATCAGAAGCAATATCAACAGGACTTTTTTATGTTGGCGATAATAGTGCCAAAACCATTGTATTTTACGAAACATTATTTTCAACTCCATTTTTCTGCTTAAACTGCAGATGGAACAATTTTGAGTAATACCCGTTTTGCAGTATCAACTCAGCATGTGTCCCTCGTTCAAGTATTTCACCCCGTTTAATCACCAAAATCTGATCAACATCCAAAATTGTAGATAACCGATGTGCAATAATAAGCGACGTTCTTCCTTTCATCAGAAGCTTCAGCGAAGCCTGAATTGTTCGCTCAGTTTCGGGGTCAACTGAACTCGTTGCCTCATCGAGAATCAACACATCCGGGTTTACGACTAAAGCACGAGCAAATGACAATAATTGACGTTCTCCTCTGCTAAAGTTCTGTCCTTTTTCAGAGACTTCTGTCCTGAACCCGTTGGGCAATCGCTCAATAAACCGATCAGCAGAAACAATTCTTGTGGCCTGGCGAATTTGCTCACCCGATACACCCTCAACCTCCAGGCCGATATTTGATGCAACATTCCCGGGAAACAAAATAATATCCTGTAACACAAGTGCGAACGCATGGCGTAGGTCATCACGACAGATATCCCGAATATCTATTCCGTCAACGGTAATCCGTCCTTTTTGAGGATCATACATACGCAACAACAGATTTATTACTGTCGATTTCCCACCACCGGTTACCCCAACCAAAGCGATTCGCTGTCCTTTCCTGATCTCAAAGGTTGCGTCCTTTAATACCCAATTCTCATCATCAGTATATGAAAACCAGACATTTTCAAAACGGATGCAATCTCTTAAACCGGACCACTCTTTCGGATTTGCAGGATCGAACAAACGAGGTTTGACCTCAAGAAGCTCAAAAATACGTCGTGCACCAGCAATCCCTTTCTGGAATGATCCAAGCTGATCTGCTGTCCGTGCTATTGGATCAAACTCTTTCCATATCAACAGAATGAACATGACCATTATACCTGCAGAAACATTCCACATCGCTCCAAAAAGCAATATCAATCCGATCTTTACATACTCAAAATAGAAGAGCGTATTAAAGAATATGCAAACCGCTATATTCACATGAGAATCTTCGCTAAACTTTCGTTCGTTCGCACGATACACCCGCTCTCTTGCATACTCCCCTCGATGAAAGATCTGTATGATCGACATCCCGTGCAGGAACTCTGTCAGAGTGGCGGTCACTTCAGCCATACGCTTCCTAACCTCTAAAAAACGATGAGTTGTCATCTTGTGAAAGATAACGACAAGAACTATCAAGACAGGAAATATTGCCATAACAACTAAAGCGAGCTTCCAGTTGATATAGAGCATCATTGCATAAAGACCGACCATTAGAACTAAATCACCCAATACTAACACGACAGTATTGGTAAAAAGCATTCGCAAAGATTCAGCATCAGATTCAACTCTTGACATCAGTCGCCCAACTGGATTGCTGTCAAAAAATGTTAGATCAAGTGAAACAATATGATCAAACAACTCACGTTTAAGCTGTAACATGACGTCCTGTCCAATCATCTCGAGCTTCACTCGTTGCCAATAGAGCAAGAAAAGAGTGGCAATCTGTATAGCAAATATCGCAAGTCCAATCATGATGATCATTCCAAACTCGCGTTCTTTAACAGGTAATTCCAATTGAGATGACAAATGCACATCAATCGCCTGCTGGATAAGCCAAGGCCATGTAAGCGACAACAAAGCCGCTACAACTAATAACCCTAAGCAGAAAAAGAGACGACTCTTATGTACTTTCAAGTATGGCAACAGGCTGTAAAATGCCTTACGGATAGAGTAATGGCCTCTGTCACCTACAATTTGGTCATCTTCATAAAATGTATTCATCATATCTCAATCCTTCGGTTAGCAATCTACTATTTCGATTGTTCCGACGGTATCACATACGAAAAAACCCGCCGGAATCAATTCACAGCGGGTCAGAATGTACAATATAGTATGACTAATTAACTATTGAGTAGACTCCTCCCACTGCGATATACGCCTATCGGCAATGATAGTTGTGCTATAAAATTTCTCATAGAATCTAAGACCTCGCAATGGTCGTTTAGGTTTTAGTCAAATTAGTTCATAAGTTCGACAAATATATCTTTGTCTTGGAACCGTGTCAAACAGAATATCGCCCTTTATCACATTTTTTCAAATGCTAACCCTACGGTCTTATTCTATATTAGAAGTATGTCCATAAAGTTACCAAAATTGTTCCAACAACGATACAAACCTATCGTCGATAATTTTCCTCTCTTTTGTAATTATCTGGAAAAACCGTCGGACAAATCATTTCGTATAAACAAGATCAAAGCGGGAAAACGTGATGTCATTGGTAATCTGGAGAAGATCGGAATTAGATGCAACACGGTCAGTTGGTATAGAGATGCCTACACAACAGATTCAGATATGATCAATAATACTATCGAACGATTTGTCGGCTCAATTTATTTTCAAGAGCTGGCTTCAATGCTCCCCCCTCTGTTGATACAAAAAGAATTGCAAGGTGAATCGCTCCACGTTCTTGATGCCTGTGCCGCACCCGGTTCTAAAGCAACTCAAGTTGCTTCGTTTATGAACAATACGGGTACATTAGTTGCAAATGATAGCTCTTACAGTCGGATACGTGGACTAAAATTCAATCTGAATCATGCCGGTGCAACCAATGCAATTATCACTCATTGTGATTTGAATAGATTCAAAAGCGACCCATTTGATATCATTCTTCTTGATCCACCCTGCTCAAGTGAAGGAACGATAAGAAAGAATCCTTATCTTCTGAAACGTTGGCACAAGAATATATACAACGGTCACGCTTCAGTGCAAAAGGGACTGATTCTCAAAGCATTTGATTTGCTGAGACCAAACGGAATACTAATCTATTCCACCTGTACCTTTGCCCCCGAGGAAAATGAAATCATCATTGATTATCTTCTCAATCGACGAGAGGCATCACTTGAATCGTTCAGCCTTCCTGACTTCATCTTTTCACCCCCACTAACGGAATGGAAAGGTACAACCTTCCATAATGAAGTAAAGAAAGCGAGACGTGTGTGGCCACATCATAACAACACAGATGGTTTTTTTGTAGCAAGGATCAGGAAGTGATACATATCTGTCCCGAAGAATCAAAACGAGAAGTCCTTCAGTATCTTAAGTATCGTTTCGGACTTATACCCGGCCTGTTCAATCAAAACAATTTCTACTCCGCCAGCAATGGACGTATTTTTGTTGGCCCTAAAAATCTCATAGTAAAGCACCATATCGAAACAATAGGTGTTCTGATTGCTCGCATACAAAAATCAGTAAAGCCTTCGTCAGACCTGTTTCAACTCTACGGTACTCATGTTACAAAAAGTATTGTTGATCTCAATAGTGAGCAGGTTACAAGATATTGCAACGGCTTTGATATTGATCGATTAGAATTACCTACCGATGAGATAATTCCGGGCTTTGTCATGGTACGTTACGATACAATCCCTATCGGATGCGGATTACTAAGAGAAACACTGCTTGAGAATCAAATACCGAAAGAATGCAGACTACGATTGAATCTCTGTTGAATGTTATAGCTGTTACTGACTCACTTTCTTATAGTGCATATAGTAGATATCTCTCCCCATCCCACGCCATTTCTGCTCGAAGAATGTCGCTTCATACCCGAAGAGTGAACTCCCCTCTACAAAGGGATTCCCTTGAGCGTATAAGGTATCAATAGACTGACAGTTTTCAACCACCCAATCAGCATACCAATGTACATCGGTAGCCATGAAAAGGTCCCCGTCATCCTTAAGAAAGTCAGCAATAAACGTTAAGAACTCACGACTCAATAATCTCTTATGGGCTTGTCGACCTTTTGGCCACGGATCAGGAAAGAGCACATAGATCATGTTAAATGATTCTTTGAGGTAAAACTTCGGCATTGCAATGCGCGCGTTTCCGTAGATAACAACAACATTGTCGAGCTTCCTCTTTGTAATATTTGCCACTAACTTAGTGAAACGCTTATGGCCTATCTCAATAGCAACCAACTCCTTCTCGGGATACTTCTCTGCCATCGAAAGTAAGAGGTCGCCCCGCCCCGGTCCAATCTCAAGAATATCTGTCGCTCTTTTCTCTCCTCCCTCAGGAAAGACAATAAATTCTTTCTTCTCTTCATATTCCTGAGGGAATTGTTTCATATAAAACCTGTCGATGGAATCAACCCCTTTCTCTACTACCCAAA
>JAJRUL010000028.1 GCA_024277795.1 Candidatus Zixiibacteriota bacterium
ATATTTTCTGGCTCAAAGACAAAAGCCTCGAAGACTCCGAAGACCTCCCCGCCCCCGATGTCCTCGCACAAGAAATCGCAGACGATTTACAAACTGCATTAGATCAGTTTTCCGCAATTGCTGGGGAGTTGAGAGAGTAGATGCAAATTCTGGAAAAGGATTGAGAAACAATGCTCCGAAAAGAATCGCTAATAAAATTTATTACATTCAAACTCACTCACCTCCAAACGTACATCAAAACTCTGGGAAAAATACGATTCTTCGATCAAAACATTGTGTCAGAAGATTTCTTTGCCGGACTTTTGAATGCAGTCTATGATTACTCGTTGGTCAACCTGAACCATACTGATTTGAATGCCGTTGCTATCGACCTTGGTGATGAGACTAATCGTATTGCAGTGCAAGTCACATCTGAAAGATCAAAAGCTAAAGTTCAGAAGACCGTTGATAAGTTTGTTGAATATGGTTTGGTTAAATACTATGACCGGCTCATTGTATTGATTATCGGAGATCGAACCGGAGACTACGAAACGCTGACTGTTTCAGATGAGATGACGTTTTCTGGTAAAGACGATGTGATTGACATTGCAGACTTGATTAAAAAGATCAACCAGCTTGATGTTGGAAAACTTAAGTCCATCGCAGAGTATCTCGATAAAGAACTAATTACAGAGTCAGCCAGATACCAAACGGAAGGTATCAACCAGCAGGGGCTGATTCAGATCAATGAAACTCATAGTGAATTGTTCAAGCAATCAAAGGATATCTCTTTCATTATTAAGATGATTCAGAAAACGCCAAGTGTATTACCTTCATCAATGCAGTACGACGTAGCTTCATCCGCGCATGAAAGTAATCTGGATATGGCACGGGACTTTCTGAAAGAAAACAAACCGAGCCAGGCATTAACTTTGCTTGAGAAGCAAAGAACTAACATTTGGTCAACAGCAAACGATCCAACTAAAGCTCGCCTTCTTTACACTATTGGCTGTGCCAAATATGCTACTGGGAATTACGAAGATGCTGCCCATTTTTTCCTTCAAGCTGAGCAATATGACCCGGAAGACGAAAAAGTGCTTTGCAATGTTGCTGTGGCTCATTTATTACTTGGAGAGCGAGCGAAAGCATTAGTAACCTCCCAAATTGTTTTAGATCGTAATTCTGCAAATTTCAGAGCGCGTTCTGTTTTGATTCAATCATCTGATGAGTCATTGGAAACCATTATTGATGAGATACCTAAATTTGCTCGAACCAACTCAGAAGTTGCTATGGCAGTTGGTGATATGGCTCGTCGAAAAGGAAACATGAAGCAGGCTAAAGAATGGTTTGAAATAGCATTTGAAAACGACATAGACGACTACCCAGAAATCAAGGGAATGTTAGCAGAACTGATTTTTTCTGGAATTGTAGACGATCCTTCGTCAACTGTTCGTATCGGACAGGCTGATGAACAATGCAGGCTAGAATTGGAACGCGCACTGTCATTATTCGAGGGCGCAATAAAAACACTTGAAGACGATGATGCACTTCGTTCACGAATCACTTGGCTTCTGAGTGCCGCCATTGCATCTCGGATTTTGGGAAGGCAGTCAGAATCTGACGGACATCTTTTTAGAGCCAATCGACTTTCCCCGGAAAATCCTGCGGTAATCTTTCAAAGTGCAGTTGCTGCTCAAGAACGAGGTGATTATGAACTGGCTATCGAATTAGCAACAAAGCTCAAAGAGACAGATGAAATTCCCCATGCACCTTTATTTATTGCTCAGTTACTATGTCAAGAGAATCGTTTTGAGGATGCAATCAGCGAATTACAGGAGTTTCTAAGCTCTGATCCTAATAACAATGATGTGAAAACAGCAAAACAGATACTGGTTGATATTTACTTAGACAAGAGATGTGTGATCGATGAAAAAGAACCTTTAGATGAAGCATTCCGTCTTTGTAACGAAATGATTGCAGCTAACCCAGATGATGTAGGAAATCTCGTAATAGAGTCTCAGGTTTTGAGGGCAATGGAAGAAACAGTGAAAGCAGATGCTTCCCTTGAGAAAGCCCTTTATGCCGTAGAAGAGACGACCCCTTCGCACCAACTCATTCTTCTGGGTAATGAACTGGGAGTTGTTAAGCGCTGGTCTGATGCGGTAGATATCATGGGGAAAATAGTTGATACGACTACAAACTCTCTTCTAACAAGACAATATCTGGAAGCTTGCTCTCAGGATGGTAACTTTGATAAGGCACTTGAAGTGTGTAGAAGATTTCGTGAAACGGAAGGTTCACTCGAATTTATTACCGAAATGGAAATAGAAATTCTTGAAAAAACAGGAGACTTGCCGAATGCCCAATTGGTTTGTGAAGGATTTGTAAAAGACTTTCCAGAAGATGGGAATATAAAAACCCGACTTGCTTATATTTATTGTAGGCAACTTGATAACGAGTCTCTTGATGAAATTCTGAGTAATCCCCCTGATAGACTATCGCTTTCAATAGTGAGTTGTCAACAACTTGCTCAGATGTACTTGGTTCGTAAACGATATCGTGAAGCAATTGAGTTACTTTATGAATTGAGACGAACATTTTCTGAAGGAAAAGTTCACCTTCAATATCTTTTAACATTCCTTTCCCTTGGTGAAGAAAGGCATGAGTGGTTGGAATTTGAAGAGGTTGTTTCCGACACTTCAGTAAGTGTTGAAGATTCTTCTGGAGAGATTCGATGGTACACCATCGAGGATAGAGAAGATGCCTCAAATGATGAATTACCATTATCTCATCCTCTTGCTCAGAAACTGGTAGGCAAGAAGAAGGGAGATTCAGTCGTACTAAATGAATCGTCGATGTCTTCCAAACAGGGTACAATCACCGAAATTGTAAGCAAGTATGTTCACGCTTTTCAAGAGTCGGGGAAGATTTTTGAAACCCGATTTCCAGAATTGTCAGGTAGTTTTATTTCTGTAAATTTACCGAAAGGAGAAGCTGGCGCTAAAGAACTAATAAGAAAAATACTCAACCAAGAAAAAAATAGACTCAAACAATTTCAACTTGTGGAAGATACTTACTTGACAAAGGGGCTTACTATTGGGGCATTAGCACCCTTGCTAGGCTGCAATGTCATTCAAGTATGGGAACACCTCGCTGAGAATCAAGACAGTCGAATAATTAGTTCTTCAGGCGTACAAAATGAGCTTGTAAAAGAAATCGAACTACTAAACAATGAAAGCATTATTTTTGTCATTGATCCCATCTCTTTAATGACGATTCATGCTTTGGGGCTTGAGGATGAAATAGTGCAAACAGTTGGTCGAATGGGTATTGCACAAGCAACTTTTGATTTGCTCACAGAAACGCTTCACACTCAAACAGCCATAAATCGTAAGGGATTCATACGGCTTACTAAAAAAGGAGATTCTCTTGTTTGTCGTGAAATCACCGAAGCGCAGATGACATCAAACCTTATTAGTTTGAAAACGTTATTAAACTGGATAAAAACCAAATGCGAGATACTGCCTTGGTCTTCAACTGTTAAAATAAGCCGAGAACAGCATCAAAAAAATTCAAAACTAATTGGAAGCGAAAGCTTAAATACTATACTCGTTGCATCTGAGGAAGGGCGTGTTCTTTTGTCTGATGATCTGAGATTAAGACAATTTGCAAGAACTGAGTTCGGTGTGGAAGGTGTCGCAACACAATCCATTTTAATTCACGCAGTCAACAAGAGAGTAATTACTAAAGATAGATATCACCACGCGATTATTCAATTGGCAACTGCTGGCTACCTCTACACAAGAATTGATGCTCATTCTCTTCTCGAAGCTGCAAAACAGACTCAATGGAAAATGTCACCACCTTTCTCAAATATGCTATGGCTTTTGGATGGAAAATATTGTGACGAAGATTCTGCTGTTCGGGTTGTTTCTTCTTTTCTTCGGCTGGCATGGAACGAATCGATACTTTTGCAATCAAAGGACTATCTAGTCATACCGCTTTTGAATGTACTTGCCACTGGGCGAAATCCGTTTCGGGTTAGTGACAAGTTAATTATTGCGTTAAGTCAACAATTCTTATTTATGCCAAAGGAGGAGGAAAGTTTGTTAAGAATGATTGAGGCGTGGAGAAGAACAAAGATCGGTTGAGAAATGTGGTGTCTTTGAATGAAGTAATCTTACGTTTATTAAATCTCAGACTGAAGGTTATTACGCATTGCTTAACTCGATATCTTTCATAAATACTTAACTTGAACGGTTGCCTTGCATATAATCAAGTAGTAAAAACACTTGCATCAAACAATAGATTTTCAAAGTGAAATCTCAGCATGAATAACAAGCATACTCACAAGACAAATGACGAGAGTACCCAGAAACGACTTATTTGTAAGTCTGATGATGGCATGACCACTGCTCTGTATAACGATGAGCCGGGAGTGTTTTATGTGCTTGATAATTGGAACGGTAATCCCGGTTCATTTCTCTTGCAAGATGGGCGCTTTTCGATTGCAGATACTGAAGAATTTGCTGCACACATAGTCGCCGGTGTGGATGCGGCAGCGATTGGATAGAACATAACGCATCAGTATGAGATTGAGTTAAAAAAACTCCACAAGAGTTTAGCCGTCATCGAGTCAGCACAACTGTGCCGTTTGTTATTTTGTATTTTAATCCGACTGGTTTCAAGATTAAGGTCAATGCTTTTGAGAGGGATTGGTTGCGAATTTTTGGTTTGATGAATCGGCGGCATATCGGGTTTGTGTTTTTAAGTGAGGTGGTGAAGTCGTACTTTAACCCTGCTTGCCTTGCGACCTCCTTGACGGCATATTGAATGCTGATTCTATCTCGGCGAGCTTTGGGATCAGAATTTGGATAAGGAGCATTTATAGACACCTTTTTGTTGAGTGCTAGTTGCGGTTTCCTCGTGTTAGGTTTTTTTGGTGGCTCTGTTTTCTTAGGTGGTTGAGATTTAGGTTTTGTCTTTGTTGGCATAAGAGTTGGACGTGAAGGATTTGCATTGAGTGATTGTTTTGCTTTGTAAACATAGCCAAGTTTTCGGAATTCTCGCCATTGTCCCGATCCAACGTATTGATTAAGTTCATCTTATCCAACAACTAGAGTGCGAACATTTCGGTTGGTTGCTCCAAGAAGATAAAGCGGTACTGTGTCTTCTTTTTGCGTC
>JAJRUL010000001.1 GCA_024277795.1 Candidatus Zixiibacteriota bacterium
GGCTGAGCTGGCTCATAAAAACAACACTAAGCTGATAGTCGACAATACATTCAGCCCGATGATTCTCACACCTGCGCGTATGGGAGCTGATATTGTTGTGCATAGCTTGACCAAGTTTGTCAATGGAACTTCAGATTGCGTTGCAGGGGTGATCTGTTCATCAAAAGAGTTCATCGGACAAGTAACTGATATTAATAGTGGAGCGTGCATGCTCCTCGGCCCTGTACTCGACTCAATGCGTGCAGGTTCGATTCTTAAGAATCTGCATTCACTGCATATTCGTATGAGACAACATTCTCAAAATGCATTATATATGGCTGAACAGTTACATCAACTCGGACTCAATATACACTATCCCGGACTACCAATTCATCCACAACATGATCGAATAAAAAGTATGATGAACGATTCATATGGTTTTGGCGGAATGATGGTTCTTGATGTTGGTTCACAAGAAAAAGCTTCAGAAGTTATGGCACTCATGCAAGATGCGGGAGTTGGTTATTTGGCCGTATCACTTGGGTATTTCAAAACACTGTTTAGTTCACCATCATCAAGTACATCATCGGAAATCCCGGAAGATAAACAGAAGGAGATGGGACTTGCATCGGGAATGATTCGCCTTTCGGTTGGCCTAGATGATAATATCAAAGATTCGTTTGAGAAAATGAAAGGTTGCTTGTCAAAAGCAGGGTTGGTGTAGTCCGACCCTACTAATTCCAGATATTAGATAGCAACCATCCATTTAAGCTATCGGAACATCTCTGCAATTCATTGGGCAACAAAAACTAATCATTACCTTAAAAGGATCTATCATTTTGAAAATATGACCCTATGCATGCTAATAGTAGTATTGATGCTTTTAATCGCCCCATGTAGCGATCAGAAAAAAATAAGAGGCTTCAGATAGGATTCTTTGTTTTCGATATCGAAACTATTGGTGAAGCAAAATAAATAGCGGTGCAGGGACTTGAACCCCGGACACGCGGATTATGATTCCGCTGCTCTAACCAGCTGAGCTACACCGCCATTACTTCCAAACGATCGAAAAATGAATCTAATAGTTTTGTAGCCACTGTCAAGTGAAGATGCTACTACTTCCTACAAACAATATATGAAAACAGTTTTGTATCTGATTCTTCTACCAACACAGGAAAACAACACAATAACAACCCTAATCAGTATACTAACTCATCAAACTTTATCTGATATACTCCCACATACCTTATAGAGATACTTTTCATCAGAAATATGAGCAAATATTACAGCTAATAAAAAAGGAGCCACTCCCTCAAGTGGCTCCTCAAATCCCCGCAAGTTAGATACCCTTCACCGCCATAACTACTAAGTAACTAACTAACACAAAGCATTATATAACAAAGTTCATGCCAAAAACTGAGACAAACAATAAATAGCACCCTTAACTTATAATTCCCCAACTACTTACATACTGCAAACGAACACATGTATTGATACCAAAAGAAACAACATCGCAACAATTGCGCCCCAAACTGTTCACCCAACTACTCATATGTAGCCCCAACATTCTATATCACAATAGGATAGCCACCCGCAGTACTTGCAGGTGGCCAAATTCACATTATCATTGATAATAAAACAAAATCAGCAATAACTGCGCTATCTCTTCTTCTTAGCAAGGTGGACCGACAATCCATGAATATCATGAGCCGCTTCCATAATTGACTCAGATATTACAGGATGCCCGAATGTAAGAGCACCAACCTGAGTTGCAGTCAAACCACGATTGATCGCCAAAGCAGCAGTATGAATAATCTCTGTCGCATGTGCACCAACAATATGCACACCGAGAAGTTTATCCGTCTTTTTGTCAGCAATCATCTTTACTTCACCGCTGATCTCATTTTCCGCATGAGCTTTCCCTAATGTCCTCATCGGGAATTTCCCGATTGTTATCTCATGCTTCTCTGATGCCGATTGTTCTGTCATTCCTACCGAAGCTACTTCAGGTGATGTAAAAATCACTGATGGAACACCTGCATAATTTTTTTTCACTTTCTCACCAAGAATAGTATCAACCGCAATCGAACCATCATGAACAGCTGTATACGCCAGCAATATCTCACCGCGAACATCTCCAATAGCATATATATTCTTGATATTAGTCCGCATCTGATTATTAGTCGGAATCGATCCATTCCTGTTCAGTTTTACACCGACATCCTCAAGCCCAATCTCTTCAGTATTAAAGGCACGACCAACCGCAACTAAGATCTGATTGCCTTGAATAGTTTTGCCGTTTGAAAGAATTGCTTGTACCCCCTCAGGTCCGGGTTCAACCTTATCGACCGATGTTTTGGTATAGAGCGTGATTTTTTTCTTCTTTAACTCACGTTCAAAGACTTTGGCTACACCTGCATCTTCAAGCGGTAAAGCATGGTCAAGCATCTCAACAACAGTAACTTCAACATCAAGCATAGAAAGCAAACACGCCCACTCACACCCAATCACCCCGGCACCAATAATTATGATCGACTTTGGGAGACTCTCTGCCTGAAGCATATGGTCAGAGGTGAGAATGCGGGTGCCATCAATCGGAAAAGTCGGCAGATTACGAGAGCGTGACCCTGTCGCTACAATGATATTGTCTGCCTTGAGCTTTATCTCAGTACCGTCTTCAGCAACAACAGTTACTTCATTCTTACCCGTTATCTTGCCATACCCTTCAATATGATCCACACCGTGAGACTTGAACAGTTGACCGATTCCCCCTACGAGCATAGACACAATTTTGTCTTTTCGATTGATCATTGCAGACCAATCATAAACTGGAGAGGTACCAAGATTGATTCCAAAGCTGTCTGCTTCTTTCATCTTGTCATATAATGTTGCCGTGGCAATGAGTGTTTTCGACGGAATGCATCCCTTGTTCAGACAAACTCCCCCAAGTTTTTCCCCTTCCACACAAGCAACAGTAGCACCTTTGATTGCGCCACGAATAGCGGCAGTATATCCACCAGGACCACTACCAATAATAACGATATTATACTTTTTTATTTCAAACTCCTCGGTTTCGATTTTCGACTCAGCAGGTCTTTAATTTACCTCTTTTTTTGGTGGAGGCAATATCTGATCCAATAAAAAAACCGATCGATTAGACCAGTTCTTTTACAACATATAGTGAGCCTCTACGTTTCACTGGCCGAAAGTGTTACGATAATCTTACCGTCAGTAACATTAAAAGGGAAATCACCCGATCCGCCTGTACTGTATCCATAATAATCAAAACGTCCCTGTTGAACTATTTGACTGAGAATCCTCGCATTGATAATTATCCCAAGTGATTCAGCATAAGATATCTTCTTAGTTGAATTAGCTGGGACGAAAAGACCTGTTATCACTGGTGCGCCAAATTCTGGTAGTACATTAGGTTTAACCGCAGTCTCGACCGGATCAGATGCAGGGACAAACCAGACATTAAACTCAGTATCAATATCTGACGTATTCTGTATCGTCATCTCAAAACCAACCTGCTCGACACGATCAAGCTTATCCTTGTGTTCTCTCCAGTCAGCATTACTGGTCAAATCTACGGGATACCAATACCAACCTGTATCAGCGGTAAAATTAAAATCTTCAACAAAAATAAAGGTCCCTGAAATCAAACAACTGGCTGTAAGCACAACCGAAAGTATGAGAAGGGTCAGAACAACTGTAGTAAATTTGCGTTTCATTTGATCCCCTTTCTATAGTTCAGAGCCAAAGGTGTAGTTGAGGCCAAAAGTCAGAGAAACTGCTTTTTTTGAGCCGTCCTCCTGAGGGGCAAAAACAGCCAAACCACGTACATCTATATCAAGAGAGGGACTTATTCCATAAGCAACTCCCAACCCTGTTGAAAAACCAAGTTTTGACTCATCATATCCCGTATCGTCGTTCGTTACTTTATACATACCGCCACTAATCAAAGCGAATGGTTTGAAACCTGACTTACCGGGAGTATGCCCTATTGTGACACCAAGTCCGTATGAAGTCAACTTTGAGCCACTTATACCGAGATTAATACCCTGAACTGTACCAGGATCTCCCCATTGGGCCAATGAAAAACTCGCTTCGACAACAAATACCGACATCAAAGGCATACGAGCACGAACACCAAACTCTGTACCATTGGCTTGATCCTCCTGAATTACAGGAATCGACAATCCGCCAAAACCGCCAACCGAAATAGTAGGCACTTCTGCTGAAACTGTCGAAACCAAAAGCAATACAGCGAAGACTACTACTATTGTTTTACGAACAGACATAACTCCTCCTGAAAATATATGTGGGCATGAAGTAGATTCATGATAGTAAAATACCGAGTTTTAACTTTTCGTCAAAATTTGGGTTACACAGGTAGTCATACAACCACAGGAGAAACATTCAAATTGTAGCTTCAGTTCGTTGAGCAATCCCTAACATAGCTCCTCGACATACCAACGGTCACAAACCCAGAGGCCAATAACAGTTATCTCGTTATAATGATTTCTTAAATACTCGACTGCTTTAACAATATGTGCAATCTGCTTCTCTTTCGAAACAGGATTCCCAGCACAATCATGATGCCCGACAATAGCGATACCGACAGATTGATGATTCTCTATCGAGATTTTCAATCTTCTGTGTATCGACTCAAGTGTACCTTGATCTCTCTGCTCAGCAATAATAAGATTCGGCCCTGCTTCAGTTATTGTGTCAACAAATTCGGCGTTGAACCTCTTGCGCAGATGCATTATCACAGGTAATTGTATCCGACCATCCATACAACTGACAGCGGTACAGAATCTCATATTGCACGCTCCGACTATTCGTTAGTGATTAGCATGTCCATATCAAACCTATAATCAAAACCTCAAAATGCAATATATACAATAAAAAACCGCCAGAACCTTAGAATCCGCTTGACTTATTTACGTTTCTGATTATCATTGCCGCGCATTATTGATGACGTACTTATTAAACATTGATGTAGCATATACCGTACATCAAAAAATGGCTCGGAGATAGTTGTGGAACTGGCAATTGGTGAGAGAATCAAAGCTTTAAGATTAGCCTCAGACCTGACTCAGGAGGAGCTTGCACAGCGTGCAAACCTGACACGAGGCTTTATTTCACAACTTGAAAACGACCAGACATCAATACAAGTTGACTCATTGGCTGACCTTGTTGACGCACTAGGAATATCACTCGCATCATTTTTTGCCGACAGCGACGAAGTACCGGTTACATACAGCATAAAAGATCGAGTCACAATGGATAACAAAGGGGCAACACGGTTCGAAATGTTAGTACCTGGTTCTACGAACAATATCATGGATCCGATTTTTGTTGAGCTACAACCGGGTGAGCAATTGGCTGAAGAAGGTTCATTACCGGGAGAACAATTCGGATACGTATTAAAAGGTACATTGACTCTGATCTTGGATGGTGAACCACACACGGTTTCTAAACAGCAGTGCTTCTACTTTACTGCTGATCGACCACATCAGATGAAAAACGAAAATGATAGGCCGGTACAGTTCATTTGGGTAACTTCCCCCCCCTTAATGTAACTGCTCCATAAGATAAAATGGCGAGGAGAATAATACGATGAAAATACTAGGCAACCATCTGGTCGTGGAACTGACAGGATGCAACAATGATATCCTTAATGACTGCAATCGTCTACAAGACTGCTTTGACGAAGCCGTACGAAAATCAGGAGCAACAAAAGTCAAATCTGTGTTTCATCGATACAACCCACATGGAGTTTCAGGAGTTGTAGTTATTGCTGAATCACACATGTCCATTCATACA
>JAJRUL010000029.1 GCA_024277795.1 Candidatus Zixiibacteriota bacterium
ATGGCTTCCAATGCAACCCGAAACTTAAATTGGGCTGGGTGATGTCTTACTTTTTTTGACATTATTTTGTCCTCCACAATCTCATTTTATCTCATATTTCCGAGCTGAGCTTGTGGTCTACTTTTTGGGGTACATTATAATCATCCCTTTTTTCTTGCATCTCACGTTCGAATTCGAGCCGAGCTTCGAGTTCACCGATTTCACGCATAAGCTTATCGCGTTTTTCGTGCTCGTCTGAGAGTTGTTGCCTGACCGTTGATAGACTTGTTAACTCTCCTTCTAAACGAGCTTTCTCTAATTTCAACTGCTCGATTTCACTGAGAGCATGTTCATAGTTATGTTTGTAATGAGATACTTCGCTTTCAAGTCGGCTAATCTTTATAGCTGTATCAACTGGTACAATACCAGTAGTGATGTTGTCTGGGAGTTCTCCACGATTCCCTGTAGCGAGTGTTGCATGAATATCATCTGTACTCATTCGTTTTGCTTTCAACTCCGATATGAGTGCAAACACTGTCAAATCGCCTTCAGTAAAAACTCTATGTTTGTTGTCACCACCAACTGCGTGTTCGCTTAAGAATGACCCAAACTCACTTGACCAGTTTCTGACGGTCTGCCCAGTGATGTTGAAGAGTGCTTGTACAATTTCGCTTTTGTATTCCATTTTTGCCTCAATCGAAAAACACAATGATATTTGATATAAATTAACTTAAGTTTGTAAATTAGATAATATACCAAAAAAATGAATTTGCAAACACAATTTAATTGCTATATAATCACTAAGTGACGTTGGCTTATAGTGCCAAAATAAATAAAGGTGTTGAAATGAAGAAAAAAAGATTTCGTTTGCGTTTTGTTTTTTGGTTGGACATGCTTAAAACACAAGAGCAAGATATTGCTGAACGAATCGAAGTGCTGAAGGATGAGAGACTATTTAGTAAAGCAATCCGCATAGGTATCTTGATTTTTGACGATTTGCGTCAAGGAAATATTGACCAACTTGTGCAATATTTTCCATGGGTGAAGGATAAAATTATTGCTCAATACAGCTCTGAAACAAATATTGAAGCGCAAATGAGCCGTCTGGAAGAGTTGATTCAACAACAAAATACTTTTGCTCAAACGCAAAGCCCATCATCGAATTACATAGGGTCGTTTGGCTATCCAGACAATGACATCGCTTTAGAAGAGAAGGAGGAAGAAGTCGATAGCGCAACAATAACAAAGAACTTGAATCAATCTTTACTATCTATGTTTTCCTAATTTGTAAAGCAAAACCGCCGAATTTTGTGAGGTCGGCGGTTTGCGTGGCACGACATATATGCCAAATATTTAACTGTCAGGAGTATAACACATGAGTACATTAGTAGCAGTTGATGCTGGAAATGGCATCACAAACGCAGCAAGAGACAAAAGGAATGGCTATGACCTAATAGCGTTTCCATCAGGACGTGCCGAAGTATCAGGTTACACATTGGATACAGGTAACGAAATGGATTATGAGTGGTTCGATTGGAACGGGATCAAGTATGCAGTAGGGGATGAAGCACTAAAAGCTAGTAGTCGTTACATTCGACCAATTGGTCGAGACCGCTATGGTGAAGAATTTCATCAATTTCTAGTTGCAGTGGCTTGCTGTAAACTTGGAATTAAAAAAGGCGAAGTTGATTTAACGCTCTTCGCACCAACAGAAAACTTTCGTGAACGTCGATCTAAGATGGAAACCAACTTTCTTCAAAATGGTGGGCAAGTATCCATGCGTGTTAAAGGTGAACGAAATATCCGTAAGTTCAACTATGATACTGTTCGAGTTCTACCAGAGGGCTTGGCAGCAGCGTTCTGTTTTACGATGGATGATAAAGGAAACAGCACAGATGATGATACACTGGCTGGCGATGTTCTTCTTGTCGATATTGGCGCGTATACATTAGATGTAATCTATCTCGTCAACGGGCAGTTTAATGCTGATTATCTGGATAAATCATCGTATGCCAAGTTTGGACTCTTTGATACGGTCTACAACAAGATTAGCAACAAAGTCAATTTGATGGGACGCGATTGGTCAACAAAAAATGATAATGATATCGATGCTGCAATTCGGCAGGGTATTGAGACGGGGGATTACTCGATCCATTCGGCTGGCAAATCTATCGATCTCAAGCCAATGCTGACCCATAACATTCAACTCTATACTGATGCAGCCATCAATGAAGTCTTTGAGCGTCACTACGATGGTCTGCGTGGTATTAAATCAATGATTCTAGTGGGCGGTGGGGCAGACTTGATGGAGCGATATTTCAAGGATGCCTATGGTGACAAAGTGGTCAACAGCAACACACACACTAGCACATGTGATATTGGTGCAGTCTTCATGAATGCTGTTGGTGGATTACGGTCTGCCAAGGTTACTGTGTAGGTGATTAATTGAACAAACTATTTGAAAAGCCTTCAATCGATGGAGGCTTTTTGTCATCTAAATACTCGGTGAATATTTTTCAGTAAATTTTCTATATAGCCAGCTTTTCTACGAATTATTTTGTTTCCCGATTGAAAATATTTCAGTTGATAACTAAATTATTCAGCTTTAATTATATTTTGACAGCATCAAATCAAATTATAGACTGCTCTTCGGAATTTCTAGTAATTTCAACATTTGAGGATTGTATACCTCAATCTAAAAATCTGTATACAGATGCCATCTTCTCAACTATTGGTTATATTGGGAGTTAAATAATCAAAAATTCGTAGGTTATTTCGAGGCAAAGACCATCAATGTTGATCATGTTGTTTTGAACTCGCAGAAACAAAAATTTTGCGACATTATGTCGTTTTTTTTCGGGGATTGGCGAGATTGCGAATTAAGAGATGTTCTCTGTTCAAAATGAGATAATTTCATTCAATATAATTTTGGCAAAGACATTGTATAATAGCGATGTGTTTTCATCTGGGGCGGAGGCACTATAAAATCTTGTACGGATTGTGTGGATGTGAGTGTTTAACTTATGAGAAAACGGCGGAGAAAAACCCTATCTTCAGCTCAGATTGTTGCCAGAGAAACATCTCGTCTCAAGCGGTTGAGTGATGTCATGTCAACTCATCAAGAATATTCATCTCATGTCACAGCATTACTACATCACAAAGCTCTTGCATATAATGAAGATTGGCCAGACTTTCCAGAATTGTATCATCTCACATCACAACATATCCCCGAACTTCTACATATGACACTCGATCCCAATCTGGAAGAAGAGAATGCCACAGCGCAGGTTCATGCTTGGCGTTCACTGGGACAGCTTCGAGCAGAAACCGCTATCCCAGCACTTATCGACCAGTTTGCAGATGAAGCAAGTATCTATATTGAGCATGTCATCATTCAAGTATTTGCGCTTCTAGGATCATCAGCTATCCCTCATCTGGAAAACATCTTTGATGACTATCTCTCGGATGAATATCCCGCTATTCTTGCAGTGCGCTGTCTGGAAAAAATCGGCTATACACACCCAGAGACAAAGACTAGCTGTAACGCTGTGCTTGCTGCACAATTAAGTCAGTATGATGAGCATGATGAGGATTTTAATGGTTGTGTTGCCTCGGCAATGCTTACATTGAAGGCAACGGGCTATCAATACTTGATTGAAGAAGCGTTTAATGCTAGAGCATTAGGTGATTTATATGTATCTTGGGAAGACATCGATCGCGTCTTCAATCCGCGTGCTTACTATCAACAGGATGGAAGAATCGCCCTGACAACCCCCCATTCTCAGCCAACCCTGACTCCATTACCTCCCGTACTCAATCCCTATATCAAGAAGAGTCTGCCCGTAGAAGAACCGGTCTGTGTTCCCTTCGACTTGCCCTTTAAAGACATCGTTTCGGAAGAACCTAAACCGACATCTTCGCCGCAGGTAACAGGGTTCGGGAAAATCGACCCAGCAGTTCACAGCTATTCATACAACTCTCCACTAGATAAACTCTTGAAACTCGGTTACTTACAAAACGACTGGCTATCGTATTCTGATTTAGGAATTGATTCTCAACATATTTCCGAATTACTACGAATGGCATGTGATAAGCAACTTGGCTCTGAGTTTGGTGATACGTTGGAATTCTGGGG
>JAJRUL010000030.1 GCA_024277795.1 Candidatus Zixiibacteriota bacterium
CTATCTATATCGCCTCCAGAATGAATCACAGACACGATCAAGGAAGATGCTTAAGGAACCGACAAGCACGAAGCGAATGAATTCAAGAGTCGAGAGCATGCCACTCCCGACTTGCTAAGAACTGAAGACTATATAACCACACACACCAAAGCGGCCTGACAAGATATCAAGCCGCATCGGTTGTTGGCGTACACTTTGTGGAAGTGTGCTAGAAAAACTCTATCGAAAAACCATCAAGGCGATCATCAAGCTCAAGCTCGATAAAATTGATCGTCGAGTCGATCTCGTCGTTGACAAAAAAGCCGTTGACTAATTTCAAACCGATTGATTCAAGGTAAGTTCTGTATTCATCATCCTGAAGTTGAATACCGATTGAGCGAGGAAGCCGCAACCGCAGATCGGATTCATCACCTTCTATAGAAACAGAAACTTTCTTTTCAAGCTCACCTATTTTGAGATAAATGGAAGCATTGTCAGCAATCATAGTAAGAAGACGAAGTGGAGTAGTCGACATATTCAGGTGCATATCATTATTGTCACCATAACATTCTAGTTCCAATGGGATATCACGTGAAAATCGCAAAGACCAATCCTGTGGTCTGTTGGTATTGATCTTGACAGCGCCACCAAGAAAACTGCCATCGCGACTAACAAATTCAAGCTCAGCAACATCATCAACTTTTTCATAACTAATCTTAGGCTTTTGTGTCAGCTCATCAAATCGCCCATAGACCAGATCGCCACCTGAGTCACGAATAGTAATATCAGTCCCATCAAGTTCGAGTACTGCCCTGATTAGTGAGATTGATTCATCTTTTTCCAAACGATACGTTGTCTCATTAAAATAGGAAGCACTTCTCCCCCCCATCGAACCTGCCAAAGCGATAGCAAGGCCTGCAAAAACAAGTAGGATAGTTGTAATATATGAGATAACCTTCAATCGACTTCGTGCGAATATCTTTTCAATTCCTACAGCAATCAATACAATAGGAAACCATATCAACAGATCACCCCAAAAATTGTCATTGATCACATCAGCATTTCGCAACAGAAGCAGAACGCCTATTAGAATAAGCATCATGCCCCACCTAAACCGTGCGGGTGTCATCAGACCGACTCTCCGTTTTGTGTTTGCTGTTCTGCGGCAGACATCCCCTCTTCAAAATGATAATCCTTACGCTTACGGAAGATCAAGTAAAGACCGCCGATGATCAGTACAAGAGGCCACCACGCATCAAAATTGAACCACCACCAGACTTCGTGCATGAGAAATAATGTGCCTATGGCAATGAGGATCATACCCGGAAGATACTTGTGCCATGACGAGTACTCTCGATCAACAGGTATGGGTTCCGCTTCAAGAGGACGTTTTGGCATAATGATCAGTCCGACAATATACGCTAAAAGTACAGGGCCAATCCCTGTGGCAAAAAAGAGAATAACTGTGACAATCCTTATTAATGTCGGATCTATATCAAGATAATCACCTACTCCCCCGCAGACCCCTCCTACAACTTTATTGTCTTCTGACCTGTATAGTTTTCTGCTCATATACTATCCTCCATCGAACAAGTAGAACTCCTATCTGGTCTTTATATACGGGAACAATTGACAAAAGTTGTCTCTATTATTTATTCACCTCAAGTCGTTTCAGAAAGTCAAGAGCCTCTTTCCTCGTCGATGAATCAGAAGCTGAAGATATTTTTCTCAAGCGTGACACTGCCTGATCATAACGAATCGAATCTGTATCCTTTGTCAGGAGAGCAATTTGGTAGTAGCATTTGGCAATAGATACACGAACTGTTTCTTTCTTCTCTTGAATACTATCACTCCGAGCAAAACCGAAAGTAAGAGGAGATTTCAATTTCTTTGAAGAATGCTGTCGTTCCAATGCAAGTAGCTGTGATTCCCAATATTGTAGTGAATCAGAGGTAACTTCTGCTGTCAATGTATCCTTCGTTAGTCTGCTTGCCGTTTCCAGAGATAATGATTGGGGCATGGCCGTAAAATTTTTCGTTCGAGCAACAACCGAGTCCATTGTACTAAGGTTAGCCTTATGTTCTAACTCTACAGTCTGAACTGGTTTACTCAAATTTTCTGCTACACCCTCAGCTACAATATCTTTCTGATGTTCAGCAGGACTGGCTTCCGCAACTACAATCCCTTTTTTACTCTCAGCAGGAATAGCCTTCTTACCTACACGCTCTGTAAAATTGTTTTTCTGAGCAGCACGTACGATCGGAGCAGGTGAAGTTTTTTTCTGCACGTCGATGCTTGTCTTATCCCTCATACCAACCGCTGTTTGATCATCCTGTTTCGATATTTCAACAAAGCCTGCATCACCTTTTCTGTCCTCAGCACTCTTCAATAATTCTACATCAGGTGCAGAAAGGCTCTTTGTTGCATCTATTGTGAAGGTACTCTCAGAAAGAGTATCCGCTTTCTCCGTAGACAGTTCCAATGTAGAAGTACTTCTTATATATGGAACCTGTTCATCAGAAATATCATCATCATGAAGTCCGATAAATGTTAAGAAAGCCACAGATGCCGCGACCGCTGTTATCTTCCACCCCAACCCTTTCCACATCGGTCTTACAGTTTGGACATTCTTTACCTGATCGACTGAATCAATAGCCTCAATAATTCTCTCAGCGGATTGCTCCCAATAATCAGATTCTTCAGGAACCGAGTTCTGCTCTATAAACAAATCGATTTTTTCAAGCTCACTGAGTGCTTCTTGGCATTCTACACATAAATCAAGATGCCTTTCGACAGCAATTATATCCTCTTCAGACAATTGTTTGTCATAATAGCTTGAAAGCTTCTCTTTGAAAAAATCGTGATCCATATACTACAGCAGATCCTTTAACTGTTCGATGAGATACTGCCGTGCACGATAAAGCCGGGAATCGACAGTACCTGTCGGAATTTCAAGTGCAGACGCAATATCAGCATAGTCCATCTCTTCAAAATGCCTTAAGACAAAAACTTTTCGTTGATTTTCTGGCATAGACTTCAGGGCTGTATAAAATCGTTTCTGATTTTCACTGTTTTGCAAAAGAGCAAGTGGATCAGCCTCAGATGATTCGATGTCAAAACCTGTCTCTTCCTTCTGATCGAGCGATTCTTTTCGTTTCTCTCTCTGCATCTGATTAAAAGCAGTATTTCTTGCAATCGTCGCTATCCATGGATAAAAAGCATGACCTGGTTTGAATCGTTCTAAAGCTTGATAAGCTTTCACAAATGACTCCTGCACAATATCTTCAGTCATATCAAACGATCCCGTCAGACCATATATAAATCGAAATAATTTCTTCTGATAGATTCGGACAAGATGACCGAAAGCCCTCTTGTCACCTTTTCGAGCCTCTTCAACAAATCGTCCTGTTTCTATATCCTCTGTTGATACAGGTTGGACAGCGGAATCTTCCCGATTTTTATCGTCCATATCCGCTTACCTTCTCCCCGGCCAAGGTAAGAACACACATCTCAAATGCTATCATCGGCTTCAATTTGGAACGTCGAAATGCTGAATCAAGATCAGCTAATTGAATAATAATCTGTTCTAGGCGAGTATTATCATAACCTGTTGCCTGCCTGCGAAAATGTGGTATCAAAAATGCCCGATTTCCTACAGGAGGCTTGCCATTCTTTACAAAGTAGAGTGAAAGAAAGTGCTGTTGCATTAGAAAGCCGAGACTTACTGGCGAATGTCCGGATGCATTCAACTGTCTGATCATCTTGATAAGTTTCCTCGTATTGCCCTGCACAACATGATCAGCCAGTTCAAAAATGTTAAATATCTCATAACCAGAAGTCAACGTTCGTATATCTTCTACACTTATATTCTTCTCAGCTCCTTTGAATTCGATCAGCTTCGCGATTTCTGCATTGATCGCCCCAAAATTACCATCTACTAACTCTGAAAGGAGAGTAACTGCCTCTCTATCTATCGTCAGCCCTTCTTTTTGCAGATGTGCCTGTATTCGTACAGCTACATCAGCAGGTGAAAGCCTCTTGAACTCAACCGTTACAACAGCCTTATCCATTGTAGTAAAGAATTTCGATTTCTTGCGAGGAGCCTTGCTCGACGGAGATGAAAAGATAATAACTCGATGGGGGTCAGGAGGAGTCAATAGTGACAGGACAGATGCAATCTGTTTCGGTGAATAGCTTTGAAATGAAACGATGACAAAAACCTGTCTCTCCCCCAACATTGGAATTGTTGAAAGCTCAGTAATAAGATCACCACATTTTGTCTGACGAGCATCAATACGACGGTAATTCGTTGTCAGTTGGCGATTAGGAAGAAAACTTGATGCAATAAACTTTTCAGCCTCGAAGATTCGATAGTCCTCGGCACCGAAAAAATAATATGCTGGCTTAAATTTACCAGCTTGTATCTCTTTGAATAGTGTCTTCGGGGTGATCATACAGAGTCAGTATACACTGACTCATATTGACTGGTCAATCGAAAAGAGAATCCAACTCAGGGTTATCTCGCCTTGATTGCCAATCAAGCGAAAAACGGTATTTCTTCCTGTATTTCTCGGCCTTCTCAAGCAGATGGGCAAAACTCTCAGGAAGCTCATCGCGATGATTCACACCATTGATAACCTTCAGGTTGTTACCATAAATTTCATATGCTTTGTTCGGTAACTGTTTCTGGTTTGTATCAATGAACTCTAACAGAGCCAACAGAGCGGCCAGATCACCATGATCTGCATTTATTGCCGCAAATGGCGCTTTGAACCTGATTCCTACTTCCGGGATATGAAAGGAAACCAAGGTCGATTTGTCCAGCCCGTTATTTTCAGGCAGTTTGTGAGATCCGAAATAACATTCCATACCTCTCTTACTGCAATCACTATGCCAGTTTCATCAATGAGATGACATATTGATTAACAACAACTTAGGGAAAAAAGACCAAATTGTATTGCACCTGAATGCATACTCAGAGAAATGTACTGCGGGAATCTCAGGATCTGATACCTACAACCAACATATCAGCATATCGGTCAGTCATACCAGCAATGTAATCAGCTACAACAATCTCAGCTTTTTCGTTATCAAGCATAGATTGGTAACGATCAGGAAGACAATCTTGGTGAGTCAGAAAATGCTTATATAATACTTGAATAGTCTCACTGGCTGATTTAGAAAGGTCGACTAAAGCTGAGTGTTTATACAGATTTTTCCTGAGAAATTGTTTGAGAGTCGAAGCAACTGTTTTTAATGCAGGAGAATAACCGACAAGATTCTCTTTGAGCTTACGAACATCGTCAACCGATCCAAGTTGGTGTTGCCTCAAACGCTCTCTCGTATACTCTATCACGTCAGATGCAAAGAGATTAACTAAATGACGGACTAACATATAACGCGCCTGGCCAACATCTGCTTGTACGGTTGCACGTATCTTGTCATCTGAAATAGCATCCCATACAGAATCATTCTTAATCACATCAAATGTAAGTAAACCAGATGAAATTCCGTCATCAATGTCATGTGCATTGTATGCAATTTCATCAGCGATATCTACAAGTGATGCTTCCAAAGTTGGCTTAATATCGAGAGGAAACTCAGGAAGGTCTATTCGAACCGTGGTTTCATGGCGGGCAATCCCTTCACGAACTTCATAAGAAAGATTAAGGCCGGGGTGATCAGGATACCGCTGTTCAAGAAGATCAACTATCTTCAAAGATTGTCTGTTATGATTGAAACCACCATGATCACGTAACAATTCATCCAGAACATCTTCACCACTGTGACCATATGGTGTATGCCCGAGGTCATGAACAAGCGCTATCGCCTCTGCAAGATCCTCATTTAGACCAAGACTCCGTGCGAGAGTACGGCTAATCTGGGCGACTTCAATAGTATGTGTGAGTCGAGTACGAAAGTGATCCCGTTCATGAGGGATAAAAACCTGCGTTTTATATTCAAGTCTTCTGAATGCTGTTGAATGAATGATCCGATCACGGTCACGTTGGTATGCTGTTCGGAAACGATGTTCTTTCTGCGGGTAGACACGCCCCTTTGACTCAACTGCTTTGGCGGCATAAGGAGCAAGAATCTCCTTCTCACGTCGCTCAATATCAGTTCGATCAAGTGGCCAAGATTTACTCATACAAAAGCATCGCGGGGTTACCGAGAGGGTTCATCATCAGCAACCACACCTTTCTTCCCCAGTTGATACGCAAGAGTCACAGTATAAGAGAAACCAAGTGACGGATGATATGATGTTGCGTATGTCAAACGAGCATCCTTGTAATACCCATCAAACCCAAACCCGTATTTAGTAGGTTCAGAAGAAAGACCCCAGAAAAGTGCTCCATATTCAGAAACAATCAGCCTCTGACCTATACCAAACTGTGGTTTTTCCCTGTCTTCAACCGTCAATCTTGCTGTGATTACAAACGATTCCTTCCCTTGAATCTCTGTGAATAAACTCATCTTTGGTGATACTTCAGGGGATCCTTCGTTCAAAGAGGGAGAAGTCAGATTATCTATGACCAAAGCTCCCTTGATAATCTTATACTTTCCAAAAGCATTTATCCCAACTGTACTTGCATTCAGAGCTTCATAACCCAACCCAAAGGATACTATTTCGCTGGAGAAGGTCCCTCCAATTCCATATTCACTCTTCTGATATGCAAACGCTAGCTTCAAGGTTCGCTCAGCATAATAGTCACGTTGACCTATCTGACTCATACCTAAAGCACCGCTTACTTTTCCATGGCGATATGCTATAGAAACATTCACCTGATCAAGAGCACTAATATCGAAATGCCTAGTACCGGTCATCTCAACCCGCAACTCTTTATCAGGCAACCAACCAGAAGGAGCTGAGACCAAAACTGATGCTGACGGATCAGATAACAATACGGTCCCCCCCATTCCATCGGAACGACCCGTAGTAAAATCAAAACTGCTGACATTCGAGCAGAGTATGAATAGCATAAGAATCAGCAACAATATGTGCGGTAGTCGTGTCATGCTTTTACCTTGCTATTACTACCGTTTGTTTCGCTGATTCAACACCGACAGCTTCAAAATATATGATATAGATTCCAATCGGCAGTCTCTTACCCGCATCAGAATATCCATCCCAAACATATTCAGGCGCAAGATAGCTCCCAATCTCAAACGTATAAACGACTCTTCCTTGTTTATCATAAATACGCATTTCATAGTCGTCAGCAAAAGGAGCCTCGATGTTGATAGTCACAGTCTCATCTCTACCATCACCATCTGGCGAGAAAATACCCGGGGAGACAGTAATCATAATCTCATCGCTGTTCTGTAAAGCCGCAACTTCATTCATCTCACCGGGAGTTCCGCCTGATGAAAGTGAAGGCCCCCACCCTAAGTCAGAGTTCTCAGATCGTCCCCACGTATGATCGTCTTCGAAAACTTCACTATATGGAATCAACCCAGCCTGTATTCCGAGCATATCAACTAAACGAACCGTATCACCAGCATCATTTAATGGCCCCCAGCCTGTTGGTTCAAAGTAGCTCCCTGTAAAATTAGGGAAGGCAGAAATAAAGGCAACTGAATCTCGAACAAGAACAAGGAACTCGTCAGGAGCAAGATATAATGCATTATCTGAAATTGTATAGAGGTTCCGTGAGTCCCCCACTTGCCAGCCTGAAACATCTATTGCTGAAGTTGACACATTCTGAATTTCAATCCACTCAGCCGATGCCCCGGCAGTCGGATTGGCCAAGAATTCCGAGAGAATAATCCCAGGGAAATCACGCCCCGGCAAGACAAACTCCAACACATTGTTGTTATTACGAAAGTCATCCGAAAGCTGTGCCGCAACATTGATATAATCTCCCGGAAGGTTCAAAGTTCTTTCAATTGTACCGACCTGAGCAACACCATAAGCTGGTAAAGTCACAAAATCCAACGTATCATCAAAAAGCCCTGAAGCTGATTTTGTTAGTATACTCAACGTTGCAGATGTAACCGTTGAAATCCCCATGTTAATGATACCAAACGTAACTGTCACAAAAGGGTTGTCATAATCAATCAACAGTAAGCCTAAAGAGAGGTCATAGGATGCACGAGTTTGAGAATTAATAAAACCTGGAGTCCCACCGCTTTGGTCAATAGACTGAGCAATTATACTCGATAATGGTGACGGTTTCTCCCATGAACGACCATCCTGTCCCGATTCGGTCCATATCAACTTATCTACTTCAAACCCTACCGTATCAAACAACCGCACAGTTCCGGAACCATTGATCAATTCAAAGCTTCGTTCAATTGGAAGGGGAACTTGTGATTCAAGAAGACCATCTCCCCAAACACCGCTATTGTCCCCCCAAGCCTCTTCGAAACCGTGTGTTGTTCCTGAAGTATATAATCTTCTGCAGATGATGTAAAAACCAGAGGGAGTAATAACTGCTTCATCAGGTAGTGTAATCCGCACCTGCGGTGCATCCACCCAAAGACTGTACCCCTTCAAAGAAACAGTAGTATCAGCAGTATTGTGAAGCTCTATCCACTCAAGAGTCGTAAATGCCCCAGGTTCGTTAGCTAACACTTCATTGACTACGATCTTTGCTTGTGCGGAGCCAGCAAAGATACAGCAGAAAGAGACTATCAATACATAGATAAGAATCTTTTTCACAATGTCACCCTCAACTCAAGTGTCACTGTAGTCAGGTGCTTATCTGAAGATCGACGATTATATCGGTGGCTGACTTTGACACCAGTAGACATCGAACTGTTGATTCTCTGACTGTTGTCTATATATACATACCAATAATTGATCATGCCTTCCCTTGCATTCAATCGTGCCATATTTGACCACACATCAATTTTGCCTAAGCTTGCTGTCTTAATGTGCCATCGGATAAAAAAAGCAAGTCGGTCATCCTTGCCACTTGCTGTCAAGTACGCAATATAAGCTCGGATGACAGAATTTCCACTACTATATTTCGTTTCAAAACGGGTGCGTCGATTAACATCATCAACGTTTACATTATCATCGGCTCGATGACGTGTTTTGTTAAGGTGGTCAAGTCGGATTGACCATTGCGGGGAAATCTTTCTTACGATTGCCGTAAGAAGTTGGCCATTGATTGTATCTTTATTCAGAGAAGAGATAACCGCTGATGTCACCACCTGCCAACCTGAAACAGGCTCCAAGACAGTCTTGACCATACCGCCCTCGACACCTGTACGTTTGTTCGAGTATCTCAAATCAACGTTTTCAAGGTCAAGCCTGCGCGTCATATTACCCGCTTTGCTATCCCCTGATAAATCAACATAACTATCCCCATAGACCCAGCCTGCATAAAGAATCTCAGCATTCTTCAGATTATGCCTCCCCTCAATAATCAGTGCCACAGGATCAAGGCGATTATCAAATTGCCACGAAGATTCAAACCAAAACTTCCCGTTTGAATAATTATATGATGATCCTACTGCTAATGCACTGTTGTCAAAAGATAAAGAAGTTGCCCGCCTATCCACTTTATTGATTGCTCCAATAAGATAAACTTTAGTTTGCTTTGTCTGATGCATAATTTGCACGGCATGAGTAGTAAGACTATGATTGGCATCTCTTTGAACTGATGAGAGCATATCTATCCTTAAATTATCTTTCACTAACTTAAGGAACAAACCGTTGGAGCCACCGTAGTCTGGAAAAAGAATTGTCTCCCTGCCGAGTCTATCTGAATAGTTGAGTAATTTCCCGCGATAACCAACAACTGAGCCAAGACCGAGTCGTCGGCTAAAACTCCCAACAATCATCTCCCGTAACAATCCCTCTTTGTTATGAAATGCAACATAGCGACGCATTAACCTCTCTCGTCCGCTGAACTCTCGCTTAGTCGTGACTAACGCTGACCAGTTGCGCGACAAATCAACCCTCAGACTTGATATATACTTAGAAACTGGTTCATCAACTATCTGCGTTTGATATGTGTGCTTATAATCAATATGTCGTTGAGCGATACTTTTGTTTCGAAATGGAGTCGCTTGTTCATTAACCAGTAATGTCGTCCTTGAAACAGGCAGATTTGCAAAGGGGCTGAGGTTGGGAATTATATCCCACAAATGCTGGCTGAGTGAGTCAACTCCGCGCTCAAGTAAATCTCTGATGTCATTAAATTCCTCATACGTTATTTCATTCCTCAGAAGAGCTTCATAGAGTTCGTCTTCTGACGGATATGCCGATGTTGTCAACTCCTGCCCATAGCCCAACGATGGCAACAGCAAAACAAATGCAACAATACTACATAAACAGATTTTTACTGCAAATTGTATTTCTTCAACTTGCGGTAAAGTGTCCTTTCCCCTATTCCCAATCGTTTCGCCGCCTCCTTTCGGTTGCCATTTGTAGCCCCCAATACTTGAGCAATCAACACTTTTTCCATCTCTTCCACCGTATCAGAAGAGGTCACAGCATCGTCACTTGGAACATACGCATCTGAGGTCACTTCAGACGGAAGGTTTGCAGTAATAAGATCACGTAAGAGACGCACTTCATTACCGAGTTGTAGAATTGCTCTATAAATCAACTCTTGCCCCGCCTCTTCGACAGTTTTCCCTGTACTCACCGGAAGGTTTCTATTGCTTGTATGCTGTTCTTCGAGGAATCGTTCAACATCGTTTACATCAGCCAATCCGCCGGGCTTCAAAGCAATAATACGGTCGGCAAAATTCCGTAACTGTCGTATATTGCCCGGCCAATCGTACTGCATAAGTAATTCTAACGCACCTATTGCATAACTAATCTTATGACCACTCCAAAAATATTGTAGAATCGGTTCAATATCTTCTTTACGTTCCAATAGTGAAGGAAGAGTAATCTTTACAACCCCAATCCGAAAATAGAGATCTTCGCGAAATGTTTGTTCAACAATAGCATCCGACAAATCTCGATTTGTTGCACTCACCACCCGTACATTTGCTTGCTTCGGGACCGATGAACCGACTGGATAGTATGTCCCATCTTCTAAAACCCGCAGGAGCTTAACTTGCATATCAGGCTTTGTTTCGCCGATCTCATCGAGAAAAATAGTCCCACCCTCAGCCTTGTGAAAAAGACCGTCTCTTTTTCCTATTGAGCCTGTAAATGCGCCCTTCTCATGGCCAAATAATTCTGATTCAAGTATACCCTCTGCCAACGCACCGCAGTTTATCGCAACAAATGGTTTTGATGAACGTTCAGAATTGTCATGAATAGCACGCGCAACAAGTTCTTTACCGGAGCCCGACGGACCTACAATCAAAGTTGGCATCTCAGTCGGAGCTATGCGTTCGATAAATTCGGCGACAGCTTTCATCCGAGCTGAACGTGCAACTATATGATAGTCCCTCAATAGGTCCTTCTGATGAAGAATAAGTTCTATCCTTTGCTTAAGGCGATCAACTCCAAGCTCCTCTGAAAGTGTACCATCGATATAGTTAGGTAGATCCTCAACCATCGACGACTGTTTACTCACCATCCATATTTCTGTCAGACCGTTGTACTGTCGAATCCGTGATGCTACCTGACGTTTCATATCAGTACGAGACTGTTCAACTAGAACAATATCAACCTGTCGTTCACGAGCATGCTGGTACAATTCTGACAATTCAGTAAATAGAGTCCCGATTTTTGACCAGTCTACATTCTCATTGTTGGAGTCAGCAAGAATTACAACACGATTTTTCATCTTCTCTTTCCTTTATTCTTGCTTTTACCCTTGTTCTTGTTCTTTGCCTTATTCTTGCTAGTTGCTTTCCCCGTTCCTCTACGTTTACCACTATGTGCAACTTTGTTTTTTTGTCGGGCAGGATGCTTCGACTTCCCTGTGGATACAGGTCTTCGAGCACGAGTAACTGTTCGCTTCTTCTGAAGTGTACCCAGCTCAATCTCATTATTCTCCGTATTCACATTTGTTATTACCACTCGCACCTGATCTCCAAGACGATATTTCTTCCCGTGTCTGCTACCAGTCAGTGTGTATGTACGTTCATCAAAATTATAATAATCATCTTCTAAAGTACTCACGCGAACCAGACCTTCTGCTCCGAAGTTTGCCAGACGAACGAAGAAACCAAAATTAGTAACTCCCGAAACAACACCATCGAACTCATCCCCAACATAGCGAGCCATAAATGCAACCTGCTTGATCTTTATTGCTTCTCTTTCAGCAGATTCCGCAATCCTCTCTCTTTCTGAACAATGCTTACCAACATTGTCAATCACTCCAACTATTCTGCGTGCAAATTGAGATGGATACTTTCCTTTTTCTATTGACCTCAAAAGTCTATGCACCAAGAGGTCGGGATACCTTCTGATAGGTGACGTAAAATGCGTATAGTGTGAAAATGCCAGTCCGAAATGTCCTATATTCTCACGTTGATAGACCGCTTTTTGCATTGATCGCAACATAAGTTCATTGATAAAATCAGCTTCAGGGACATCATGTATTTCTTTGAGAAACTTTGCCATATCTTTTGGACGGATATTTTTTGATACTGGAAATTTATACCCGAGTTGTTTCATCAAATGTGAGAAAGCTTCAAGCTTCTCAAGATCAGGCTTGTCATGCACTCGATAAATAAACGGTAACCCCAGTCTGAACACTTCAAAAGCTACTGCACGATTAGCCGCCAACATAAACTCTTCAATTAGCCGATGAGCTTCAAGCCGTACTTTACTGCCGAGTTCTGTCACTTCCCCTTTGTCGTTTAGTATCATTTTAGATTCAGGCAGATCAAAATCGAGTGAGCCATTCTTAAACCTCTGTTGACTCAATTTATTAGCCAACTCACGTGCTATTGTCAGGCTCTCGGCCACACGTCTTACTTTGCTCTTCCCACCCGAATCAGGCAAACCGTTGTCAAAGAAATCCTGCGCATCCTCATAAGAAAGGCGAGCTTGCGATTTAATAACCGTGTCCTGTAATCGCCATTTAAGCATCTTACCATTCTTGTCGATCTCCATTGTCACCGAAAAAGCGAGACGCTTACGATTTGGCATGAGTGAACAGACATTGTTCGAAAGAACTTCAGGAAGCATTGGTATTACCATACCAGGCAAATAGACAGATGTACCGCGATCAAATGCAACGCTATCCAATTCTGTACCCGAAGTGACAAAATACGAAACATCAGCAATATGGACTGAAAGTTGATACCCATCTCGTTTGCGAACAACAGAAATAGCATCATCAAAATCTTTAGCGTCTTCAGGATCAATAGTGAAGATTAACTCAGAGGTCAAATCAACACGGTTACTAATTGCATCTTGAAGACCTGATGCCGCCTTCTCAGCCTCAGCAAGTACAGCATCAGAGAACTCCATTGTGAACCCGTAATTCCGCATAACCGAAATCATATCGACACCAGGTTGTTGCGGGTATCCGATAACTTCGACAATACGTCCTACTGGACTTTGACTCGCATCTTCAAAAGCGGTGATTTCACAAACTACTTTTTGACCATCTTTAGCTCCACCTCCACGGTCACTAGGGATATAAATATGCCTGTGAATTCTCCTGTTATCAGGCTTTACAAATGCGTAGTGAGGCCCCTGCTGAAAGCTCCCCACTATCACTTTCCCACTACGTTCCTGAACTCTGATAACTGTCCCCAATCGACGGTCGGACCAGGAACCTGTCAAACGAACCATTACTTTGTCGCCATCAAGTGCGTTAGCCAAAGCTGAGGAAGGTATCATAATGTCCTGTTCACCTGTCGGATCTGCAAGAAACCCTGTCCCCGACTTGGTTACCATCAATTCGCCAACCACGATATTCATTTCATCAGCCAAACCGATCTGACCGCGCTTTAACTTGATCAGATCACCAGAAGCAATGAGTGATTTAACTACATTGCGAAATCGTGCGTAGTCTTTCGATTTTATATTCAGAGCTTGAGCTAAAGCCTTCATCTTCATCGGATGATCTGCATTGCTCCGAATAAAATCAATTATGCTCTCTTTTGTATACTGCATGGTAATAATGTAGCATTCTGAGAGCGCAAAGGCAAGCGAATCTGACTATAATACGCCATAATGGCAGACACATTTGCAATTTATTTTATTGATAATCAACCATTTACAAAATAGGGTTGACCAACATGACAGAATTGTCAGAAATAGGAAAAGCCCGCTGTTATTGCGGGCTTTTATAGTTTGATACAAAAAGATAAACTAGCTACGATTCCTACGGTACCCTCTAAAACTCTTCTTATCTCCACGTTCCCGTTCAAACCCTCTATGATGCATTTCCATCCGTTTTGATTGCCTCTCTTTTCGGAGCTCCGTTAGCTTTGCTCTTTGCTGATCAGTCAGGATAGATTTCATTTTTTTGCGGTTTTTGTACTTCATCTTAGCCATTTCAGCTTTTGCTTTAGCCACTTGATCAATCGCTCTCATAACTTCAACTTCATTGGCATCATCATCACGCGTGAGAGCTTTAACCTGTAGTTTTGCTCGCGCAACATCAGCTTTCAAATCAATCATACTCATCTTATGTTTGAAACGAGCTTTCTCAATCTGTTCTCTCTGCTCATCAGTTAAGCCGATTTCATCAGCAAAACGAAGAGCAATACGCATCATTGGTGCTTGACCATGCTTCCCTTTCATCCCCATTCCATGACCATCACAACTCTGAGCACACATACCCTCATGACGAGGAGGACGTGGTGCATCACAATCTCTTTCTCCCATCATGTGAGGTTGTGCCATAATCGATGCTGAGATCAGCAAAACAACCATCAATAATACATACGTCTTCTTCATTTCATCTACTCCTTATACTTGGTTTCTTATAGTATGTTATCGGCTAACGACGGTCTCGACCACGGTTCATGGAATCATCACAATCCCAATCTGGCGTATGCATACTCCGTTGACGGAAACCGCGTACTGCTTCCAACAGTTCTAATTCAAATTTCTCTTGAAAGAGTATCAACTTGCCTATTTGTACAGGAGATAAATACGCAGAGGCACCCTCCATGAATTGCTCCTGTACCATGTTACGTTTATGGTCATTCTTCTCAAGTAGTGTTATAGTTTTGCGTATATCTCTTTCGGTAACCTCATCTCCTTTTACTTTCTGAGACAACTCTTTTGTAATTGATGCACGTTTTCGTGCAAGTTTGCCCAACTCTTTTCTATGCTTACGAAAGTTGACTATAAATTCAACTTCTTGTTCATCATCCATATCGAGAAGTTCAAGAAGCTTCAGGAGCCTGAATTGCTCCAAATGCTTCCGCCCTCTTTTCTTGTCAGGCCCCCAACCTGCACCGGGAGTAAATTCGTCCCGATCCCGACGTTGCCGTCGGTGATCCATACGAGCATTGAACAGTTCAGGTCGATCGAACTGAGCAAAGACCACACTTGGTGTCTCTTTTGAAACGTTGATATCCTGATTGTCCGAACCTTCATGTGTCGATTCATCTCCCGCTCTGGTTCTTCCACCTGACAATATTAGCGAAACAACAAGAGCAATCAGAGCAACATTTCTACTTGTCACAGTATATCTCCCACATCAAAATTATCATTTAAGTAAGCCAATTCATCATCAGTCAAATCACCCAATAGCGTTTCGCTCGGCTCAGCGAACCTATATGATGTATATTCTGAAAGCAATTCAGATACCATCGTCTCTTCAGGTTCGTAGTAATCAGACTCAATGGTCGTTTCAGCTATTTGAGTAATCTGTCTATTCTGATCAGGCTTCATCCTATTGATTCCGAATAGCAATAAAATGCTCGCGGCGATCGGAATAAGCTGTGTCAATTTGAATGATCGTCTGTTAACCAACTTGATCGTCCTAAGCGCAATTCCATCTTCGATGTTCTGGAGCAGACGCTCTGATTCCGACTCTGAAAGCTCAAAATTCTCAGTCACCAATAAGTCAGATAGGGTTATCAACTCTGTCCAGAAGGAGGAACACTCACAGCATTCAGACAGATGCTGACTTAGTGAATGAGACAATTCCTGCCCTGTAAGCTCGATCAGTTCTTGCTGTATGAGTGCGCATTTCATGAGTGGTGTCCTTTGTCTTTCATCCACACGCGCAGTTTCTTTATTGATTCGCGATAGTTTGTTTTAACTGTCCCCAATGCTTTCCCTGTGACCCCTGCAATCTCATCAAAGCTAAACTGCTGATAGAATCTCAACTCAAAAGCTATTCGTTGTTGAGTTGGAAGTTTGCTCATGAAAGACTGTACGGACTGTTGCAGTTCCACGCCCTCTAATTCTTTTTCCGGATTAGAGCTTGTAGAAACAGATATCTGTTCAACAGTAACAGGATCCACTCCCTGTTCTCGAACAGTAACAGCTCTACTTAAGTGATTCAATGATCGATTGGTTGCAATACGCATCAACCAACTCAGGAAGCTCGATTCCCCTCGGAATTGCTCCAAACGCTCCCACGCAGTGATAAGAGTATCCTGTGCCAGATCGAGGGCGGTTTCACGATTTCCTGTTATCCTGTATGTCAATGCTACTACTCTATTCATCACTAATTTCACTATCTCAGAGAAAGCCTCTCGGTCACCCCGTTTTGCCTGCTCAACCAGACGGGCTATTCTGTCATTACTCTCCTGTGCCATTATTACAATTTCTACCCATAAGACAGCAAGCCCAAGAAAAAGATTAATCGCGAATGTGAGTTTTTTACAGAATCAATTAATGATAGTAGCAGATTCAGAAAAGAAAACAGCGTAATGAGCTGTCTAACAAGTTGATAGACTTAGTCCCGTCGGCTTTTCTCGAGTACTTTTGTATACGCTGCAAAGTCTTCAAGAACTTTACCTGTCCCTCGAACTACACATGTCAACGGATCTTCAGCAATATTGACCGGAAGGTTGGTCTCTTGGCGTAGTCTCTTATCCAAACCTCGCAAAAGTGCACCTCCACCAGTCAGTATTATCCCACGTTCGAGAATATCTGAGGCCAGTTCTGGAGGAGTCCTTTCCAAAGCCTGACGGACTGCCTCTACTATGATATCAATCGTTTCACTAAGAGCTTCACGCACTTGAACTGATGACAACTTGAGATTCTTAGGCACACCTGCGACAAGATCACGACCTTTAATTTCAATAGAAACCTCTTTATCAAGCGGGAAAGCTGAGCCAATCCGTATTTTAATATCTTCAGCAGTAAGCTCACCGATCAATAGATTGTAATTCTTTTTGAGATACTGAATAATTGCCTCATTCATTTCATCCCCGCCGACTCGAATCGAAGTATCATTGATTATCCCATTCAACGCAATAACAGCGATCTCAGATGTTCCTCCGCCAATATCAATAACCATAGAACCTGAGGGCTGATCAACTGGGAGACCAACCCCAATAGCGGCAGCCATCGGTTCTTGCAAGAGATAGACTTCACGTGCTCCTGCATTCTCCGCAGAGTCACGTACTGCGCGTTTTTCCACTTCAGTAATACCTGACGGTACACACACGACAACGCTAGGTTTCATCAAGTATTTATGTTTGACAACACGACGGATAAAATCGGCTATGAGTTTTTCAGATATTTCAAAATCAGCGATCACACCATCCTTGAGAGGTCGAATAGCATCAATACCCCCTGGAGTTCTACCCGTCATCTCCTTTGCCGCCGCACCAATCGCAAGGACTTTCCCCGTTGATTTCTCGATCGCAACTACTGATGGTTCATTCAGGACAATTCCCTGATTGCGAACATATACAAGAGTGTTAGCGGTACCTAAATCGATACCAATATCATTAGAAAGAAGATCAAAAAATCCCACACACTATCCTTTTGCTACTACTCAGTCCTTGAGATTACGCACTTATATTCAGTATCGTACACAAGTAGCGTTCAGTTTACACAGTAGTGTCGATCTGAGCAATAAAAAACATCAACTCACCGACACGACGCTACTTCAAATCAGCATTCATTTTCGTTTCTGAGCATCTACAACCGCAATTGCCGCCATATCTACTATTTCATTTACATTTAAAGCCCGATGAAGCACATGCACAGGCTTCGATAGTCCCATCAGAATCGGTCCGACAGCTTCCAGCCCCCCTATTCGCTTAATAAGCTTGTAGGCAATATTTCCTGAATGCAGATCGGGGAAAATAAAAACATTTGCTTGTTCCTGAAGGCGTGAAAACGGATAATGCTTTTTCATCAGCTCAGGCATAAGAGCAGTATCAGCTTGCATTTCACCTTCAACAATGAGATCAGGAGCTTTTTCTCTGATAATTTGTGTCGCTTTGCATACTTTTTTTGATTCAGGACAGACAACTGAACCAAAGTTGGAAAATGAAAGCATTGCTACCCTAGGTTCAATCTCAAAACGTCTCGCTACATTTGCCGCACAAAGTGCTATCTCAGCAAGTTCTTCAGCACTAGGATTAATATTCACATTGGTGTCGGCAAACATGAATACTTTCTCCTTCTGAAGCATCGCAAAAAGACCTGAAACTCGAGAGATACCTTCAGCAAGTTCGATAATCTCAAGAGCTGGTCGAATTGTAGCAGGATAATCAGACTTAACCCCTCCCAAAACTGCATCGCAATCTCCCACCTCCAGCATCATTATACCGTAATATATCCGATCACGTATTCTTCGTAATGCGGTATCAAGCGTAACTCCACGTCGTTTCCGCTTCTCAAAATAAATTTCAGCATATTCTGTACGCTTATCAGACTCTCTCGGATCAATTAACTCAATCCCATCTAAGTCTACTTCTTCTGCTTTTGCGACATCTTTGATAGCGGATACCTGACCGAGAAGTACAGGAAACCCAATTCCCTCGTCCTTAATAATTCTGGCGGCCTGTAATACTCTTGTAGAGTCACCATCAGTAAAGACTATTCTCTTTGGTCTTCTTTTCGCTTTTTCACTAACAGCAGAGAGGATTTTGTGCCCCTGTCCGATTCTCTCTTCCAACTCATGTTTGTATTGGTCGAGATCCCGCTCAATACGAGCGACTCCTGAATCCATTGCAGCCTTAGCAACAGCCAATGATTCCCAGAGGAGAATTCTATGATCGAACGGTTTCGGGATCAGATACTCACGACCATATCGAAAAACATCGCCGTCGTACGCTTCAGCCACTTGTTCAGGAACCGTTTGGCGGGCAAGATCAGCGAGTGCTTTAACTGCTGCTATTTTCATATCTTCATTTATACATGTTGCCGCAACATCGAGTGCACCACGGAAAATAAACGGGAACCCCAACACATTGTTAACTTGATTCGGAAAATCGGACCGTCCCGTAGCAACAATAGCATCTTTACGAGCGGCAATTGCTTCAGGATATGTAATCTCAGGATCAGGATTTGCCATCGCAAAAATTATTGGATCCTTCGCCATCGATTTGACCATTTTCTGCGTTACAAGATCTTTTACAGATACACCAACAAAAACATCAGCATCAATC
>JAJRUL010000031.1 GCA_024277795.1 Candidatus Zixiibacteriota bacterium
ATGCATATCAAGGAATACCAGGTATGATTATTATAGCTGTCTACGGCTTACTTTTCTCTCTCTTGTATATTCGAACTGGTACAATCTGGCCTGGAATCATTGCTCACTTTTTTCAAGATTTTTCAGCCCTGTTTATTCCACAATAATACTCTCTCATGACACGATAATGACGCAACCGAAAGCGGTTTAAAACGTATCTAGTAGGTAAGGTTCGGAAAAATTCTGACCCGTTTGCGAATTAAAATCGGAGAGGGAGATTACAAATGTTAAGGCGAACAAACTTGCCAGCATGGAATCAGGTAGATATCTTCTGCAAAATAAAGACCGAATCGACCAGAAACGAATGGACTGCTGAACATCCTTGGGATGGAGACTGAGTGAGAAACATACGTACGCAATCATGATACGCCCTAGCATACATATTCGCACTGTCAAAACTACTGTTATCAGTATGCTCTGCTGGGGCATACTGTTAACTTCTTTTGCATTTGGACAGATCGCACCTCCCCCCGGAGGAGATATTGACTCTCCGAAGAAAACAAGAGTCAAAACATCGAGTGAAGCTCGGGCACTTGCAAAGGACTACTTGTCGATACTTGAACAACTTGAAGTACTTACTACCGACTATGGGACCTATCTATCAGAAATGTCGGATAAATTGGCCGCATTCGAGCGCAAACGACTTGCCTTTGTCGCTACAAGATTAGCTAAAGGTAAATACTACGATGACATCTCTCGATTGCAGAAAGACCTTGATGATCTGCAGAGGGAGCTAAAAAAATACAGACATAACACTACCGACCTTCAAAAAGATGAAGCTAAAGTTTTACGAAATCTGCACCGTGATATTACACTTCTCAATACAACTTTCGAATTCGAAATCCTTGAAGAATTAAAAAACAATCGCAAACTACAAGATGAGCTCGTCTCTGCAATAGCACTTGAACGCCCCAAACTTCGTGAAACTCACAATCGCTTACTCTCATTTGTTATTCAGCTTGATGACACCACGATCACACTAAATCTACCTGATATTGATATCAATGCACTACCTGACATGAAATTCGAATTATCAAAAACTCCTGTCGTTTCTGTCAAGGCAATAGAGATTCTGGAGACACAAGCTCCCGAAGTGGCAGTGAATTTTAGAATGAAAAAAGGGATAACAGGTTTCACCCGCGAATTCGTTGACAGTATTGATGTCCCTTCTTTGAGAACGCCGATTGTAATCAATAACCCGTTTGGAGATATAATCGTTTCAGGTTGGGCGGGAAACAAAGTTCTCGTTCGGTCTGAAATAGAAGCGACAGCAACAGGTGAAAAACAAGCACAGGAATTAGCGGACAAAGTCAAGCTCTCTCTCTGTCCGAAACCTGAAGGCATCTGTATCGAGTTCGTTTTGCCGCATTTGGGAGATCTCGGAACTGTTGTAACTAAGAGCCTTCTTGAAGTACGAGTTCCGATGAAAAACCCTGTGCAATGCATAAATGGCTACGGTAAACTGACGGTAAAAGACCTCAATAACTCTGTAGAGATACAATCAAACAACTCATCTATCGATCTTTCTAAGATTAAAGGTGACATTCGGATTACAAACTCCAATGGAAGAATCAACCTCTCGGATTTAAACGGCAACCTCTTGATTGACAACAGCAATGGTGCGATTACTATCAACGATAGTAGAGGGACATTTACTATTGAAAATAGATATGCACAAATAACGCTCAACAATTGCAAAGGGAATGCATCAATTTCCAATAATGGCCCGATGCAGATCACAGATCATACAGGAAATATCAGCTTACAGAACCATGATGGATTGATCGAAGTGCAAAGACTCAACGGAAATATCACCGCAGAAACATCTATGGCTCCCATTCGGCTTGTTGAAATTGACGGGTCAGCAACTATTTCAAATGAACACGGACCAATAGATATTTATGATGTGTCGGGTTCGCTTTCTGTTACGAATACATCCGCTCCAATAGAAGTTCGCTATCCATCAGGATTGCTCAACCTGACCAATAACAACGGATCGATCGATGTTGTCCTCTCAGAATCAATCAGTGGTTCAAGTCGGATTGTCTCACAAGGAGGTGTCGTAAAAGTAGCTTGGAACAAGAATATGGACTTAGATTTGGAAGCCAATACGAACAATGGAGTGATTACATCAACATGGCCCTTTACGATCAATTCAAATGGAGTGCAACAGTCGACAAAACTAACTTTTGGAACTGCTAATTATAAGATTCAGATATCAGGTGATAATTCTAACATCTATTTGGCTGAAGTAAGATAAATAGTCACATCGGTTTTGGAGTACGGCTCAGCACAACGGTCACGAACATGTTCCTGTGCTTTCTTGCAGTTCTGCAAGACGCTCTTTTAATTTCTTTTCGATATCCAAAATACGCGCATCATCATAATACACTGTCGTCTTGAAACTATTGAGACTGGTCAATTCATCCAACACTAACTTAATCGTACTGACTCCTTGTACAATTGTTTCAAGCGAAAGATCAGCACAACCCGACTTGTCGATAAGTCGTCCACGCTGAAGATCTACCTGCAACAACTGTGCACGACCAAGAATTGTCGCGGCCGCATTGTTGACATAATGGTTGAAAGTAGCTGTAATAGTCTGTAAGGCATCTAAAGATGCCTTTTCCATTTGTGTACGTGCAATTTCACGTTGCATAGAACGTTTATCAGCAAGCAGTTTTTCAACCGTTAAGTACTGATCGTAGAGAAGCCTGTTTGCTTCAGTTAAAACATCATGCGGTGTTCCAATATCAATCTCAAGGAAGGCCGCTTCCTCCATTGTTTGTGGAAGCAATTTTTCCTGAATTTCCTTCATCTTCGCTTTGTCTAATCCGAGGTTTGACATCAAAATAGATTTTTGCTCAACATCCTCTGGACCTTCGGGCTTTGCGCGAACAGTCGTAAATTGTGCCAAACGATCTCCAAGAGCAACAATCTGAGCCAATTCAAAATCAGGATCGGATGTTTCTTCAGCAGGGAAATTATTATGATGCTGTCCTACCGCAGAGGTAATTGTGTGCGGAATATTCCATTGTTCAAGCAAAAACCTCCCTATCCGCGCATGATTTGTTCCCCAAACAGCCTCTTCTAATTCATGCGTACGTGCACCCGCCTCTGCTTGAGTCCAGATACGTCCGAATTTCTCGGGAAACGATTTTTGAATTATGAGCAAACCAATGTCGTGCAATAATCCTGAAATAAATGCTTCATCAGTAAACTTACTTTGTATCGCCTGACCAATGCATCGCGACGCAACAGCAACATTGAGGGAGTGACGCCAGAACCTCATCGGATCAAAGGACGTTTCCCATTGTCCCGTCAGTTGGTAAATCGAAGCGGCTAAAGCCAACGCAACAACTGATCTATTACCTAGGGTCATGACGGCCTGAGTCATTGATGTTATCTCACGACCTGCTCCAAAATATGGTGAGTTAGCCAAGCGTAAAATCTTGGTTGTCAGTCCAGGGTCGCGCTGAAGAACTTTGGATAACTCTCCCGCTGAAGCATTGGGATCACGCGAAACACGCAATACTTCTGCCAGCGTCTGTGGCAATGAGCTTAGCTCCCTATGATCCTGAAGAATCTGTTTGAATAAATCAGTACACATAATATTCTATTACTACTATCGGCTATTTCCCCGTCAGTTCAATCGGCAAAAATTGCCTGATTTCATCTTTTTTGAAGTTTCTTCAATAGCCTGCTAATTCTGTGATCTACCTGGCCTCGGCAAGATGGCGAAATATTTGGATTGTTAGAGGCTAATTTGGCGAAATCCAAAGCTTTTTGTATATCAGATACCTGATGTTCAAAGTATTTTGACAACTCAATCGAAGCAGTCAACCCGACTCGATCTGTCCTGTTAAAGAGGGTCATCCATAATTTCACCGCTTCTGCCAGTTCATTTGCACGTTTGAAAACCTCAGCATGATACAATTGGACTTTCGGATCCAACTCAAACTCGGCTCTCACCCGAACTTTCCTGTTCAATTGAAGCGCCTTCTCTCCGTGACGACGACGATAATACAAGCGAGAAAGAGAATGCAAATCGTCTACATGAGATAAACTCTCACCATCAGTATTGAGAATCTCGTTAGTCATACTGAGCAAAAAGGCAAGTGAAACAATATCAAGACGATTATGCTCTAAAACAGCTCGCATATTTTCCAGAGATTGATCATGTAACCAATCAAAATATACTGCAGGAACAAGATATCCCGCTATATCATCAACCCGATGAAATGCAAACAGTTCTCTTTCAATATTTGTCAAAGAACAGTCGGCGAGACGCTTACGAAAAAGCCTACGAGTTGAATGTAAAAGATCAATATGGTGCTCGTACGGCACATCTCTGGCAATACGGTTTACAATGAATCTATCCCGAATAAGTGGCAAGTCAAAAGCCGAACCGTTGTACGACACAAGAGTCTTATCCCCCTGCAATTCTTCCGCTATCGATTCTAACATCCCCGCCTCATCTGTGTAGTCTGGCAACAAGTATTGTCTTATCTCGAAACTGCTCCCAACAAACGATCCAAAACCAACCAAAAATGGAACTACACCTGTCCCACCAAGTCCCGTTGTCTCCGTATCAAAAAAGAGTACATCTTCAAGATTGATACATTCATCATTCTCCTGAACAGTAAAATTCGATAGCGGTACAGCACTGGGAAGGAAATTCTCCGTCAGTTGCAAAGAGCCATGTCGATATCCCTGTTGATATTCCCTCTTGATAAGACAAAAGCTCCCGTTGGAGTTGTGTACAAGCTCCCCCCCTGTACCAACCGCTAAAGTGGCATAACGAGATGAAGTTGTTTTCTCTTTGTATGTATGCGTTACTGAACTACTAATATGCTCAGAAAATTTTTGTAGTTGATTATGCAGTCTATTACTTGACATCTGGAGTAACAAAGGTTGATCGGAGCCTGATCTGATCAAGTCGATCATCAAACTGTGCCATCACCTGCCCCCTGAAACCGCAGAGATCTTGAGGGTCGGCTTTTAACAGAGCAGTGGCCGCAGATAATCGACTTCTTCGATCCGCCTGTGAATCAACTAATTGACGGAGTATATCAATTGCTACATCTCCACCGATCTCCCCCATCAATCGACATGCTTGGCTGACAACAAAAGCATCACTACTGTTAATGGAATCAGCCAATACCTCCAAAACCATTGAGCTATCTAATTTTGTCAAAGCTTCCATAGCAGTCATACGTGCGCCGTAAAAATCATCACCCAACAGATGTACCAAGTTTGCGATCGACTCATGTATCATTATCTGTCCCGATGCAACTGCGGCCGATTTACGGACTTGTCCTATCGAATCACGCATTGCTTCAATTACAATATCAGCGGCCCTATCATTCTTTATTCTTCCTAATGCTCTTACTGCCTGAGAGCGGACTTGCCACCGATTGTGAGATGAAACATTCATCAAACCATCAATAGCCGATGAATCACCAATATCACCCAAAGCCCAACAGATTCTCTGGACCACTAAGCCATTTGGGTGGTCAAGTGCTTCGACCAATAACGGTACTGCAACAACTCCAATTGAGTCGAGAATCCGTATTACTGTAAGTCGTTCCCGAGCGGAATGTGTATCCAACTTCTCAATCAATAGAGGGACTGCAGGTAATCCGATTGCGGCAATCGAATCTTTCGCAGGTTGTTCCATATCTCGATACTGAACTGTTCCTGTCGACGCAATCACAAATAACGAATCTACACGTTTTTTTATTGATTGGCCTTGTATAGGTGAATGAAGAAAGAGCATAACTATAACTGAATAAATCAGTAATCTGTTGAAGTTCCTGCTCATCATCTTCCCCCCGTCTTTGCAGAATCGGGATCCATACGTTCGATATCCATACCGCCCCCCCACTTGGAATCTGTCTGCCAATAATAATTATTCTGTCCAAATCCCGTATATTGGTCAAAACCTCCGAGATCAATAAATAATCCGATTGAACCGAAATCTCGCCTCGGGTTGCCATATCCGTGAGTATTCTTCTTGATCTTTACGTAGTATCGATCATCCCCTTCATTATCAATAAGTAATCCCGCACCATTTGCCGACCCTGCTCCCTGAGAAAGGTCATACGCTGTATAAAGATCGTTCCCATGACGATCAAGTATCAACCCGCATGAATAATCATGGCCAACTCCCTGCATCAATCCTTTACCAGTATAGACATCATCACCAAAGTCATCAATCAAAGCTCCCAGGGTCATATGAGTTGCCGCTCCTTGAGCATATTGAAACGATTGATAATTATCGTTTCCATCAGAGTCATAGATCATTCCTAAAGACCACCAATAGCTTGCACCTTGGGCAAATATATCCGAGTAGTAATTGTCGTTCCCTTTTCGGTCTAAAATAATACCAATCCCACCTGAAAGAATTGGTCTTGACCCAAAACCAAAACCTTGTGACATAGAGAGATAATGCTGATCATAGCGGAGAAAATCTTTGTACTTCCCGCCAGCATAATAGGAGTCGGCACCATCCCCCTCGATAATCATTCCGAAACCTCGCACATAACCAAATCCTTGTGCATACGCCGCAGCATTATATATATCACGTCCCGATTCATCAATAAGCAAACCAAGCCCATACGTACCCGCTCCTTGAACATGGGTATCACCATCATAATGATCATTCCCTGATTTATCATAGAGCAGTCCAAACCCGAAGTAACCCGAACCAAGCGAGAATCGTTGCCCACGGTATGAGTCATCTCCCTCAAAATCCAAGAGCATAGATACTGTCATACAACCTGAAGCGATTGCAAAATCTGTTTTCGTTTGATAAAGATCGTTACCTGAGAGATCAATAATAATGACGGGATGGGGGTTGTGGGAGTCATATGTTAAGTCGTAGTGATCATCCCCACCCAGATCCAGGATAAACCAATAGTCCCCTCTATAATAATCATTTCCTGGACCACCGACTGCCCATCCGTTTTGCACACCTAAATATGATGAACGATCGACCCCGGGAGGAAGAGTAACAGTATTGTTGACCAGATGTTTGGCACTGACTTGACGTGAGTCAATCTGTGATCGCAAGGCATTCACATCAAGCATCAGCTTTTTCAAACAATCTAAACCGGCATCAACAATAGGATCGCTATTGATACGGTATCCGAATTCTGCAAAGGTCTCTGCATACTCTTCATCAAGCTTTTCCACAGAATCCAGTTGGTTGGGAGTAAGGAATTCATCCTCCACCCTAAGTTCGAGCAAGTGGACAAATTTCGTTGTGAGAAACTGTCTTTGTGATGTACTAATATCGGCAAAAGCAAGTTCGGTTGATTTCGGGATAATAATGTCCAAGTACAGCGAGACTCTCGACAACAGGCGGTTAAGGATCGGATCAGAATAAAATAGATTCACTGGACGAGTGAGTTCCTGTTCATTTGGAGAATATGCTTTACCTCGTTTGGATTTCCCCGCTCCTGCAAGGTCTTTGAAAAGATAAGCCGACATCACCTCGGGTTGTCCTCTAACAACAGATTGACGTAACTGCGAAGCGTAGTCGATCATCCCAAGTGGAGTTGTCATCAAATCAGAGATTAACTGGAGACGAAAAGAATCAGGCTCTGTATAATCAGTTCGGTAGCCAATATCCGATGGTTTCAGATTCAAGGTTTCCATCAGATGCTCAAGGCCGAACTGCTCGGGAGTTCTTTCTATAATCGATGCCGATCTGAGCTGAGATTGGTCTGCTGAAACTGTAGTGCTCACAACTAACCAGATCAGTAAGACATAATAAGACAAAAAAGTGAGTTGTTTTAGGACTTTATACATAGCATCAATTACTATTGAAAGAGTATAAGGATCAACAAGAAACCGAGATTGAATTACGTTGTTCTGGCCCTCAATAAAAATGCAAAAGGGCACCCCGAAGAGTGCCCTTTTATCATGGGAGGTGAACCCAGGAATAACTAAGTCTAGGTAGTTACATCATTGATAGTATTGGTCAACGTACCTGCATCATCAATTGTCCAAGTATCAATGGTAGCATCATCATCGAGATTAGCTGTTGCAGTTGCGAGGAAACCAACACCAACTAGTGTTACAGCATATGCATATTGAGCATTAGCAGGAACCTGAACACCGATAGCATTCAAATCAACACTATATACATTGTTCTCTTGGCGGAAAGTACGTTCCATAGTATAAATCTGCTTCAAAATACCCTTTGCTTCAGACTGACGAGACTTTACAGTCGCCTGCATAAAACGTGGGATTGCCAAGGCAGCCAAGATACCAATGATCACGACAACGATCATCAATTCGATCAGTGTAAAACCTTTACGTGAGTGAAATTTCGAGAACATGTGAACCTCCTACAGTTTCTTGTCCTTCTTTAGGTTTCGTCATTCGTTTCAGTCTTCCCTTATTGCAAAGACTGTTCCTATCCTCATGTCTTTTTTTGCACAACAGCAAAAAGCTCTAAGCTGTTGTAATTCAATGTAAGTCCATAAAATGTCATCAGAATCGCTCGATGCAGACTGTTCAACATATTACCCCCCTGATTTCTGCCGAGGCAATCTGCCATAGTACTTGCATTTTGCAAGCATATTGCATCGTAACGAGTCCTATCTGACAGTTGATGTTCATACATGCTTGCTCTATCGACTTTACTTTAAGCAACTCAAGATAAACAAAGAAAAAACCCGCCTGCAGACGGGTTTTTGATCAAAAATCGTACGTTATTTTTCAACTATGTAGTAACATCATTAATCGTATTGATAACTACACCTTCTTGATTGATTGTCCATGTATCAATGGTAGCATCATCATCAATATTGCCTGTTGCTGTAGCCGTAAAAGTCCCTGGCCCGACAACAATAGAATATGTATAACGAGCTGACGCCTGAATCTCTATCCATATTTCACTAAAAGCATGGGGGGATCCTGCTGAAGCGGGACCTGCAGGAGTATAATAAACATTACCTGCGGACTGCTGACGATATGTTCTCTCATTCACATAGATTTGCTTGAGAATCGCTTTTGCTTCCGCTTGTTTTGATTTGACTGTAGCCATCATAAACCTCGGAATTGCAAGAGCCGCTAGGATGCCAATAATGACAACAACAATCATGAGTTCGATTAGTGTAAAACCGCTTTGACCATGATGCCTTTTTTTCATATTACCGTCTCCCGAACAGGTTAATTCTCTCTCTGATGATAGCAAGTTGCAATTGTCGTTCCATACTCCTGTGCAATAATCGAATAGTATTACTTCTCACCTGAGTTATTAGGTGTATTCTTTTTGGGCAAAAATTCATCAAGTCCGTAGCGAGCAATTTTCCTATAGAGTGTAGAGGCATCAATCCCAAGTATTTTAGCGGCTTCAGACTTCTTTCCATCTGCTTGACTCATTATAAAGTGTATATATGCTTTTTCTATAGACTCCAGCGTCGGTGTCGATAGTGACTGTTCAGTCAAGACTGGTTCTTCTTCTACACGCTTAATCCTCTCAGGGAAATCAGAGGCTGACAAAACATCACTACGACTTAAAAGTACTGCCCGTTCAATAGTATTTTCCAACTCTCGAACATTTCCTGTCCAAGGATTAGCTCGGAGGATATCGACTGCATCAGGTGCTATTTCCTTCATAGGAAGGTTTAGGCGCAAGCAGTACATTTTCACAAAATGACGTACCAACAGATCAATATCTTCTCGCCGTTCTCTTAGTGGTGGAATATGAATCGGGATAACATTCAGACGGTAGAAAAGATCGGCACGAAAGTTCCCTGCTTTGACATCAGCTTCCAAATCTGCATTCGTCGCCGCAATCAGACGAACATCAACCTCAATAGGATTGGTTCCACCAACAGGTGTAAAAATCTTGTCTTCAAGAACACGTAATAACTTGATCTGAACAGCCATCGACGTATTCCCGACTTCATCGAGAAAAAATGTCCCACCATCGGCAACCTTGAAAAGACCGTCCTTGTCCTTAATGGCCCCAGTAAATGAACCTTTTTTATGTCCGAATAGTTCTGATTCAAGCAGATTTTCAGGTAATGCTCCACAATTAATCGTTACAAACGGTCCGTTGGAACGATCCGACTGTTCATGAATAGCTTTTGCAATCAGATCTTTTCCTGTTCCTGATTCACCAAGAATGAGCACTGTAGAATCTGATCGGGCAACTCTCAAAGCAAGCTTCTTTAATGCAACCACCGCTTCGGACGTTCCAATGAATTTCTCGAATGCACTTTCAGGATGAAGCTGTTGCTTGAGCTCTTCATTTTCCTGTTTGAGCTGACGATTGTTAATGCTTTTCTCAATAACAAGTTTAACTTCATCAACCTTGAACGGTTTGGTTATATAATCAGTAGCCCCTTCCTTCATCGCCTCAATTGCAGTATCAACAGTAGCATAAGCGGTCATAACGATCAAATCTTGATCCTGACTGCTCTTCCGTACTTCTCTGAGAACTTCTATTCCTGACATTTCCGGCATATTAAGATCAGCAATCACTAAATCATACTTTGAGTCTTTCGCCCGACCAACCCCCTCATGAGCTGAGGTAGTCGTATCTACTTCATACCCTTCTTTGACGAGCATGATTTCCATGAAATTGCACATCGATTCTTCATCATCTATGATCAATATCTTCGCAGGCATATCTGTTTCCTGTTTCTTGCATTATGCAAGAGTTAGTTGTTCTCTTTAGAGTTTTCGGCAAACAGAAACCAGACTGCATATCATGCTTAGACTCTGCTCATCAATTAAACAGATGATTGACCGCAGAAGATGCTATTCGTATATTGAATAGGTGGCAATCATAGCCAATATGAACAGTAAAAAATAACAATTATGGTGATACAAAATGACTAAAGAAAAATACAACCATCGGGAAAGATTACAAATTATTATAGCAGGAGAGAAACCGGACAGATATGCAGCCTCATTTTGGAGGCATTTCTTTCACATGGAGCATCATGCCGAAGGTACTGCCGAAGCAATGATAGGCTTTCAAAAACGGTTTGAGTGGGATTTTATTAAGATCAATCCAAGAGCAGACTATCATGTTGAAGATTGGGGATTGACTCAACAATGGTCACATGATGAATTCAAGAAACATGTCAAAAGTAACTTTCCCGTAAAATCAATAGACGATTGGAACAAAATATCGGTAAAACCGCTCTCTTCTCCTGTTTTGGATGAACACTTGGATGTTGTCAGTCGAGTAAGAAAAGGTGTTGGGACTGATGTCCCGATTCTGATGACTCTTTTTACTCCATTGGCTATTGCAGGAAGGATGGTTGAAGATCGTAATGAGTTGGTTCAACACCTGCGTGAAGATCCCAAAAAAGTACATAGTGCATTGCGGGCAATTACCGATACATTCGTGCCGTTTGTCACTGAACTGAGAAATGCAGGAGCTGACGGTATCTTTCTTGCCACGACCCAATGGGCATCAAGCGACTTAATTACCTTCGATGAATATAAAGAATTCGGTCTACCGTATGATAGAGAGCTTGCCGTTGCAACAGCAGAAGATCCGATCAACCTCTATCATATTTGTGGAGAAAATAACTACCTCAAAGAACTAGCTTCAGAAGATATGAGATGCTCTCTATATAATTGGGATAGTCATCATCCGACCAACTGCCCTATTGACAAAGCATATGATTTATTAAAACCACACACAATAGTAGGCGGGGTTGATCAACATGGTTGGCTTTTGAGGTCAAAACCTGATGAAGTACTTGACCAACTCAAGAAGCTTAAAGAAAGAAATGATCCATCACAGTTAATTATCGGCCCCGGATGTTCTGTCCCTCCTGAAGTTCCAATGGTCAACTTTGAAGCTATCAGGGAGAATCTTTAATGAGTAAGAAACGCAATCAGTTAATAGACAATATCCGTATTGCTATGGCTAACAGTCACTCAGAACAGGAAGCTCTTAAAGTTGCTGTCGAACTCATTGACGGCTTTTCAGAAGATTATAACTGGACTGGTTTTTATATGATGGGGGATGGTGCTCTCAACGTCGGACCATATATCGGACCTGAAACTGAGCATACCCGAATAGAACTTAATCGGGGCATTTGCGGAGCCGCAGTCACGTCTAAGAAAACCGTTATGGTAGACGATGTCCTCTCAGACCCTCGGTTTCTCGCTTGCTCTCTCTCAACCCGATCCGAAATAGTGGTTCCTCTCATGGATGGAAACACCTGTATCGGTGAAATTGATATCGATTCGAACCAACCGAGTTACTTTACTGATGAAGATCGGGAAATGCTCGAAGAAATAGCTGATATCATAGTAGCCAGACTAAGAAAAATATCAGGAACGAAATAAAAGAAATGAAGTCAAATAAATCAGCAGTATGGAGGCAACTATGTTTATAGGAATACTCTTACTTATTTTGGGAGTACTCATGTTTCTTGAGCGAACTGGAGTTATCTCAGGTAGTTTTGGTGATTACATCATTCCTGCAGCCTTGGTTGCTTTAGGTTTGTCAATGGTGCTTGATCACAAAAAGAAAACGACATCCTGTTAACAGGAACCACAACCGTTGTCGCTATGTAGCACAATGAGAACAATCACCACCATACTCTTGTCCGTTGTACTGTTCGGAGTAACATACGCACAAAATGACAACAGCTTTGTCGAACTAGGTGGTGAACTACGACTTCCCCTACCACAAGGTTGGACTAATGCAGGATCTGACCAACTGTACCCATTTCAACTTATTGACACAGAATCTCCATCCGAACTGCTCATTTTCAAATCTGTTTTAGTCCCTGGAGAAGCAATACGGAGCCGTAATGAATTCCGTGCTTCAGTAGATGATGTGATCGACTCTATCGTCCTCACCTTACCTGAGGCAACATTGTTAACAACAACAGGAGTTGACGAAACAAGCCATGCCGGTTTTGTGCTTGAGTTCACTTCGATCGATACAAGTTCGGGGCTACTTCTACGCCACAGGCTTGCAGGAATACTTTACAGAGATCATCAAAATCGACAGATTCTCTTTACCCTTTGGGGCAGGACAGGAGCAGATTTATACAATAGTATAGCAAACGACCTTATCACCATGCAAAGCGGGATTGTATACTTGGGACAGACTGAAGATGATGTATTCGGAAAGACTGCAACCAACGAAACTTTGTACTACTTAATGTTAGTCGCAATGCTTGCAATTCTCTTTGTTTTACGGCAAAGACGAAAGAAGCTATACGCTAAAACATCATCAAATCCGAGGGCATGGAGATGTGAGTGCGGGAGAATTAACAATGTAAACTTTTCAACCTGTCGGCATTGTGATCAACCTCGACCAAATGACAACAATTAGGTACTGATTTCTTCAAGCTCAATGAGAACCCCCAAAGATGAAGAGGGATGCAAGAAAGCAATACGATTCCCTTCCGCACCTACTCGAGGAACGTGATTAATCATGCGAAAAGCATTTTTCTGTAGCAGTTTGATATGCTCATCAATATCCTGAACATACAAGCAAAGATGATGAAGCCCTTCCCCACACTTAGAGATATATTTCGCAATCGGGCTTTGATCATCAGTCGGAGAGACCAACTCGACTCTCCCCCCTGATATACCTTCACTATCAGACTTCTTAAAAATAGCAACTTGTACTCGTTGATCACTTACTGTTGTAATATGAGGGTCATGGTCGCCCGTAATCAGCTTGTAGAGATTCACAGCCGTATCGAAATCAGATACTGCAATACCGATATGAGAAACCAATACCGAACGATCAGCCATCGCTCTACTTTCCTCCAGATTCCTCTTCCGCCTCTTGTTCAGCGGCTCGTCTGGCGGCATTTATTCGCGCTTCATATTCATATTGAAGCGGTAAAACTGTTACGGTTGGTTTGATCCAACGACCTTTATGCTTATAGACTACAATTCTGTCTTTGCGACGTGACTTCTCTTTCCCTTCCCAGTCTTTGAAAACATATTCAATAATCGCCCATGCAGAATCTTCACCAAAGAACATAACACTATCCATATCAATTCGCAGGATCGAATCCATTTGAGCATATGTGATCTGCCCCATCTTCAAGTAATCATCAAATGATGTTTCATCGGTAAAGTATTCATACTCAAGCTCATACAAATCCGATTTGTCACCATAACTCAAACGAATCAACGCGTTATTGATCATCGTATAGATCTGCTCTTCATCTGATCCCGGAGCAAATCTAGGTTGTGCCGTAATTGTGGAGTCAGTCTCAACAACTGGATCTGAAGCTGTCTCTTTTTTGGATGAACATCCACCAAACATAACAACAATAAGAAACGATATAAGTAAAAGAGGTCTATTCATGATATTCTCCCCAAACAGATCTGAACATGTCTGATATTTCTCCAACAGTCGCATATTGTTCGACAGCTTCCATTACAGGAAATACGATGTTGCCACCTTCTGTTGCAACTGAGCGAATCTTTTCAAGCGATTGTTTCACAGCAGATGAATCACGCTCCGCTTTAAGGCGACGAAGTGCGCGAATCTGATCACCTTCTAATTTTGGATCAATCTTTAGTATACTATCAATTTGTACACCTTCGGATATGAATCGGTTCACCCCAACAACAATCGTATCCTGAGACTCAACCTTCTTCTGATATGCATACGCAGCTTGGGCGATCTCATCCTGAAAATACCCCGTCGCAATACACTTTACTGACCCACCTCGTCGTTCAATTTCATCCATTATCTCGTTGGCCTTTTTTTCGACCTCATCTGTGAGATATTCGATATAATACGAACCTGCAAGCGGATCAACAGTAGACGCAACACCTGATTCATAACCAAGGAGTTGTTGGGTTCGCAAGGCAATCTCTGCAGACTTCTCAGATGGAAGGGCAAGTGCTTCATCATAAGAATTCGTATGCAAACTCTGTGTTCCACCTAACACAGCAGAGAGTGCTTGAATCGTTGTTCTTACTATGTTGTTTTCCGGTTGTTGTGCGGTTAGAGTCGACCCACCAGTTTGAGTATGAAATCGAAGTAAGAGTGACTTCTTATTCTTAGCTTGAAATCGTTCCTTCATAATCTTTGCCCAAATTCGTCGAGCCGCTCGAAACTTCGCAACTTCTTCAAAAAGATCATTATGAGCCGCAAAGAAAAATGACAAACGTGGAGCAAAATCATCAACCGCCAAACCTGCCTGCAGAGCTGATTCAACATAGGCTATCGCATTGCTCAGCGTAAACGCAACCTCCTGAACTGCTGTTGCACCTGCTTCCCTAACATGATACCCCGAAATCGAGATCGTATTATATTTAGGCAGATTCTCATTTGCGTAGGCAAAAATGTCAGTGATTATTTTCATCGAAGGTTCGGGTGGTAAAATATATGTACCACGTGCTATGAACTCCTTGAGAATATCATTTTGCACAGTCCCCATCAGTTGATCGGGTGAAACTCCCTGCTTTTTCCCGACAGCAATATACATCGACATGAGAATAACCGCTGTCGAATTGATTGTCATAGAAGTCGAGACCTTATCAAGAGGGATTCCATCAAAAAGCATTTCCATGTCGGCAAGCGAATCGATTGCAACACCCGTTCGTCCTACCTCACCTGATGCCATTTGATGATCTGAATCATAGCCTATCTGTGTTGCCAAATCAAAGGCAACCGATAGACCTGTTTGCCCCCGATCAAGCAGATATTTGAAACGCTGATTCGTTTCTGTAGCGGTTCCGAACCCTGCATACTGTCGCATTGTCCAAAGTCGCTCGGTGTACATCTTTGGATACACTCCGCGAGTATATGGAAAAACTCCGGCCTGTTGTGGACGGTCATCATCTCCCAAATGATCTTGAGTTGCTGTAATAGGGATATCAATTCCTGATGTTGTCTGACGTACCTGATCCGACATCGTTATTCAAACTCCAACATCTTGTCACCTTTATCTATTGAGTCACCCTTAGTGACAGCAACAGACTTAATAACACCATCTCCAACAGCTTTGATTATGTTTTCCATTTTCATCGCCTCAACAACCAGTAATGGTTGCCCTGCGACAACATGCTCGCCCGGTTTCACTTTTACTTCAAGAATTAGACCAGGCATAGCAGCACGAACATCTTTTTGAATTTTGGCAGCAGAACCCATCCCTGCTGTCTTGCGTAGTTGAGCAAGGTTATAATCTTCTATCTGCACAGGTATTTCCATTCCACGGAGCAAAACGACCTGTGAGGAATCATATCCATTTCCTCGTACATCAACTTCATAGGAATGGCCATCTACAATTAGAAGTGACCTGCTCTCCCCAAGAAATGTAGCATCTGCTGATATTTCTTGATCGTTACAGTTTATCCGATATGATCCTGACCGTGTATCGATCGTGATGTTATACTCTTTGTCATCTACAGTCACCAAGTAATGTCGCATCATTTACTCCCAGAGAAATGCTTGACCGTATCTGCACGATGTCGTCTCAGCCATCCTGACTCGCCTTGTTTTCCCTGTTGAGTCATAATCCGACGTTCCTTGACAAAGCGGTCAATTGCTGTCGCTATTGCCGCTTTCTGCTTCAGACTATCGTTTAGCAAAGAATACTTGTTATCGGGATACTCTTCTTCAAGGAAACGAGTAGAGAGGTTACCGTCAATGAAGGTCTGGTTATCCATTACAACTCGATGAAATCCGATTGTCGTAGTCACCCCTGCCAAACGGTACTCTTCCAATGCTCTTCTTCCACGTCGAATAGCCTCCATTCGATCTTGCCCCCATACTGATAACTTGGCAATCATCGGGTCATAATAGATCGGAATCTCAGAGTGAATAACAACTCCTGAATCGACTCTTACTCCCGGACCTGCAGGAATACGATAATTCTTAAGCGTCCCTGTACTAGGCATAAAGCCTGCCTGCGGATCCTCAGCATAAATACGATATTCTATCGCATGACCATTCAAGACGATGTCATCCTGCGTCAAAGATAACCGCTTCCCTTCCGCGACATGAAATTGCTGTTTGATAAGGTCTATCCCCGTTACTAATTCAGTCACGGGATGCTCAACCTGTAGCCTCGTATTCACTTCAAGAAAATAAAATGAATGATCTTCGTCGACCAAGAATTCGACTGTGCCTGCACCAATATATCCACTTTCACGAGCTATATTAACAGCCGCAGCCCCCATCGTCTCCCTTAGTTCAGGAGTCATCATCGGTGAGGGGCACTCTTCAATAACCTTTTGGTGCCGTCGTTGAATTGAACATTCTCGCTCACCTAAGTGGAGACAGTTGCCATGCTGATCGCAAAGGATCTGAAACTCAATATGTCTCGGACGCACGAGATACTTCTCTACATATACACGTCCATCACCAAAAGCTGAAGTCGCTTCACGACTCGCAGTTGTGATCGCTTCTGCGAATTCATCAGGTTTGTGAACAACCCGCATCCCTTTCCCACCGCCTCCTGCAGCGGCCTTCACCAGAATCGGGTAGCCAACTTTGTCGGCTTCTCTTTTTGCCGACTCTAAGTTATCAATATCAAACTCAAAACCTGGTGTCACAGGTAAACCTGCTTTTATCGCTACTTGTCTGGCTTGGAGTTTGTCGCCAAGCAAAGCAATTGTTTCAGGTTTTGGACCGATAAACGTCAATCCCGCATCAACACACTTTTGAGCAAAAACCGAATTCTCCGCTAAAAATCCATAACCCGGATGAATTGCGTCAGCCCCGCATGAGAGAGCAACTTCAATAATCTTTTCGTGTACAAGATATGATTCAGACGAAGGGGACGGTCCGATATAATATGCCTCATCAGCTATTCGAACATGGTATGCTGATCGGTCACATTCTGAGAAAACGGCAACCGATGTAATTTCCTGATCACGACAGGCCCGAATCACTCGCACTGCAATCTCACCCCTATTTGCAATCAGAATCTTTTTAATTTGTCTACTCATAGGCTATACTTACAGTGGGATATTACCATGCTTCTTCGGAGGGTTTGTGTCTTTCTTTGTTTCGAGCATCTCAAAAGCACGAATCAAACGTGGACGAGTTGTTTTTGGTTCAATCACATCATCAACATACCCGCGAGCCGCTGCTGTATATGGATTTGCAAACTTGTCGCGGTATTCCTCTTCTTTCTTTTGCAGTTCCGCTTGCGGATCTTCGGCTGATTGAATTTCTTTCTTAAAAATAATCTCAACCGCCCCTTTAGGCCCCATCACAGCGATCTCAGCTGTCGGCCACGCATAGTTCATATCACCACGAACATGCTTACTATTCATCACGTCATACGCACCGCCATACGCTTTGCGAGTAATAACTGTCACTTTGGGAACAGTTGCTTCACAATA
>JAJRUL010000032.1 GCA_024277795.1 Candidatus Zixiibacteriota bacterium
CCACAACAACCGTGGATCCTGCAATCAACATATTGGTTGCACGAATAATACCATCAATTGTGGATTGCCCTGTTCCATAACGATTGTCGAAGAAGTGCTTAGTCTTGGAATCATTGACTGCAATGACCGGGAACAACAACGCATTGTCCTGAGCCATCGCTTTGAGGCGAATCACTCCTGTTGTTGTCTCTTCAGTTCCTGCCAAGACTGTTTCAGTCTGCTCTTTTCTATCACTATGAAGCGTCGACACCAGATCAGCACCATCATCCATAGTAATCTGTGGTTTGAAATCGAGTGCTTGATGAATATGCTTGTAATAAGTTTTGGTATTCTCACCATGAATAGCAAATACATTGATCCCGTACTCTTTTACCAATGCCGCCGCAGTTTCATCCTGCGTGGAAAGAGGATTTGAGGCACATAGTGCAACAGTTGCACCACCTGCTTTAAGTGTTCGTGCAAGATTCGCAGTTTCAGTTGTAACGTGCAAACAAGCCGCAATAGAGATACCTTTAAGGGGTTTTTCTTTGGCAAAACGCTCACGTATGAGTCGAAGAACAGGCATACTTCGCTCGGCCCATTCTATCTTCTGTTTACCTTCTTTAGCTAAACGTATATCTTTAATATCTGATTTTACTGCCATCGGTTATGCTTCCTTTGCGAGTCTTTTCGCTTTGTCGGTCTTTTCCCAAGTAAATTCTTTTTCTGTTCGGCCAAAATGACCATATGCCGCAGTTGCACGGAAAATAGGACGACGCAATTTCAACGTCCTGATTATTCCTTCAGGAGTGAGATCAAAATTATTTCTCACCAATTGTACCAATCGCTCTTCAGTTACTTTGCAAGTACCGTCAGTAAAGATCATCATCGACACAGGCTCAGCAACGCCGATTGCATACGCTAATTGAATTGTACATTTATCAGCAAGCTTTGAGGCCACAATATTTTTTGCAATATATCTGGCCATGTAGGCTGCAGAGCGATCTACTTTTGTCGGATCTTTCCCTGAGAATGCACCACCGCCATGTGTTGCCATACCACCATAGGTATCGACAATAATCTTACGCCCAGTCATTCCCGTATCTGATTTTGGACCTCCAACAACAAATTTACCAGTTGGATTTATCAAGAAACGGGTTTTCTTATCGATCATCCGTTTCGGTATGACAGGTAAAACTATCGCTTCAATCATCTCATCGATAGATTTCTTTGTAATTCTCTTCTTTGACCTGTCAAGAATAGACTCGTCATGCTGTGTCGAAATAACGACAGTATCGACTCGAGCAGGTTTCCCGTTTATATATTCAATCGTAACTTGCGATTTCCCATCAGGCCCAAGATAGTTCAGTTTATTCTTCTTGCGTACATAAGCAAGTTTCCGACAGAGTTTATGCGCCAGCATAATCGGCATAGGCATTAGCTCTTTCGTTTCATTGCTGGCATATCCTGTCATCAGCCCTTGATCTCCTGCACCACCAACATCAACTCCCTGAGCAATGTCTGGAGATTGTTTACCTATGGCATTAAGGACCGCACAGGAATCATAGGAAAAACCACGAGCGGGATCAGTATATCCGATCTCTTTGACAATATCGCGAACCAAAGAGTCAACATCGACATACACTTCAGTCGTTATCTCACCACCAACAATCACCAAACCGACAGTAGCAAATGTTTCGCACGCTACTCGTCCTTTCTTGTCTTCAGCCAAAACCGCATCAAGAACACCATCAGATATCTGATCGCAGAGTTTGTCAGGATGCCCCTCAGTGACTGACTCCGAGGTAAAAAGGAAACTACCTCCCGCCATTATTTCTCTCCTTGCTTATATTCACAATAACTACTTTCTCAATCAATTTCACTCAACAATCCTAACCTCAGAATAGTCTCCAAGGTTCAGATTATGACGAGTCCCCTCCACAACAACTTGATGGCCTACTAATGAATCACGACAAACGACATTCTTCAGACTCGTCCCATCACCGATAATACTATTATCAATTGTACAATTCTCCAAACAACTGTTATTACCAATCGCCACATTTGGGCCTATCGTACAATTGACTATACTAGCTGTATCGGCAATAGAGACGTGAGGTATAATAGTAGACCCATTAATTAGAAACGGTTCAGGGAGCTTTGCCAGAAGGTGGCGATTCGTTGCCAGCAGAGTCTCTTTCTTGCCACAATCATACCAATCATTAACTTCAAATGGTACAAAAGCAGTCCCCGATTCAATCATACCCTGAAGAGCATCGGTAAATTGTATTTCTCCAGCAGTAGTCTTACCCGAGCGAACTAGCTCATTAAGTTGATTCTTGAGCAGATCTATCTCTTGAAAATAGTACAATCCGATCAACGCCAGATCTGAACGCGGTTTCTGAGGCTTTTCTTCCAAGCGAACAATTGAACCATTGGAAACTTCTGCTATTCCGAAACGGGTCGGGTCATCTACTTTTCGGACACCTAAAACATATTCACCTGCCTGAACCATACTGCTGACATCACAGTCAACTATAGTATCACCCAATACAATAAGAACAGGACCTGACTCTATTTCCTGTAGTGCAAGATGTAAAGCAAAACCTAACCCTAGTAGTTTTTCCTGAGCAATAAAACGCATAGGGATGTTGTAGTTTTCACTTACATGGTCAACAATTTTGTTCCCTAAGTATCCAACTACAAGCAAGCATTCTTCAGGTTGTAAGACCGCCAACGGTTGAAGGATATGGTCAAGCATCGGCTTTCCAGCAACTTGCAAGAGTGCCTTCGGATTACTGATTGTGTGTGGTTTAAGTCGGGTGCCCGCACCGGCCACTGGAATTATCAACTTCATACGTATCCTTAATTTATCGCAACTACAGTAGGAAGAATCTCAGCTTTATACAAGCAAAAAGGTGAATACTTGATTCTCTACCGTACGGTTGGGGATAGGATAATTGGATAGAGATTATCCTCCCAGTTCACAATAGAGAGAAAGAGTTGTTGATCAAGCTGTTTTGAGAATAAACCGATCTTAAGTGGAGCCGTACTATCCTCATTGCTCACCCACCCTTTGACAACTACTATTTGTCCAGTTGGCCATGTCACAGATGGCTGTAATGGCTCTATAATAGTTGAGTTCTGATCAACAACTTGAACAAAAAGTTCATGGCTTACTCTTTCTCTTGCTCGGAAGCATAGAATCAGACGTTGTTCTTGTATTTCTTGACCTCGTGCAGAATCAATCCTGTAAGCAATCAAGTCGATATCGGGAGATGAAAAAGTAACAATCTTATCTCCTGTAAACTCAACTGGCAATTCCGCTGAACTCAGCAATGCTTTTTGAAAAGGTTACAAATTCAACGCATTTAGCTCAGACCAAAGTGTAGATTTATCAGGCAAATGCACCAAAGGCACAAGATATTCGTGAATAAACTGACGTGCATATTGATCGTCAGGAACAAGAAGAGAAATTGCGTCTACCATATGCTCTACAGACCAAACCGAGTCGGTAAGATTCAGCCGATCAAGAAACCCCTTCCCGCTCGCTTCTGACCACATCCTGAATATATTTACTTTGTTCTGTAACAGAGTATCATCTGGTTTGGACAATAGTGCTATTCTATAATAATCTGATGCTCTCAAATACATTTCCGGGCCTTCCAAAACAAGCTTCTCTGCTCGATTGTTGAGAAATGTTCCGAGACGGTCGACTGTTGCGCGCCACTTTACATTATCAAGAAGATCAGAATGAGCCATGTACAAATCGCCAAAACCTGCTAAAATCTGATCATAGTTGGTCAGTTGATTGGACTCAATCATTTTTAAAAGTGTCAAAGCAGCATTGGGAAAGCCGTCAGGATTATTCACTGTATCATAAATCGATTGCTCAGAATCTGATGAACTGGTACAACCTGTAAAACAAAGGAAAACGATGGAAAGAATAACAGACGAAAGAGATAAAATAAACCTGTTCATCGAAGTGCTGATCATGGCAAAAACCTACAATATAGCAATTAACTGGTCTTGCTCAGTCAAACATCGCAAGAGTACCAAGGATCCAATCATTATACAGAAAATAGACGCGACCGATCAAAAGAGAAATACGGCCCATCACAGTAAATCCAAAATGAGCACCAAACGAGATCATAATAAACCATATACCGACCTTTGCGGTAACACCTAATACACCAGTATGCTCTTTTGAAAAATAGAAATAGATTAGTGTTGATACTACTCCGATAACGACAATCAGAGCAAAAAGTGTTTCAACAAAACCGTCACCTGTTAATGAAAGCATCGTACTTTGTGTCTGTGGAAGTACCAATCCATGGAGTTGTGAGACTAGAAAGATCCCCGCTGTATTTCCCATAACAAAAGCAAGAGAGATTCTCGATATGTAACTAAACTTGCGGAAAAAACGAGCAAACATCAGCATACCGAGAAGACCCGGAATTATTAGCGACCATTCTCCTTTATTGGTGATAGGAATCCAGAGTTGCTGAATAATAACCGATTTCCAGATAAGCCCTATGTAGTATCCTGCTGAGAGTCCCGCAAAAATATGTTCAGCAAATTTATAAAACGGATTGTCTTTGTAGAGAAAAGAGAAGATAGCAAGCGTAAAAAACGCCCCTATCCAAACCTCAAACAGACCTGAAGCGACCATTAGATGCCCTCTTCTTTCTTACGACCAAGAAAAAATCCAACATTTCCAAGGATTACCAACCCAATAATTAGCAAATGTACCAACGACTGCATTGCCATCCCTTTCAAGGCCATATCCTCTTCACCTACTAAGATCTCATATTCAGCCGCACCTTTCATTCCGCCAAGTAATCCTGTCATTTGACCCGATGCTATAAAGGCATAGAATTTTGGTGCCATAACAGCCGCTACACCAGCTCCTATAGGCGTGCCGTACTGTGCATTGACAATTGATATCCAGTTTTCAACTATGCCATTATCTGACACAACAAAGATAAAATCAACATCACCATAATTTTGAATATCTGCCATCATCGGAAGCTCAGCTAATGGAGTCCCCGAATTATCAGTCGGGTAGATAGATTCCACCGAGCTCCCCAAACCTTTCAATACTGCAACATAGTTGGCCTTAAAACCTAAATTGACATAATCTGTGCCGTACATCTTGTTGTATTTTTTGGCCATTTTCCTAGTCACTCGTTCAGCAATAGAAGGCCCACCTAAAGGAACAGTCGTAAGAGTCAGGACCTTACAATTCTTTCTAAAGAGATGATGTAAGGCCGCAACCGACATCGGTTCGGTCTCAGCTAAGGTAGAGGGATAGTAATCGAAAGTAAGTAGTACAACCGATGAATCTGGCAAAGCCTCAACAGCATCAAAAAGTTGCTGTGCTTCAGGCCCAACATAGACTCGGAAGGATGCAGGGACAATCAGCGGGAGAACGACTGCGATTGCAACCAAGAGGTAGATCCAACGGCGATCCAATCTGCCTATCTTATCCCAGATTGACATGTGAAATCACCCCTTCCCCATATATGTTCGTTCAATACCTAGGAGAATACGAAGTGACATTGATGCCCCGCCAAGGGCGGCACCGATAATAATCCCCCGTTGCACAGCCATTGTCGCACCCTTCATGATAAAGGTATTGATATAGTCTGGCAGATGAATAGAAATCTCACGCAAGAATGCCTCACCCATTGGAATTCTCCAAAGCATCACAAGAGTGGCTGTCATCAACAGAAGAGTTGCTTCAGGATTACGAGCACGAAAAGCCCGATACGCCGCCGATGCAATATAGAATGCAAGCATGGCAAACATCGTTCCCATCATTGGTGTATCGACATACGTAAACAGCCAGTCATAAATCGATCCTGCCTCATCACCGAAAAGAGGCGACCATGACGAAGGCAAAATTGCAGGAACAGCCATGACATAAATTGCTATCAATGTGAGAAGTTTATAAAACCAATCTTCTTTTTTCTGCTTTACTGCATTGAAATTGACACGAGTAATCGAAACAACACCGAGTAGCAAAGTAAAACCACCAACAATTGTCACCCACGTGAGGAGATCCTCTTCCAATTTGCCAAGAAATGAACGGTCAGCATTGAAAAAAAATGATGCGATCATAATAAAACCTGAAAGGAATGCAACAATAATAGGTAAAACAGATCTCATCTTAGACCGCCTTAAACCAATTCATGAATGATTCACCGACACCAAAAGTCATCAGTAGCATTCCCATGATTATTACAACAATAATCACAACCTTCATCAAATCTTGACCTTTGAGGCCACCGAGCATAAGCGGTTCATGGGATAAATAAGCAGAGGCAGCATACAATTCTTCTCCCATTAAAGTGTAGTCACATGCGGCAATAAAAAATGGCAACTGTTCGGGTCGAGCGGTCCCCGCAATTTGTATCGACCCTGCCGCATTTCCTGTTTCAGCAAGTAACAGCGATTCTGCAAAAAACGCACCCATATAGATATTTGCTGCTGGACGGTCACGCATCATCATCCCATTCACCGTAGCTGTAAAAGCGAATTGCTCGCCAGCCACATAACGAACAATATCCTTGTTGTACATATCAGATTTGCCAACTTCAATAAAAGCCTGCTCCACCACTTCCTGCCCCGCCGCTAAAACCATTGGATATCGTACTGGAACCATTAAAGGAGTATCATAAGTAGCAGTTATTTTTGCAACCCGCCCAAGAATTGAGATGGCGGCAATAGTTTCTATATCGTCGATCTCCTGAAGCCCTGGAACAAAGAGCACAGGTTTACCCATTTCCGTCGCTCGACCGACTGCTTCTTCCACAGCATCAAGACCGGGTATTTTTCTAACAAAAAGATCTTTCCCCTGTCGTGCCCAGCGTGTGTATAACAGAATAACAGTTGAAAAAAGAGCTATCGTAATCAACGCATTGATACGGTCAGTCCGAAATGCTGAATCGGGAACAGCTGATAGAGCAACTTGAAAGTCAGCCAATAAAGCAATTACAACCAGAGTTGCTGTAAGAAGAGGTTTTGTTATACGTAGCACGCTGGAATATACAGATTTGATCTTGCTTGTCAATGAGTTAGAGCACGACGCAAAGTTGGTAACAGTCGACTATCTCTTAGTTGCCACAAAAATCATTTCAGGTGAGCTATTGTCATACGGTGATCTATCAAAGTCTCCATAAGATTTCAGATAAAACAAAACCTACACCCGCTATTAATTCTTCAACTTCTTCACGAAAGTAATACCGCATTGAAAATTCCTGCACTATTCGCTCAGTCTTCCCTGGCAAATTCAATATTCATAATGCCAACAATCTTATTTGAAGCAACATAAGGAATAAGGTCAGGAGAACGAGCAACTCCTGACCATTGATTCTATACTTTTAATACTGATACATCAATATAAATCAATCCTTATTTCGGTTAATCCATTGAGGACAATCTGCTGGTAGCTGATCACCCTTGAACAGGTAACCAACAAGCCTGGTCAAATCTACCACATCAAATGGGTTATTTCCAGCACCTAACACCCCATCAACATTAATCTCCTCAAGACAGAGGGTATGATAGTCAAGAATGTCGATGTAAAAAAGATACGCTACCAACATAGTTAAATCAGACACATCAGGTATTGCACCACCATCTCCATCAACATCACCACGAATACCTTCACAACAACAATTCCATGCTATTGTAGGGTTAATATAAGCAGACGCTCCCCCACATATTTCAGGGGCTGATGAGTTCGCCCAACCAATTATACGAACGCTATCACCAAGAACATACCCCTGCACTCCCACAGGTACACTATAAAGCTGTCCATCAAGAGCACTGAATAACCAACAATCGGGCGTATCCCCCTCAATCAAAACACCACAATCATTAAAAGAAAACGCATCACATGCGACTACATTCGTTGTAGTTATACAACAATTCCCAACCATACAGGGGCTAGGACCTGGAGTAAAAAAACCAATTACTCTCACATAGTCACCGATCACAAATCCGTTCCAACTCGAAGCCAGAGAAAACTCATAAGTCGTTCCGTCATCTGCATGCAATAGACCACATGGCGTGACATCAGATGCATCAAGGGTGCCACACTGATCAAATGGAACTGTCTGTGCAAAAAGCACACCACTGATAAGCATGAACACCATAACAAGAGCTAAACATCGCTTCGTCATAGCAGATCCTCCCTACTAAGTACACTTAGTCGTTCGGCGGTATGGTTGTCATTACTGTCTTACTAAAGATGAGAAAAGAGCAATCAAGTTAGATCACTATATTAATAAAGATTAGTATTGAAGTTGTGTCAATGATTTTCTAACAAAACCTTACAACCACAACTTCCGATCTAATGTCCGATAGTGAACGGCCTCAGCAACATGCCCTAGTTCTATTTTTTCAGATCCCGCCAGATCAGCAATAGTTCGAGCGACTTTAAGAATTCGGTCATACGCTCGAGCCGATAGGCCTTGTTTGCTTATTGCCAAAGCAAGTAAGGACTGAGACTTCTCATCAATTGTGCAATACTTGCGCGTATCGCGGGATTCCATATGAGCATTGCAAAAAATCTCAGGTTCATTGATAAATCTCTTGAACTGTCGCTCTCTTGCTTCATTCACACGGGCACGGATGACATGAGATTTTTCCCCTTGAGTCTCTGACGAAAGTTCCTGAAACTTGACCGAAGGCACACTAATATGAATATCTATGCGATCAAGCAAAGGGCCTGAAATCCGTGACATATATCGCTGAATCTCACTCGTCGAACAATTACACTCATGATTGATAGCACCATAATACCCACATGGACACGGGTTCATAGCCGCAATCAACATAAAACCTGCAGGATAGGTTAAAGTCATAGAGGCACGAGAAATTGTTACTTCGTTATCCTCCATCGGTTGACGCAACATTTCCAAAATGTCTTTTTTGAATTCAGGCATCTCATCAAGAAAAAGCACTCCATGATGCGCCAAAGAAACCTCACCGGGCTTCGGAACCGCACCGCCACCGATAAGACCTGCATATGAAACTGAATGGTGAGGAGAGCGAAACGGCCGAGTAGCAATCAACGCACAATCAGCAGGCAATCTCCCCGCTACTGAATGTATCTTTGTCGTTTCAAGCGCTTCTGCTACTGACAAATCAGGTAGTATAGTCGGAACCCGACGGGCTAACATCGTCTTTCCTGATCCCGGTGGGCCAACCATAATGATATTATGTCCTCCTGCAGCGGCTACTTCTAAGGCTCGCTTCGATGATTCCTGACCTTTGACATCGGAAAAATCATTGATATAGTGTTGTGCGTTTGTAAAAACAGAGCTGATATCTATCTTAAACGGTTTGATAGACTGTTCATCCTCAAGAAAGTGAACCGCCTCTTTCAATGATGCCACGGGATAAACAGGCAATGTCCCGGCCATTGCAGCCTCTTTCGCATTCTCCTTCGGTACGATTATCCCTTTGACACCATCAGCCGAAGCAAAGTGCATCGCCATCGGCAGGACTCCTGGAATTGCACGCAAAGTACCATCAAGCGACAACTCACCTAACATGACAAACTCATCAACCCGATCGCGAAGTATTTGTCCCGTTGCGGCAAGAATTCCCAATGCTATAGGAAGATCAAAGGCAGACCCTTCTTTGCGAATATCAGCCGGAGCAAGGTTGATTGTAACTCGTTTCGCAGGAAAAACAAAGTCAGAGTTTTTGATTGCCGCAGTTACCCTCTCTTTTGACTCCCGTACCGCTCCTTCAGGCAAACCTACTGTCACAAATGCGGGCAATTGCTGTTGAATATCAGACTCAACCTCAACTTGATAGGCATCCACTCCTAAAGTAGATGATGAGTAAACCTTTGATAGCACTTCGCTTATCCTCCCTTACCGTACTCAGCACATTTTGTATCATACGTATCAGCCGAACACACTCCGCCCCCCCTTGCCCCTCTACCCTAAGTATCAAACCGTTCGCAACGGTTGAAACTTTTGTTGTCCGTAAGAGCAGTATCCTACTGCTGACTGACAAACCATGTCAGTCTTTATTTGGGAAATTGGAAAAAAATAGGATATTTGAGTAAATCATTTGGTGTAGTTGCCTATCGTTGAAGCGAACAACTACTTTAGGCGCATCAGGATCAAGAAATCAAAAAAGTCAATAACAGACGGTTTGCTACCAAAAACAGAACGAACATACAATATGTCAATTCGTACATCAAAACGAGTGGAAGAACGATAGTAAACCTTTTACACTCTTCAATACATTACGGATATAAAAAAAGCGGGTCAACAATCTGACCCGCTTGATACATCTTTGTTTCAAGAGTAGTAACTACTTGGTTACAACATCAGGTACACGAAGTAGTTTTATATCTTTACGAATGCCACTTTCTACTTGCACGAGCTTTAATGTATCAGTAGTACGATCAAGAAGAAATAGTCCAACCGGACTTACAGCCGCATCATTACAAGCATCGCACAGAGTACCTCCCGGAGGACCGGAGCCATTTTGATCGAGTCGAACACGATCTTCAAGGGAATACTTGCCAAAAGTTTCGCAGATACAGAAATCAGTCAGACCCTCATTGTCAAAATCAACCTGCATATTATAGGTTTGGTCAGTAAACAGCCATGTTATAGTCTGAGTTTTTTGAACACCTGTAGCCTGATTTGTATAAATGTACCAACCAGTGTATGACCCAACCAGAGATGGAGGAGGATCAAGAACAATATCAGATGCACAACTTAGAAAACTGCAAGCTAAACCCAGCACGACGACCAAAACGACTAATATCTTCATCAACCAACTACTCCTTAATTTGTATATCCAAAACAGGCCGATAATATATGCTTCCTTCTCGGACTGCACAACCCCAAAAGCACGTTGTTCTAGGCATTTTTAAGACGAATGAAATTACTATAATGTGCAGACAAAACTACATGCTCAAATAAATAAAAATTGCTCCTTGAACAATCAATTGACATAGATGATAGGAAACTACCGTAAAAACAGGTTTTTTGCATCCTGAGAGCCTGTAGTCAAGATAAAAGGTCAGAAACCATAACAGGCCAATCGAGTCCTGTTTTGTCGATGTGAAGCCCCAACAACGAGCACTTAACTTACTATCCTACAATATATTAGCAAAATACGTATGTTATGTATACCTGTCGAAGCAAACCAAATGTGATATTCAACAAGCCCGAAATCATCAAATACGGTTGACAGAGGAGCTTATATATTGTATTTTTTGATGCAATTAGAAAAGAAAATGAAGCTTGCCTCGGACCAAATACGAACTGGGATCTCCCCCTCTGTCCCCGCTCGTTACCGTTGGTAAGCTTCTTTTTTTTATTTCTTAAACGGCCCGCTGGTAGTCGGGTATCCAACTTCTTCCCAACGAATAATTCCACCTAAGACATTAATGACAGATTTGTATCCCATTGCGGAAAGAGTTTCTGTTGCAATTCCACTCCGTCGACCTGATCGGCAAAAGCAATAGATCGGTGTAGCTAAATCTTTCGGCAACAATTCACGATTCTCTTCCAACTCATCATAGGGGATATTTGCTGTTGCAAACGGTACTCGCTTTTCTTCAAACTCAGCAGGGGTACGAACATCGAGCAAGAACAAAGTAGAATCTGTTTGCGAAAGTTCATAAAGCTGTTCAGCTGTAACTGCGGAAGTCGCCATCTTCTTTTCAGCTTTACTACAAGCCCCAGACATAATTAGCGTAAGAGCTAAGACTGCAACCATCGAACGGAGATACATCCATGATGTTTGCTTTATGGTATTGTTTTGAATGTGTAGATTTTCCATCGATCATTCACTATATGTAATCCAAATTTAGTTCTATATCCTTTTGATTCATCCTTATCAACAAAAGTAACTTCAACTTCTGCCTGATCACCATTGACTTCAACATCGCTCACAATGCGTTGTAACGCAAACCATCTTTTCTTTGTTTTTCCTTCACCTGTCAAATCTTCAAGAATATCCTCTGGACTGGAAAACTGCCTTGGCTGGTCTGTCTTCAAGGCATAGTCCTCTTGCGACGCTTTCATCAACTCGGCAAGATCTAAAAGATGAGCCAATGCAGGTTTATCATTCTTTTCCATTGCACCAAACATTGAAATCACAGCAGCTCGTGGATCTGCAGGACCGCTTCCTGTCGAACAACCTGAAACGACCAACAAAGTTACAAAGAGTCCAACGAAAGCCTGTTTTATAAATCGTTTATCCATCACTATATCCCACCTGTTATAGTTATTCGATGCGATTCACCAAGCTCAGCGGCAGGTGTAAAGGCATATGATATCTGGTATCGCTTTATATCAAACCCAGCACCTATTGATAATCCTGCCCATTTGTCTTCAGAGTCCGCAGTCCGATAGCTTGAACCAAGGCTATTCCAACCAAGGCGAAAATAAAACGGTTTGAACTCATGATATTCAGCACCAAGAGCAACGCCAAAATCATTATCAACAGGTAACACCAAGTCTCCAGCAATAGTAATCGGTAGTCCTCGCGGACGACCAGACACTCCCGCTCTTAAGGTGAGCGGTAATGGATCCTTTTCATTCCCTAATGAGGAAAGCTGTGTGCCTAGGTTTTGTATCATCAACCCAAAAACGAGCCGATTGCGAATCCTTGAATAGCGCACTGCAAGATCAGTCGCAATAGCAACCGATGAATACTTGTCTACTTTTTCGTAAAGCAGTTTTACCGTACTGCCAAACCAGAGATCATAACTCTGGCGATAGGCACCCGTCACTGCAAACATAAGATCACCACCCCCAAAATCACCGAGGTTTGTACCAGCTTCATCGGTTCGAACAAAACTACCATAACTCAAATAATCTAATGAAACACCTGCAACAATCTTCTCTGATATCGGCTTGATTACTCCAAGGTAACCGGACTGTAAATCGGCAAAATAGTTATGATAACCAGCAATTAATCTCTTCTCTTCAAAACTGCCTATACCTGCAGGATTATAGTACAACGATCCTTCATCATTAGCCAATCCCGTTGCCGCCGACCCCATTCCAACAGATCGAGCTCCGATATTAATTTTCAGAAACGAAAAAGAACTCGTCCCTGCTTTGGCATTTATATCAGCAGATTTGATTGGATTACTCAAACAGAGTAAACCCGCGAACACAAGTATTACAGTTTTCAATGTCACTCTGGATACTCTCATATTGTTTCTTGATCCGATGATAGCATGCTCTCTGTTGCATGTCAACATTGCAGATCATTGCCAAGTTCGTGATGGTTCTCTTTTCTTCTATTATCTATACGTCGGCATCGGCCACATATCGTTAAGGACATACTAAAAAAGCTTCTACCAGCTCTTGGTCGTTTTGTTCAGAATTGCTTCAACCAAGAGTAGGATAGCCTTCTGCTGTGCATCCTCCTCTGTTTCAGTCCCCACATTATAAACGCCAAGTTGGCTGAAACGTTCGGTCCAAATCTCCGAGTCGTCATCACCTTTCTTGAGGCTGACTTCAAAACCCATCGTAACCGCATAAGCAGTGACCTCATCTGTTTCGGTAAACTCATGTGGGCGACGCTCATAACTAATCAAGGAACCGACTAATACAGCCTCGGCATTCTCTTGAGAAACTACCTTCATACTCCCATCAGTAATAAAGGCATCAATAATATCATCTGTCATCCTGTCTTCCAAACCCAACTGCTGAGTTTCATTACCGAAACGATTGACTGATATTGAAGTTATAGATGATTTTCCTCTCGGACTAAAGGTATAAATACCGCAAGAAGCGAATATCCCCATCAAGACCAGAAAGATAATTGAAGTTACAATTCTATTCATCATAAGCTTAGACACTTCATTCCTAAAACAGATCCATCAGGGAGTTCTCCCAATCACCACTTTTCCCTGCTTGATCACTTTCCTGACCAAATTCACAGCGTAGTGATAGGGTAATTCTCTATAATCATTCATATCCCATATCACTATATCAGCAGGCAATCCTGGTTTCAATTGTCCAAGTTGACCTGCTCTGTCTATGGCACAAGCCGCATTAACTGTGATAGCCGAAAATGCTTCGGCGGCTGTCATTTTCATTTGTAAAGCTGATAGCGATGCCATAAACGGAAGTGACTCACTATAGCTCGATCCAGGGTTGCAATCAGTCGACAAGGCAATAGCAACACCAGATTCTATCATCTTTCTGGCAGGAGCATACTGCTTTCCAGCCAAAGAGAAGGTTGTCCCGGGGAGCAAAACTGCAATCGTACCCGCCGAAGCCATCGCTTTGATCCCATTATCAGAAATATAGACAAGATGATCAGCTGAAATTGCCCCTAACTCTGCGGCTAATTCCCCACCACCGACCGATTCAAGCTCATCAGCATGAAACTTCAGTTTCAATCCTGCCTTTTTCGCAACAGTCTGAACCGCTCGCGACTCTTCAATAGTATAGACACCTTCTTCGGTAAAAATGTCAGAGAACTCAGCCAATTTATTCTCTACAACTATTGGTATCATCTCATTATTAATAATATTGATATACTCATCATGTCTATCGCGATACTCATCAGGGAATTCATGGGCACCTAAAAACGTCGGTATGAGATCGATCTGATGAACTGCGTTCAAATCTCGAATAACTTCAAGCTGTTTTATTTCAGATTCTACTGACAAACCATAACCAGACTTTGCCTCAATCGTTGTGACACCATAAGACAGCATACGATCGAGACGTTGTTTTGTCTTTTCCATCAGAACTGACTTGTCAGTCGTACGAAGGTCTCGTACAGAAGAACGAATTCCGCCACCTGATTCGGCGATTTCCATATAACTCTTACCCTGAAGTCGCATTTCGAATTCTTCTTCACGAGTACGAGAAAAAACAGGATGTGTATGCGGATCAATAAGCCCGGGGCTGACTACCGCACGATCAGCGTCGATTACTTTACAGCTTTCGGCGAGATCAGCCCGTCCTTCAATTTCATCGGAAGTTCCGACTGCGAGGATCTCATCGCCAGAAACAGCTATTCCCGCATTTTCGATAAGTCCGATATCTTTTAGCTGACTGCCAATTCTCGGAGCGGGACCCTCCATAGTAATCAACTGCCCGATATTCGTAATGAGCAATGTAGCTTTCTTTTCGTGAGTCACAGCAGACTATCTCTTTTTCATCGGAATTTTAATCTTATTCTTCTTAGCGAACTTTACAGCTGATTCATATCCCGCGTCAGCATGACGCATCACTCCCGTTCCAGGGTCATTGGTAAGGACACGATTTATACGCAACGACATCTCTTTGGTACCGTCGGCAGTAATGACCATTCCACTATGAATCGAATTCCCCATACCTACACCACCGCCATGATGGAGAGAAACCCATGACGCTCCCGATGAGCAGTTCAGCATCGCATTC
>JAJRUL010000033.1 GCA_024277795.1 Candidatus Zixiibacteriota bacterium
AATGTAAACTGTGCGGAAGTAGACATACTAAACTCTGATTTATCAATATTATGCCGATCACTCTTAGAAAAACTGGAACTCAGCAATTCCAATGTCCTTCTAACTGTTTTGCGATTTACCAAGCTTGTTGCAGGTGTTATTAGCCCGAGGATAACTCCCGCAATCGTTGGATGAATCCCTGACTTGAGAGTACATAACCAAACTGCACTTCCAACAAGTATGAAAACGCCAACATTACGAACACCTATTCTATTCATGAGAAGTATCAAACCAAATCCGCTTGCTGACATCGCAAGCCATATCAAATGAATGGTCTCAGTAAAAAATATCGCAATCACAGAAACCGCCAGAAGATCATCGACTATTGCCACAGATAAGAGAAATATCTTGAGACTATGAGGGACTCGTTTACCCAGTAGACTTAATACACCGACAACAAAGGCAATATCAGTTGCCATCGGAATTGCCCAACCCGATTGGGCGGGTTCACCATATTGTAGAGCAAGAAAGATTATTGCGGGAGTGACTGCCCCTCCAACGGCAGCCGCCGCAGGCAAAATTATTTTATGCTTCTCACTCAACTCACCGCTAGTTAATTCCCGCTTGAGTTCTAGCCCTATAACAAAGAAAAAGATTGCCATCAAACCATCATTTACCCAATACCACAACGGATATGAGAGGCCAAAGTCACCTATTTTAAGACTCAGCAATTGATTCCAAAATGCTTGATATGATGCCCCAAAAGGTGAGTTTGCAATTGATAGAGCGATAATAGTACAACTGAGAAGAACTATTCCACCTGATGCTTCCAAATGGAAGAAATGTTGAAAAGGCTTCGTGAGCTTTTGCACCCGACGTAAAGGCAATTCTTGTTTCATAGATCAAAACACCCTATGCATATCGTTGTATGATATAGTTTCTATCATCTCATAAGCCATATATGTAACACCCAATAAAAACAGAATAAGCCCTTCTTTTCTCGAAAGACGGGTACTTGTCGAAAGAAAAACTAAAACGACAACAAACAGCAACCCCATCGCCATTAAACTTTGTACTGCTCCAACATTAATCGTTATAGACTCAGCCAAAGGAGGTTGAACAAATAGACCGGCTATACCCAGTACAGCAAATATATTGAAGATTGCACTACCCAAAAGGTTGCCAATTCCGATTTCAACAGCATTCGATCTTGCGGCTGACAATGAGACTACTATCTCTGGTGCAGAGGTACCGAGTGCTACAATTGATAATCCGATCAGGAAATCAGGGATTCCAAAAAAATTAGCAAACCATACCGCACCATACCCTTGTGTAGTTCCATCAATCAATTCTGCTTTGCCCACAAGCAGATGACAACCAATCATAACGATTGTCAGACCTGCCACTGTGCGAACAAAATGAGAGACAAGTCCACCCCTCTCTTTGTTATTAGCTCTTTTCAGATCTGCCTGCTGTATATTGGAAGAGCGCATATCTGTAGTAGTCTCACTTGTCCTATTATTGTTTCGCCCAACAATTATGATATACAGATATATGGCAAAGAGTACTATCAAAACCACAGCCTCAGCAAAGTCTAACTTTAGGTTGAGTAGACCAATAGTGCTAATACTGTCAAGTAGGTTCGTATTGATCGAAGGTGCACCAAGAAAGAGTAAGGCAAGCAATGATCCAAAAATCAATACTGGTGCATCAAATCGAATAGTCTGACGATTGATGGCCAACCCCCCTTTTGTCAAAAAAGCCAAACCACCAAGAATGACAGATATATTCAAGATGTTTGACCCGACAACATTTGCAACTGCGATATCTCCCCTTCCACCAAAACCCGCAACCATTGATGTAACTAATTCAGGAATGCTTGTTCCGAATGCGACAATTGTCAATCCTACAAGGAAGGGAGAGACATTAAAATGCTCGGCAATCTTTTGGGAAGAAGCAACAAGCATATCGGAACCTTCCCATATCAAAAGAATGACTGAAAAAAAGAGGAACAATTGTGCAAGAAAGAGTACTGCCCCTGATAATAAAGAGGCTACAATCAATACCCACGTTATGAAACCGACCAAAAAAGGGACTATCAACAACGCTATATTTTTGTTTATGGTCACGATAACAGGGTTTCCTCTTGTATCTGGCCGTCATGTCTTCTTCGTCCGTTATACAAGTTCAATATCCACAGGACGCAAAAACTGTTAAAGGAGCTACACTTTAGGGCCATGAAAAAGCCTATCAACCAACCGTAACTTTCGTTATGGCAAAATCCAACCTGTATCAAACAGATTATAGCATTCTATCCTATTTATCGTGCTGTACCAATATAGAAGGCCGGAAATTGATAAGAATACTTCACCGTATTCTCCTCATTTTCCTTCATAGATGCACCGACTAGAATCTGTCTCAAAAATTGTAATCCTGCTTAATTGGGGTAAGTCAGGCAAAATACGTTCCCATAGCCAGTGACAAATATATTCAGTCGTTGTCAATTCTAATCCATCAATATCATTGAGATGTGTATGGTCAAGCATTTTGATAACAGGAGTGGCTGCTTTCTTGATTTCTGCATAATCGATCAAAAAGCCCGTTGACGGATCGACTTCACCAGCAACTTCGATTTCTACTCGATAGCTGTGTCCGTGCAGGTTATAACAGGGATGATCTTTCGGCAAGTGTTCCAAACGATGACTCGCTTCAAAATGAAACCTTTTAGATAACTTAACTCTCACAGACTCAGCCTGCCTTTCAGTTTGACACTCAACATATTCAACCTAATCCAATCTAAAACCGTCGGAAAAGTAACTGCTATCTTTCTCGCTCATTACCAAAAGCAAGGATATGCAATCGAGGAGAAAAACGAAAGCCGTGTTTGAAGCATTGTTCAATGACAAATGGCATATTCATTCTCTGTCGCGATTCGGTAATCCCTTCCGGCATCAACATAATCATCTCAGTCGGAATAAGTTGACCATAGTTTGCCATCATCTCATCAATGTCAGCTTCGTTTGAAACAACAAACTTGAAGTCAGCCTGTTCAGTTGCAACAAGCTTATATATTGCCTCTTCTGATAGGTTCTCATCGATTGACATTCCATTATTGGATAGTTTCGGCGAACAGTTCCACCATGAAACCTTCTCAATAAGTTCATCAGTTGGGACAAAAAGACCATTGGTTTCAATTTCTGTAAAAACAAACCCAACTTTATGAAGTTCATCAATCAACGCAGGCAAATGGTGAGCAAACAACATCGGCTCACCACCTGTCAGAACAATATGAAAAGATTCTATCTCACAAGAAAAAGCCTTGGCCTTCTGATGAGCTATCTTTGCAATTTCGAATACTGTCATCAATTTGTCTGACTCTATTTTTTTCGGATCCCATGTGTAGCGTGTATCGCACCAACTACATCCGAGATTGCAATAGTTGAACCGTATGAAAAGCGCAGGGTATCCTGAAAACCTTCCCTCTCCCTGAACTGAAACAAAGATTTCATTGACAGGAAGCTGACTGCCTAACTCTGTGGGTATATTCTGCACATTTTTCATCGATTGACTCATCACACTACTCACTCTGACTCCTGATAGCGAGTACAATCAGTGATCCCCGCATCCTCAAAACCGCCACGTCGAATAACACAACTGTCACATTTGCCACAAGCCCGACCATCATCATTGGCATCATAGCAACTAACAGTCAATGAATAATCAAACCCAAGTTTTGTCCCCAATGTTATGATCTCACCTTTTGTGAGATGCATGAGTGGTGTTTTAATAGTAAAACCATTTCCATCAATCCCCGCTTTTGTGGCTACATTAGCCGTATCTTCAAATGATTGTATGAATTCAGGGCGACAATCGGGATAACCGGAGTAATCGACAGCATTGGCTCCTATGTATATCACTTTCACATCAAGCACTTCCGCCCACGCAACCGCGTAAGAAAGAAATATCAGGTTTCGTGCGGGAACATACGTGACAGGGATCTGGTGTCTCATGCGATCTTTGTCACCATCTTTAGGCAATTCGATTGTGTCTGTAAGTGCAGACCCGCCAATCATATCAAGCGGTGCACTAATAACTAGATGCTTCCTCACCTCAAGCCATTCCGCAATTCTATGTGCGGATTTCAGTTCTGCTCTATGTCGTTGGCCATAGTCAAAACTGAGTGCAAAAAGCTCACATCCGTTTGATTTCGCAAAAGCCCCAACCGTTGCTGAATCAATTCCTCCAGAAAGTAGTATGACCGCTTTTTTATCATTCATACTATAATCTCGTCATTGACTTGAAAAAAGGCAAGCAGTCAAGTATCATGAAGAATAAGAATAGCTGTTATTTCTTATCGGAAGGATACATGAAGGTAGCTCAATACAAAGTCATCACCGCAAAAGAGAACCGGGAAATTGTGGCTAAAGCAGATGCTCTGGTTTACCGCGAGTGGCCGGAATTCATGCTCCATGATCCGGTGGCTGATCTTTTTTCTGACTGTTACAGAGATTTGCCCGAATTCCAGTTTGCTCTTGTTGATAGCGATTCTAATGAAACTGTCGCTATCGGCAACTCGATACCGCTTTCATATCATGGTGAAATACACGAACTGCCCGAAGAAGGGTGGGACTGGGCCTTAACGAAAGGGATTGATGACTATAAAAGAGGGAACAAACCGACATTACTTTGTGCGTTACAAATCGTTGTCTTTGGTAACAATAGAGGGAAAGGGATAAGCAGTAAAGCTGTCACGGCTATGAAAAAAATCGGTCAAATGTCAGGACTGCACGACCTAATTGCTCCTGTACGTCCCTCTCAAAAATCTGACTACCCGTTGATAGCTATTGATCGGTATATAAAGTGGCAGAATGATAACAAAGAACCTTTTGACAGTTGGCTACGGGTACATACTAAGCTAGGTGGGAAGATTATCAGACCATGTGTAAAAGCAATGAGAATAGATGGAACGATAGAACAATGGACAGAATGGACTGCACTCTCATTCAAAGAGAGTGGTAAGTATATTGTACAAGGAGCTTTAGTACCAATCGATGTCGATCTTACAGCTAATCGGGCTGTTTATATCGAACCGAACGTCTGGATGCACCACCGCACTTAAACTTCGCTTTTTTGCCAGTTTAGGATTATCTGTTCGGTTGGTGATGTCGACTCGGCTTGATCACGATAAGACATAATCCGTAGCATAGTACTCACTATCTTATATGAATTTTCCGATGCTACTTTCAGGTAAGCATCAAAGTCATCTGTCGCAGATTCACCACCTGTATCTGATATTGTACGGATAATGACAAAGCTCACATCATTGAGATGGCATGTATATCCGACAGCCGCCCCCTCCATTTCAGTTGCTACTGCACCGAATTCACGTTGAAGCCAGTTTATCTTCCGGGGATCGCTGATAAATCGATCGCCTGAACAGATAGTACCAACGATTACTTTCGGGTTACCCTTTTTCTTTTCGATAACATCGTCAAAAGCATAGCAGGCAAATTTCACAAGTTTGGTATCAACCTCCAGTATCCGACCAACATCAGGCAGTTCCCCGTGTTGTCGTCCGAAAGCGGTCAAATCAAAATCATACTGGACGACATTATTTGAAATAACGACATCCCCACGTGAGAGATTTGGCAGTAAGGCACCTGCTAAGCCTGTGAATATAATCAAATCTACGTTGAAGTAATCTATCATAATCTGGGTACCGATAGTGGCATTTACTTTGCCGATCCCTGATTGCAAGAGAACAATCTTCTTCCCAGACAATTGACCGACAGTAAACTCCATTCTGGCAATAGTCTTTTTCTCCACAACGTCCATACTTTTGGTAAACAGGACGATTTCCTCGCTCATTGCTCCAATAATACCTATCATCTCTCACCTATTTTCATGTTGTTTTCCAAAAGTGCTTAGTACTCCTATCGACAGTTTTGATCGGATGTTTGAGCTATGATAAACCAAACAAACCGATTGATTTATCGAACCTATAGAAACTACCAATTTCTTCGTTTTTTTACACATTTCACGTGACAGTTTAGCCCCCTCATCGTACCTTCTCGCTTGAAAAAGTAACAGAAACTGTACAACATTTTCTTATTATTGGAGTTCAGATGAAAAACATACTAATCCTATTGAGTATTTGTTGCCTGTTCATGGTTTCATGTAGCTCAGAGCAGAAGACAGAACAAAAAACAGTCGCTAAAACTGATTCAGGGTCTCAGTTTGAAACAATTTCTGAAGGTATACAATTAGACGGAAAATCAGTAACTTTGGCAGGAATTACATTCACTCCACCTTCAATATGGAAAGATCTTGGCCCGAGTGGGATGAGAAAAGCCAACTATGCTCTCGATCCTGTCGAAGGCGAAACCGAAGCTGGATCTGTTGCTGTCTACTATTTCGGTAAGAATCAAGGGGGAACTGTTCAAGCGAACCTTGATCGTTGGGCTAGTCAAATCGGTTCTTCTGATTCAGCAGAATCAGATATCAGATCAACTTTGACTGTGGACGGAATGACAGTTAGTACAATAGAAGTTGGTGGTGCCTATAATTCTTCTATGGGTACAGCAATGGATGTATCAAAAGATGCTAAAGCCAACTATCGCCTCTTGGGTGCAGTAGTAGAAGGTCCGGAAGGAAATGTCTTTTTCAAATTGACAGGACCTGACAAAACAGCTCAGGCAATGTCAAAGGGCTTTGTCACAATGATACAGAGCTTACATAAATAGAAACAGCATCTCTTCTAACGTTGAGACAGCACAAAGCGCGATCAGTTTTATCGATCGCGCTTTTATTATTATTGTTTTTTCACATCAAAAATTGTAGGAGAATTCAATTATCGGGATACCGGGGAAGAAAGCATCTTCACCTCCGACATTAAAGAAGGCGAGATCAACGGAAATACTCTCTCCAAAGAACCGTAAACCATAGGAGATCAGGGGATCATCAACACCGGGAAATACCCAGTTTTCAGTCACCAATGATATTGTACGAGCAAAACGATACTCTCCGCCAAGCAGTACTGCGGGTTTGTCGGCAATTTCATCTCCAACATACCCATATCCAAGGCCGAAAGTCATTGATGCATCACCCGAACCAATTGTCCCCGTCCCAAATAAAATACCTGCTATTTTGCTGTTATTTACACCGTTTTTAGGAATACGAACCATCAGCATTGATCCTGCTACCGAAAAAGTTTCTTTGGCAGTAAAGCCGATTTTTGTAAAACCGTAGATAAGTTGTTCATCCAAATCCAATCCTGGAATAATCGAGACACCCCCTCCAAGAGAAATATTGTCCGTTACTCCGATTGCAATACTTGGGAAAAAAATCAGAATATCTGAGAAATATCCCTGACCTTTTTTCAATGACCTCCCGGTTGGAGAAACATATAGACGAGTTTGATTCGGGTTTTCAAACCAATACTTCCCGCCCTTGAAAGCACTTTCGGTAACCTCTCGCATCTCCTTAATCTTGGTAATTGCAATAGTCAAAGACCCTGAGTTTGTCTCAAACTGTATTGTGTTTCCATCAACCTGAAGAATCCTCCCAATCAGAGTAGAGCCGTCAGTGAGCTTCAATACTTGAGTATATCCTTCAGGGGGAACGCGTAAGTCAACTTCCGCATAGATACTTGAGGATACGACAAATATCAGAACAAGAAAGCAAATGATAGATATTCGGGTTGTTCTATGTTTGGTTGCAGTTTTCAATACATTATTTAACATATAACAACTCCTCTGTTTTCACATACGGTGTCTGTCATAGTATTCACTTGAGATTATAGATTACTGTACAAAAATAGAGTAATTCGGAGCATAGTGTCAACGTTTTTGTTGATATAACATAACAAAAGCTATCCACACACAATATGGATAGCTTTGTTCTATTTGGGAAGCAATACGTTGACTATTGCTGAATAAGAATATCTATACGACGATTCTTCGCACGCCCTTCTTTTGTTTGATTCGAAGCGACAGGTCGATCCATGCCGAATCCCATCGACTTTATCTTATCAGCAGGGATCAATAAACTCTGGCGAAGATACTGAGTAACTGCGTAAGCTCGTTTTTCAGAAAGCATCATATTTGATGAAGCATCGCCTGATCCGTCGGTATGCCCTTCCACAACAAGATTTGCTGAAGGGAAAAGATTAATAATCTCCTTCACTTTTTCAAGCAACGGAATATGTTCATCTTTGATTTCACTTTGACCAATATCAAACGAAAGTCCGCGTAACCTTAGAACAACATCATTTGATGAATTGAAAAGCACTTCCCCCTCAGACGGATTCAGGATCGTCTTTGCTTTCTTGAAGCGCTCTTCTTTCTCAACACGAACTGCAAGATCCGCCTCTACCGCTTTGTGGGATGCTTCAAGAGCAGCTAGTTTGTCTTGTACTTCCTGTAATTGCTTAATAGTCGAAGCAGACTCTTCCTGCATTGCAACTAATGCTTCCTCAACCGCTTTCCCCATAGCGACAGGGTCATTCCCTTCATACGATACGCCGATTGATTCAAGAATGCTTCTTAGTTGTTTAACCACCGCACTTGAAAGGAATTCGCTATCCTTAGAGAGATTTTTTATTTCATCCTGATACATTTCGACTTTATCAATCATCGCATCAGCAGCCGCAAGCGGACCGTTGTCAAATTTCAGATAATCAAACCCCATTTTCTTACCGACACGATTCATTTGTATCTCATATAAAAGCATCAATTTTTCCCATGCCTGATCATTACGATTCAAAGCGCGAACTGATAGAGCTATGTTGGATGCGTGCATCGCTTCATACTCGGCAAGTGATGCGGTTTCCACTGCTTCCTCACGGTTATACCGATCTCCTACTAAGATTGCGTATGACTTGTCTCGTGCACTTTTTGCCTTATCAAGAGTTGATAGAGCATATTTCGTAGCATCATCAGCTTTTGCCTTTTCTATAAGCCTGTCAGCTTTTCCAAGAATCTCGACTTCTATCGCTTTAATTTCGGCTGTATCGAATAATGGCTTCGACTTGTCAGCCTCTTTTAATGCCCCTTTTACGTTGCCGGATTCTACTTTTTCTGTAGCTTTAATAAACTGCTTTTCAGCTTTAGCATATATATCAGGGACATGCACATGCGCTCGTGCTTTTCTTGCATTGTCACGAGGCTCAAGATACTGTTGCAACGTTAGCTTGCTCACCGATGTAGTCCGTATCGCATTCTCCACATATTCCAATGCGGAAGCAACATGTTTGTTTATATCTTTTTGGCTCTTACCTTGATTAACTGAGCGTTCTGCCTTTTCAAATGCCTTCACTGCTTTAGACCATACTTTGGGAGCAAATACATCAGCTTCTAAGACTAAAGCTGAGTCTTTGAGAGTTTTAAGACTGGCAAATTGATCAAGATCAGCCGCATGAGACTGATGTGTTAGAGTAAGCACGCACATTACTGTGACAGTACAGATAAGCAAATATGCTGTGATTCGATTTCCTACATGCATAATATCGACCTTCCCAGTCTATTTCTGTGATATGTTATCGTATAATCAACGGACTTTATCCTACTTGGTATTTTCGACTCTCTTGCTATATGCCTTTAGCTAAAAGCCCCCGTTGATCTGTCGAATTAGCTTTATTAGTGGTCAGTACAGATACAAAAAAACCCCGCTGTTAAGTGTAACAGCGGGGTTTCATTGTTTAATCCATACCTGTTATGAGTCTGATTCCTCTTCAAGCTCAAGGCAAATCTTCACCTCATGACCATACGCTGGTGGAAGATCAGGTATAATCCTAATAATCGAATTCTGACGAAGTGTTTGAACTATCTCAAATTCTTCCAGTGTTGATGAATTCCATGTGTACTCGGTGCCATCAATATAAATGGTCAATATTCGAGCTGTCCTATCAGATTCGACAACAGCTTCGAACTCCAGATGATAGACCCCCTCCCTGTTAAGAAGTCGCCATTCGATCTCTTTTTCTTCTGGCGAAAGCCAAGCACAGTTTCTCATTTCATGCGGGGAATCATCATCGTCATCATCCCCAACCTCAACAGTATCGATAACTTCAACTGTATCAATAACAATAACTGTATCTATTGTTGTCACAGTATCTATGACTATGATAGTATCAAGATTTGTAACTGTATCAACCACAACAACCGTATCATAATTCATCAATGTATCGATAATAATGACTGTGTCTGAATTAATAACTGTATCAATTACAAACAGAGTATCAAAATTAGTTACTGTATCGATTACAACAACAGTATCAGCAGTCGTAACAGTATCGACCACATAAACTGTATCGTAATTTGAGAGTGTATCTGTGATTATGAGGGTATCGATTAGTATGACTGTATCATATTGAATGATCGGATTGCTTGGGTTCAAATCTTCGTTTGTGTTATCCAATGGACTAGAACAATTGACAAGAGTTTGAAAAGCCAAAATGCTGGAGGCTATGAGTAGAAGAAAAGCTAGCCGTTTCATTTTCCACCTCCAAAAATACGATTGCCGGTTATTGTTATCATGAATTGATCGTTATGTGTGTTGGCAAAAGACTGTCCTATAACTCGTTCTTTCGATGGGTTGTATGCTCCTGTTATTGTTAAATATTCAAATGGGGAGTAACGTAAGCCGAGAATAATTCCTTCCGACATTCTGACATACTCGAAATATTTCTGGGATACTTCTTCGGATCGAACCCATCCACCAACAAACCCAAAATGCCTGTTGTTAAACGGGAAGACTGCGATGTTCAATCCTGCTAACCTACGACGAGTTTGTAGTTTGCTATTTTCGAACCTGTAGTCACTATTCCAGAAAGAATATCCGATCATGGCATCAACAAAGACTATGCGTTTCCACGTCACAGCAGAACCAAAAAAAGGTATTCCTCCAAATGGGGATGAAGCTAAGCCTAGGGAGACCTGTAAACCAATATCCTCTGCAAGAACACTCTTTACTTCCCTGACCTCTGTATAATGCTTTTCTATCGGTGGTCTCTTTTCAACCGTGGTCACACGTTCTTCAACATCAGCCAGCACTCTCTCAACACGAACAGAAACATAACGATACTGACTCCCTCGAACACGGACATCTTCTGATCGTAATACTATTTGGGCAGAATCAACACCAAATTCGGACATGAGCAGATTGCGCATCGCGTGTGCCCTGCCTAGAGCAAGAGACGGATTCTTGGCATCATTGCTATGACGATACCGTTGGCCGTCAGCACCACCAGTAACAATTGCACGTGCTAACTCATACTTGCTTAACGTATCAGCAATATCTCTGAGTTGATTATAGTATGGTTTGAAAAATGATTTATCAATGCTCCCTCCAACTCCAATCGGGAAATCTGTGATAACAACTTCACTAGAGATCGCAGTGGAGGACAATATCAAAAGACAACAAACCGCCAATAATACTTGTTTTGTCATAATACCCTCTGAGGCTTTAGGCTACCTGCCTCTCCATTGCTATTGTTTATGTAGGAGTATAACTTCATCTCTATATACTTCTCCGGTTAAACGTACTGTTCAGTATTCAAACAACATTAGGTCTATTGCATTGATAGCATGATTAATGGAAGACAACTTGTTTAGACCTTCTGCAAACTGTTGCATTTTCCATTCATCTTATCAGTTTAATCTATCAATACTATTCAATCAGACAGCGATAATTCCGCTGCCATCAAAGACTTTAATTTTTTCTCTAGAGTTATTGAGCAAATACCATACCTGAATGGTGAGGCAGATTGATTTAGGGGGCAGATAATAGATATTGACCGTCGTTTTAAGGAAGTCTTCTAACAATAGTTTGTCAGCATCTATTTGTTCTTCTTGATTTCAAAGTTAAAGACATCCGGTCGTGCATAGTGGCCGGCAACATCAAATAACCATTTTTGTGAAGGTATTTCAGATAAGTTTATATCTACGTAAAATATCGACTGTTCAGCTTCAAACGGCCCGGCTATAACCTTTCCATCAGGACCTACAACGCAACTGTTCCCTTTATTGATCCATTCTCGTTCATCAGGATAGAATTGTTTGAATTCGTACGAGTCAGGGATATCACTCATTCTCACACACTGCGCGCAACCCACAACAAACATCCCCCCCTCTCGGGCAATATGTCTCATTGCAATCTGCCATGATTCAGACGAATCCCAAGTCGGAGCAAAAAAGAGTTGCACACCGGATTGATACATTGCCTGACGCGCTAATGGCATATAACACTCCCAGCAGATTAAACCGCCAAGTTTCCCGAATGGGGAATCAAGTGATATCAGAGTGTTCCCATCTCCCTGTCCCCACATGAGACGTTCACCGCCGGTTGGGATCAACTTTCGATGTTTACCTGCAATTGATCCATCACTGTTTATATAGAGGAGTGTGTTGTAAACTGTAGCATCGCTACTTTCCGAGTTTCGTTCATTGACCCCGATTGCGACAAATATCGACGAATCTTTGGCCGCTTTGCAGAGTAGATCAATAGACACGTCAGGGATCCGAACAGCATGGGTTATGAACTCACGATATAAATCGTTGATCATATCTTTTTTAGACGGTGGTAATAGCCATACCCAATCCGGATATCCTGATATAAAAGCCTCTGGAAACAGAATGATCGATGCTCCGGATTTTGCCGCTTCTTTAATCAGGTCACAAGCTAACTCGACAGTCGCATTCTTGTTGAGAAAGATAGGAGAGGTCTGCACAATCGCTATCTTATATGATGTTTTTTCATTGATCATCGTATCACCTCTTTTCTTTTTTAACCAAAACCTACCGACTACACACTGATAAACAGATACACATCAGACGATTTATTATGGATATTATATATCTATATACGTTTTTTTCTCGCTTAGCTGATAACATAATTTGTTAATTTGTTGCAGGCAATCACTCTTTCCACTTGCGATCGGCTTTGAGGTTGTTTAGTATGTATTGATACGGAGGACAGATATCTTTTTGCAGATAAATGCCCTGACTATGAACCTTAGTTCCAGCGAGCAAGGAAACACGATTGCCGTCAAAAGCTCAAATCATCCTTGAAGATAATTCAATAATACATGGCATTAGTTTTGGAGATCCAAGTAGTTGCTCTGGAGAAGTAGTCTTCAGTACAGCGATGGTCGGCTATCCTGAGGCACTTACCGACCCTTCCTATAAGGGGCAGATTCTTGTCCTCACTTATCCTCTAATCGGCAACTACGGTGTCCCCAAAATGACAATGGATGAATATGGTCTGCCAAAAGGCTTCGAATCAGATCATATTCAAATTGCCGGACTCATAGTCTCTACGTATTCATCGACGTACAGCCATCATGATGCAACTCAATCGCTGGCCGACTGGTTACAATCGGAATCCATCCCTGCTGTCTCAGATGTTGACACTCGAGCCCTGACAAAAAAATTGCGAAACTGTGGTAGTATGTTGGGCGAAATAGTAATAGCATCAGAACCAACAAAGCTGACCGACCCTAACGCATCAGACCTTGTATCGTTGGTATCAACCCAAGAGGTCGTTAGATTTGAAAGCCATGTAGATACTCAAGGTAAAGCAAAACCAACAGTTGTCCTTCTTGATTGTGGATGCAAAACCAATATCATCCGTTCATTATTAATACGCGGTCTCAATGTGCTTAAAGTACCCTACAACTACTATTTCATGAATCTCGATTTTGACGGTCTCCTAATATCTAACGGACCGGGTGATCCAAAGATGTATTCCACTACAATTCGCAATGTCGAACACTCATTAGCTGTCGGTAAACCAATTCTCGGAATCTGTCTCGGACACCAAATCCTCGCCTGTGCAACAGGTGCTGATACATACAAGCTCAAGTATGGTCACCGTTCTCATAATCAACCATGTCTTGAATTGACCCGTTCAGCCAATGGACAGCCACCTGAGTATGGAAGCTGTGTGATAACCTCGCAAAATCATGGTTACGCCGTGAAAGAAGAAACTCTGACATCAGACTGGGAAGTCTGGTATCGCAATGCGAATGACAACACGATTGAGGGTATCCGTCACCGAAGTAAACCATTCTCATCAGTACAATTTCATCCCGAAGCAACACCAGGACCGGTCGACACAGAAGGCATCTTTGACCAATTTGTCCAACAGGTAAAATGTCGTGTCACAGCCTAAATCGACATACACTATCCCCCCTCCGACCAATGTTCTTGTTTTAGGTAGTTCCGCACTGAAGATTGGTGAAGCAGGGGAATTCGACTACTCAGGCTCACAAGCAATTAAGGCTTTAAAAGAAGAACAGATCCGAACTGTATTGATTAACCCAAATGTTGCAACTATCCAAACATCGGAAGATCTAGCCGATGAAGTGTACTTCACTCCCGTTACACCGAAGTTTGTTGAGAAAGTAATAGAAAAAGAACGACCCGATGGTATTATGCTTGGATTTGGCGGTCAAACTGCCCTCAACTGCGGTGTCGCTCTACACCAAAACGGGGTACTCAAGAAATATGGGGTCAGAATCTTAGGAGCACCGATCGAAGCTATTCTCGATTCGGAAGACCGTGAGCGATTCAAGCAAAGGCTCAATGAAATACAGGTACAAACTGCACGAAGCATCTCTACATCTACAATTGATGATACACTAGTAGCTGTTGAACAGATTGGCTTTCCCTGTATGGTTCGCATTGCCTATGCCTTAGGCGGGCTCGGTTCAGGAATCTGTCGCAATCGAGATGAACTCACTGACCTAGCTTTACGTGCCTTTGCCCATACTGATCAAATCTTGATCGAAGAATACCTCGAAGGTTGGAAAGAGATCGAGTATGAAGTGGTACGTGACTCAGTTGACAATTGCATCACTGTGTGCAATATGGAAAATCTTGATCCAATGGGAATCCATACTGGTGAAAGTATCGTTGTCGCCCCGAGCCAAACCCTGAACAATCAAGAATATCATAATCTACGAGAAATAGCTATTCGCGTCGTTCGACACTTCGGAATCATCGGAGAGTGCAATATTCAATACGCTCTTTCACAGACTTCGTCAGACTATCGAGTGATCGAAATAAATGCAAGGCTCTCACGCAGTTCAGCTCTTGCATCAAAAGCAACAGGGTATCCTTTAGCTTTTGTAGCGACTAAACTCGCCCTCGGGAAAAAGCTGACTGACATTTCGAACTCAGTTACCAAAGTTACCACAGCCTGCTTTGAACCATCGCTTGACTATATCGTTGTAAAAGCACCTCGCTGGGATCTGAAGAAGTTTCAAGGAGTCTCACAACAAATCGGATCGGCAATGAAATCTGTAGGGGAAGTGATGTCGATCGGTCGCAATTTTGAAGAGGCTCTGCAAAAAGCTCTTCGAATGTTAGAAACGGGTGCTGATGGTGTTGTCCTCAATCATGAGATAACTTTTGACAATCTTAAGAAGTCATTGGCCGAACCGACCGATCAAAGAATCTACGCTATTGCTGAAGCATTAAGAACTGGTATGACAGTAGATGAAATTGTAGAGATTACAAAAATCACTCCTTGGTTTATCGAAAGAATTGTCACAATAGTTGAGATAGCCTCAAAACTCACATCAGCAGGTACAGAAAACCTTACTGAAGAGCTGATGCTTCAGGCGAAGAAACATGGATTCTCCGACAAACAGATTGGTCGTGCTATCGGGTACGATGAATTTGAAGTGCGTGCTTTACGTAAGTTTTTTGGTCTGCGACCATTTGTTAAACAGATCGATACGCTAGCGGCTGAATATCCTGCGGAAACAAACTATTTGTATTTAACCTACAACGCATCAGAAGATGATATCAACTTTGGTATTGAAGGGTCAGTAATGATTCTGGGGCCGGGAGCTTATCGCATCGGAAGTTCAGTCGAATTCGACTGGTGTTGTGTTAATACTGCCCGTACTCTACGCTCACTTGGATACAATACCCTGATGGTCAATCATAATCCTGAAACAGTGAGTACTGACTATGATGAATGTGACCGTTTGTATTTTGATGAGCTATCTTTTGAGACAATTGCGGATATCTATGACCTTGAAGAACCAATGGGGATAGTGCTTTCTATGGGTGGGCAAGTACCGAACAGTTTGGCAATGGTCTGCTCCAAAGCAGGGATGAGAATACTCGGTACATCACCGAACAACATTGATAAAGCAGAAAATCGTCATACTTTCTCACAACTCCTCGAAGGCTTAGATATTCTTCAACCTGATTGGCGAGAGTTGACATCTTTAGATGAGATGTTTACATTTGTCGAAAAGGTAGGCTATCCCGTTATTATCCGTCCTTCTTACGTTCTTTCAGGTGCTGCTATGGCTGTTGCTGGAAGCGATATTGAATTGAGGACATTTCTTGAAAAAGCAGTAGAAATATCACCAGATCACCCCGTAGTGATCAGTAAGTTTATAGAGAATGCTAAAGAGATCGATATTGATGCGGTCGCACGTGATGGAGAATTGGTTTGCTATGCCGTATCAGAACATGTCGAAAATGCAGGTGTACATTCTGGCGATGCTACGTTAGTTCTCCCCCCGCAACGAACCTATCTCGAAACGATGCGTCAAATCTCAAAAGTTACAGCACAAATCGCAAAGGCACTCTCAATCAACGGGCCGTTTAATATACAGTTTCTCGCTATCAATAATCAGGTACTTGTTATCGAGTGCAATCTTCGTGCCTCGAGAAGTTTCCCTTTTGTATCCAAAGTTCTTAAACATAATTTTATTAGTGCCGCTACAAAAGTCATCATGGGACGGTCACTCACCGACAACGACTTTTCATATCTTGATCTTGACTACGTCGGTGTAAAAGCTCCACAGTTTTCTTTCAGCCGACTCGATGGTGCCGATCCAACTCTAGGGGTAGAAATGGCATCAACTGGTGAGGTCGCCTGTCTTGGTTGGGATTTTGAAGAGGCATTCTTAAAAGCATTAATTTCAGTCGGGTTCCGACTACCTATCAATAGTATCCTGCTTTCATCCGGTCCGATAGGTGCCAAAGCTGCCTTTAGTCAAGGGGCACACCTGCTTCAACAACATGGTGTGAAATTCTACGCTACAGAAGGATCGGCCGACTTTCTCCGCAAAGAGGGGATCGATGCAGAAACAGTTCTGTGGCCTCTAGACAAGCAATCACCTAACGCTCTTGATATTATTCATGACCGTAAGGTCGATTTGGTAATCAATATCCCGAAAGATTATCGTAAAGAAGAACTAACCAATGACTACATGATCCGTCGTGCCGCCGTTGACTATAATATCCCGCTCATTACAAATCTCCAACTGGCACAACGACTAGCTGAGTCAATAAGCCGATATTCTATTGATGATCTCAAAGTTCAAAGTTGGAATAGTTACGGTTGTTAAAATAGCCTGATACGTTTTCTTCTCTCTCAATGCTTCACTCAACGCAACAACTTTATCAAACAGCTCCTAATCATCTCTATCCGGAAGTGGGGCAATGAAACTTCGCATACTTTCTTCCATTCCCGATTGTCCATTTCGTAACACAGACGCATATCAGACAGTAGCTTCTCAACCAAATAAGCCTGTCGGAGAAAAAGAATAATCAGATTTGACTTATCTGACTTTTTATCTGCTTCGAATCATCTCACATATAACACAGGAATCATCTATTTCAATTACTGTAGTATTCACATTCAACTGCTTGCCTAGTTGTTGAAACTGTTCCATACTAAACGTTGTCGCGTGAAAACCATCTTTGCAAACTATTGCACCATCTCCTGTCTTTTCATAGTCTATTCCGACGATATATGATCCGGCCCTAACAAATTCAGGTATCAACCTTCCATATCCACACCCAAGCTCAAGTACTTTTTCATTTTGCTCAACACGACTTACAACATATTCTATTTCTGTACGCAAATATTGCTGAATACGAAGAGGTGCTAAATCGTAACACCGCTTTAGACGTAGTCCTGAAAGTTTCTCGCTGTAAGACATATCCGACTCACCTGATTTTCAATATCTTTAATCGATTTAACATCACTAATTTGTAGTGATTTATCCATACATTAATCTTGCAAATTTAACTAATGTTCAGTATATTATGTTTTATACAGCAAGAATCTTCTTTCAAGGAATGTCCGTACTGTACACACTAAGGGTAAAGCAGGAAAACCGCCCTAACTGGCTAAGTAAGTTAAGTTTTTGTCTCATAATATAATACACCGTCCGTAATAGGACATTACAAGCTTCATACGATGTATGATGTTACATTTTTGAATTTGGTAATAAAACATCTCATATTAGGAATTCTTCGTAGGAGGAGATAACATGAAACGGTTGCTCTTTGTAGTACTCGGTTTGTCTGTCATGTGTTTTATGCAGGCATCAGCTCAAATCTCAAGTGGCGGAACACCCGTCAGTTTTACTCGTTCTGCAAAAACGAGTATTCAATCAATTACAACAGCCTCAGTAGATCGTCAGGCTCTTTTAGCTGAAGATGAAATTGAGCAAGCGACAAAAGATGTTCCATACCGTTTCGGTTTTCCATTTGATGTACACTACAATTTAAGCAACTCAGGTACTTGGGAGACACTCCCTGATGGTACTCGTATGTGGCGCTTACGGATCGAGAGTAAAGGTGCATATTCTATAAACTTGATATATGACGACTTCTGGCTTCCTGAGGGTGCCAAGTTCTTTGTCTATAATGCTGACAGGAGTATGGTACTTGGAGCTTTCACAAACAAAAACAATAAGGATCACGGTAAATTCTCGACTGGTTTGGTCAAGGGGGATGTTTGTATCCTTGAATATACCGAACCGAAAGGGGTTAAAGCTCCCGGACGTTTATCAATCGAACGTATAGTCCACGGTTATCGCAATCTATTTAACTGGCCAACAATGGAGCAGGCATTACGTTATAGCGGAGACTATTCTGAAGCCACAGACTTTGGAGGATCCGGTTCTTGTAATAATAATGTAAATTGCCCTGAAGGTGATCCATGGCAGAATCAGACTCATGCTGTCGCGATGATTCTATCCTCGGGAGGTTTTCGTCTATGTTCAGGCTCGATGATCAATAATGTTCGTCAGGACAGGACACCATATTTCCTGACTGCAAATCACTGTGCAGGTGGCGAAGCGACCTGGATTATCATGTTTAACTACGAAAGTCCGACGTGTGCTAACATAGACGGCCCTACATGGATGACAATATCGGGAACAACAAAAAGAGCATCCCGCTCTTTTTCTGATTTTATGCTTCTTGAGCTTAGTTCACAACCACCAGATTCATATAATGTCTATTATGCGGGTTGGAATGCGATAGATACGCCGTCTGATTCGGTAATAGGAATTCATCACCCTGCAGGTGATATAAAGAAAATCAGTTTCGACTATGATGCAACTACTTCAACATCATATTTGGGAACTTCTGTCCCAGGCGATAACTCCCATTGGCGTATAGGACAATGGGAAGACGGAACGACTGAACCGGGCTCTTCAGGATCGCCGATCTTCAATCGCCAAGGCCAGATTATCGGCCAGCTTCATGGAGGATACGCTTCATGTAGTAGTATAACCTCAGATTATTATGGTAAAGTATCACGGTCTTGGGCAGATGGCGGTACACCGTCAACACAACTTAAAGACTGGCTTGATCCTGATAATACTGGTGTACTCCAATTGGGGGGATTAGGTGGCTCTGGAGTAAAAATCACTCATACTCCCCTCTTAGATACTCGTGACACAGCCGTTGACTATGAAGTTTTGGCAACAATAGTATCGGATACGACACTTGTAGCAAACGCTCTTCTTCTCACCTATGAAATCAATGCTGTTCAAACTTCGGCAACCTTACTCCCAACAGGCAACCCGGATGAGTTCAACGCTTTTATTCCTGCGCAATCACCTGGAACAATTGTTAGCTATTTCCTAACTGCTCTTGACGATGCAGGCGCCACAGACACAGCCGGTCTATTTACTTTTAGTGTTGCAGATAATTATGAAATGTCCCTTCTTCCACTTTCTCAATCGCAATACGGACCCGCGGGCAATGATGCTATATTCTTGCTCACAATCCACAATCTTGGGCTACAGAATGATACCTATGACCTTGTCTCTTCTGGAGGTACCTGGACTGTAAGTTTCTTTGATGCTACTGGTACCACACCAATTACTTCGGTAGGACCAGTTGTAGCGACTGATTCAGCTCAATTTGTTGTCAAAATAGCTGTACCACCTGGAACGCCAATGCTTGCTTCCGATGTTTCAACAATTACCGTCACATCACAAGGTGATCCATTGATTAGTGCAAATGCACAAGTAACTGCTCTCTCAGCAGGTACCCCTGGAGGTTTCCCGTGGTATGAATCTTTTCCTACCAACAGTCTTAACAGTAATCGATGGATGACTAATATTGGTGGTGTAGTTTCAGACTCTGGTGTTGCTCCACCTTCAAGCCCGTACTCGTTGAATCTTGATGGAGGCAACGATACAGTAGTCACACAACTTATCGACGTAAGCGGACAAACTGGTGTTATTGTCTCTTATTATTATGAATTAGGCGGAGCAAGTGAACCACCTGATGCAGGCGATGATCTGGAATTGTGGTACTTGAATAATGTCGGCTCGTGGGTTTTGTTACAGACCCATCTAGGTTCTGGAGCAACCATGAGCAACTTTGAGTTTGTTTCTGTCGGTTTACCTGCTGACGGACTTCACGCTGGCCTTCAACTTCGGTTTACTACTGTTGGGTCGTGTATCGATTGCGATAATTGGTTTGTTGATGATATCCGTGTAGATTTTGCACCTGAAATATCAGTAACATCTCCATCCTATTCATTTACCTTACCAGTTGAAGATTCTACAACTGATGTAATGACAATCGATAATATCGGGTTAGGTGGACTCTCGTATAGTCTTAGTGTAACATCGGTTACCACACCAAAAAGAACATTGGTTGAAGAACTCATCAAGAATGGCCAAGCTGAGCCAGCTCGGAGGAAATATGATGAAGGTATTCTTGACTACAATGATTTCAAAGGAAGCGACGCACCTTTTGCAGGTTATCCTGTAACGAAAAGTGCAGGTGGACCAGACACCTACGGGTATGTCTGGATAGACTCTGATGAACCAGGTGGACCGATATTTGCATGGCAAGATGTCAGTACTACCGGCACTGACATTGTAGCAGGTCTGGCAGATGATAACTACATCGGACCGTATGATTTAGGGTTCCCGTTCTCATTCTATGACAGCACATATACACAAGTTTATATTGGATCAAACGGTATCATTGGTTTTGATTCGGTAGGTATGAACTCCAGATTCAAAACTAGCCTCCCGTCTGCAACGACTCCAAATAACCTTATCGCTTGGCTCTGGGATGACCTGAATCCTACCGATGCAGATAATCCGAATGCTCATGTCTATATTGATACTACAGGTGGACGATGCGTGATCCAATTTGTCGATTACGCTGAATACGCAGCCGCTGCAGGTGAAGTTGTCAACGCTGAGGTTATTCTCTATCCTGATGGCAGAATAACATATCAATATTTGACGATTGCCCCCGGTTTTGATATAGCAAACAACACTATCGGTCTTGAGAATGCCGATGGTACAGACGGTATTGAAGTCTCGTACTTGACAACATATCTTCATGACAATCTGGCAATCGACTTCCTGCCTCCGGCACAATGGCTATCACTTGATATAACTTCTGGCTCATTGGTATCAGGTACTTCTGAAACTATTACTATGGGTGTAAAATCAGTCGGACTTGATACTGGCTATTATCAAGCTGAGATTGTTGTTACATCAAACGACCCAACTAATGGTCAAGTAATCATTCCAGTCGATTTAACAGTCAATCCTGTAAGCACATATATTTGCGGTGATATCAATGGAAGTGGAGCATTGCCTATAACCGTTGATGATCTCACATATCTGGTTGCATTTCTCTTTCAGGCGGGACCTCCTCCTCCTGAAATCGCTTCTGCTGACTGTAACGGCTCTGGAGGGATTATCAATGTTGACGATCTAACATACTTAGTTGCTTACTTATTCCAAAGTGGACCACCGCCTATTTGTGGTACATGATTTGTTTCGAAAAATATGAGAAAAACAATCGATGATTAAGAAAAGAATAATGTTGTGTATGTTAATAGCATTGGGAGCGTGTTTTTACACGCTCCCAGTTGCTGTTGAAGCGGGAGAGTACTACATCCAATTTGAGATCGACTCAAAGGAAGATCTAACAAAACTAACCCGCATACTATCAATCGATAATGTCAATGGATTGGTTGTTCGCGCATATGCGAATGATCGTGAATTGGCTGACTTTGAACAACTCGGCTACAAATATGATCAACTCCCTCATCCAGGGACACTGATATCACCGACAATGAGTTCAACTCTCAAGGCGGCCTACCTGTTCAATACATATCCTACTTACGAAGTATATGATTCGCTGATGTGGAAATTTGCCACCGATTATCCGTCACTTTGCCAAGTGATGTCTGTTGGCACAACTGTTCAGGGACGTGATATCCTCTTTGCCAAGATATCCACAAATGTCAACATCGAAGAGAATGAACCTGAAGTACTTTACAGTTCTACAATGCACGGTGATGAAACTGCAGGGTTTGTTTTGACTCTTCGTTTGATTGACTACTTGTTATCGAATTATGGCACAGATACTCAAGTCACCAATATGCTCGACAATCTTGAAATCTGGATCAACCCAAACGCAAACCCAGACGGTACGTACAACAGCGGGAACCATACCGTAAATGGTGCGACACGATACAATGCGAACAGTGTTGATCTAAACAGGAATTTCCCTGATCCGCAAGATGGCCCGCACCCTGATGGCAACGGGTATCAGAATGAATCAATAGCGATGATGAACTTGGCTGATGCACACCGTTTTGTAATATCAGCAAACTTTCATGGTGGAGCAGAAGTCGTCAACTACCCATGGGATACATGGTCAAAACGACATGCTGATGACAACTGGTATCAGACTATCTCCCATATGTACGCTGATACTGCTCAAGCATACAGCCCTGCATCCTATATGAGTGGTTTTACTGACGGTATTACAAACGGTTGGGATTGGTATGAAGTCAATGGTGGCCGTCAAGATTACATGAACGCCAAGCATAATTGCCGTGAAATTACAGTTGAATTATCAAATACAAAACTGCTCCCCGAAAGTCAGCTCGACAATCATTGGACATATAATCGGGTCGCCCTGCTGAACTATTTTGAGAACGCACTCTATGGTATTAAGGGGCTGGTAACTGATGCCCAAACTGGACTCCCTCTCCCTGCTGTTGTAACAATTCTCAATCATGATTCAGACAGCTCGTTCGTTCAAACAGATCCCGATGTTGGTGATTACCATCGCATGATTGCGGCAGGTACCTATGACCTTCAGTTCACGTCCCCGGGCTATGTTTCTCAAACGATCTTCGGAGTTGTTGCTAACGATGGAGCAGTTACAACTCTGGATGTCCAGCTACAACCTCTCAGTTCGGATCCCGTACTATCTTTTGTATCCCACGATCTCACATCAGTACAACCAGGGACATCAGTCTCTATAAATGTTACCATACAAAATGCAGGTGGCGGACCTGCAACAAATGTAGCAGGAGTTCTCTCTACAACTGATACGTATGTTACTATCACACAGAATACGAGTACATACCCAACAATTCCTGCTCTTACAGGTCAGGGAACGACAATCACGCCGTACCAATTCGATATTGCATCTAACTGTCCGACTGGCCATGTAGTACAATTTGTAGAACATATAACAGCTGACGGCGGGTATACAGATTCTATAATGTTTTCGCTTACTGTCGGTTTGGCTATAGAGGACTTTGAATCTAATGGTTTCACAACTTTTCCGTGGCAACAATCTGGTAATGCGAACTGGGTAACGGTTAGTGACATAGTCTTTGATGGTACCTATAGCGCAAAATCGGGAACTATTACTGATAATCAATCATCAATACTATCAGTAGTTATGGCTGATCGAATAGCAGGTAATCTTATCTTTAATTACAAGGTCTCATCAGAATCAAGTTATGATTTCCTCAGGTTGTATATTGATGGTTCACAGGTTATAAACTGGTCAGGGAACATAGACTGGACTGAATACACCTACGCATTGAGTGCAGGTACCCATACAATAGAGTTTAGATACACGAAAGATGGATCAGTCTCAGCAGGATCAGATGCTGCCTGGATAGACAATATCACATTCCCGCTAGCTAATCAGGACCCCGATGGTGATGGAATCCCATCAGACATAGACAACTGTCCTAATGTATATAATCCTAGTCAAACAGATACTGATTCTGACACAGTCGGTGATCTTTGCGATAACTGCCCAACTGTCAGTAATACAAACCAAACTGACAGCGATTCTGACACAATAGGCGATCTTTGTGATAACTGCCCAAATGTCAGCAATACAAGCCAAACTGACACTGATTCCGACACAGTTGGTGATCTATGTGATAACTGCCCGAACGATCCGAACCCAGGTCAAGAGGACACAGACTTGGATGGGATTGGTGATGTTTGCGATCTCCTATGTGGTGATATCAACCTTGATGGTTTAATAGCAGTTGACGATGTAACGTATTTTGTCAATTACTTATTCAAAGGTGGACCAGAACCTCCGAATAAGTCATTAGCAGAAATTGATGGAACTGCACCAATAACTGTTGCTGATTTAACAGTCTTGGTCTCTTATCTTTTCCAAGGTGGTCCACAACCGACTTGTACGCTGTAACCACCACTTTGTGACTTATATCAGCAATGTGACTGTTGCGTCACATTGCTGTTTTCGTTCAGTATCCATCGTACAGTGACACTGTACAAAACTCCTTGTATATTTATGAGAATCAGCGGTAAACATGACTTTTTACATTGGTTTTGGTGCTATTTACTTGACATTACGATTGTAGAATAGTAGATTTCTGATACAATCAAAGACAAAGTCTGATACATATATAAGATAACCGATTGCTCAGTTGATGGACGACATTCGCACTATGCGGATGAAACAGAGGTAACCCGGGTCAGTATGAATTCTTATTCATTTTTTCATTCAATAATCACCAATAGCACTATTGAGGTAAGGAGGTAGTACGCGTAGGACAATTAACGGTGCGACATAATCCACTATAGTCGCATAAATCTGCAGGTAACTAACACACAACATTCTCCTGGGAGGATTGTTAATGTTCAAAAACAAAAGTAAAGTGCGAATCGTTCTTGTACTGGTATTGGTAGGCTTGTGTAGTGCACTAGCCCTCTATGCTGGTATTGACCGTGAGCTTGATAAGGAAATGCGAGCCGCACAGCTAGAAGCCAGATCTTCAGCGACAATCAGCAGAAATGCTGAAGTCGATCCTGATGTATTGGCAAAGCAACAAATGATTCTTGATGAGCAGGTAAAACTCGAAGCAGAGCTTGCCAATGCTCAAAATGTATTAAAAAGCAAAAAAGATGAATGGCGTCCTGGCAAAGATGCGATGAGGACCAAGGATGAGATTGCATCATTAAAAGCTCGCCTTTCTCTCTCAGGTCACCCATCGATTAAACGCAGTCCTTCATCAATCTTCGTTAGTGAAGATTTTGAAGGGGCAACGTTCCCACCTCCAATGTGGGATACAATCAATACCGACCCGGGTTATGGCTTTTTTCAAACAAGTTGGACAGGTGGAGGCACACAAGGTGCTTTTGTAACGTGGCATGCGGCTGGATTCATTCAAGATGAATGGCTACTCACGCCACCACTCAATGTCTCAACGGCAAATCCTGCTGAACTTAAGATCGAGTTCTGGATGCTCAAAGGATATACATATCCACATGACTTCAAAGTCTATGTTGATGCAGGAGCAGGAATGGTTGAAGTCTGGGATGCGGCATCAGTTGCATATCCTGATTTCCAATGGTATGCCGTTTCGATTCCTATTGGTGCTTATGCCGGTGGATCTGACATTGTAGTCGGCTTCCAATACTACGGAGAAGATGCCGATCTATTTGGTCTTGATGATATCTCTATCAATGATGATGTCGTTGTCACACCAACAGGTCGTTGCTGTTCAGGTGATCCTGCATCTCCAACCTGTACTGATGGATTGACCCAAGCTGAATGTACAGCCCTGAGTGGTGCATGGCAGGAAGGTGCAGATTGTGCATCTAGCCCGTGTCCTCTCCCGGGTGGTAATGATGAATGTGTCAATGCTGAATATATCGCCGGTCCATACCCAACTTCAGTGAGTGGCACAACAGTTGGTGCTACAATTGATTGCCCTGGTGATCCTGATATTGGTGATTGGGATGCTGTATGGTATGAAATCGAATTACCATATGCAGTGAATAACGTAGTAATTGATTACTGTGGTACAGCAGTATCACCGCCAACTATTAGTGCAACTCTGTTCACATCTTGCACCTGTGATGCGGCTGCTCGCATCTATTTTGATGACGGTGCTTATGTTGATTGTGGTGACGGTGTCGGTACACCTGTGATCGGTTGGAATGGTGTCCCTGGACCGGGAACTATTTATTACGCAGTATGGACAGGTGGTGTGAAGGCCGATATGCGTGCTCAGCAAGCCTTCACGTTCACAGTTGATATCACAGAACCACCTCCTGCACCAGCCAATGATGACTGTGCTACCGCTCAAGAAGTTTCCGATGTTGTTGACCTTGCATTCTCTACAACAACAGCAACTGCTGACGGTGCTGGTTATACAACTGGACCAAATATCTGGTATGCTTATACTGCAACATGTGACGGCAATGCAACAGTTAGTCTTTGTGGATCAACATACGACACAAAAATAGCTGCTTACGATGGTGTCACTTGTAGTCCATTGGGAACGATGTTGTCATCTAATGATGACTTCTGTTCTCTTCAGTCGGAGATCACATTCCCTGTTGTTGCCGGCAATCAATATCTCATTGAGGTTGGTGGATACAGTACGTCTGCAGGCGACGGTCTTCTGAACATAAGTTGTGCAGCTGGTGGTGGTGGATCTCCGGGAGATAATTGTAGCAACCCGCTTAAGATCGACATCCCGGCCCTGCCATACTCAGATATTGGTCAAACGACATGTGGTCGTGGCAATTCATACGAAGACCCGTCCGATGCTATCTGTATGGGATATTACACGAGTGGTGAAGATATCTTCTATGAAGTCACTGTCACCTCAACTATTCAAGTCTATATCACACTCGACCCGAAAGGTACTTCATATGCAGGTATGGGATTATTCACATCCTGCCCGCCTTCATTGACGAACTGTGTGGACTTTGTTACAAGTTCATCGAGTTCACCAAAATCAATGAATTGTGTAAGTCTTGATCCTGGTGTCTACTATTTGATGATTGATACGTGGGCATCACCGAACTGTATACCAGACTTTGATCTGACAATCACGGAAGCTACCGGTTGCGGTGGCGGTGGTGGACCTGAAAATGATGATTGTGCCAATGCCACACCTGTTGGTAATGTAGTTGACTTAGCTTTCAATACTGACGCAGCTTCCTACGACGGTACTGGAACTTGTCTTTCATCACCAAACATTTGGTATGTATACACAGCGACCTGTGACGGTGAAGTTGTTGTAAGTCTTTGTGGTTCTGGTTACGACACAAAGTTAGCCGCGTATGATGGCGGAACATGCGGTTCCCCAGAACTTGCTTGTAATGATGATTTCTGCAGTCTTCAATCTGAAGTGTCATTTATTGCAGTAGCTGGTAATCAGTATCTGATAGAAGTTGGCGGTTATGCTTCGAGTACAGGCTCAGGTATACTCAATATTACCTGTTCTGATCCGTGTAAGGTCGACTGTCCTCCAGGTGCTATCACAGAAAGTGAAGCATGTGGTGCTGACGAAAACGGTGGTTGTAACTCAACAGTACCTGCTTTCCAGACGATTGAATGCGGTCAGCCAATCTGTGGAACAGCATGGGCAGATGCAGGTAGCCGTGACACTGACTGGTTAGAGTTTACACTTACTACAAACTCTGAAGTTACATGGACTGCTGTTGCCGAATTCCCATTGGCCACAGGATTCATTGAGACAACATCTCCCGGCTCAATTGACTGTTCAAACATTACCGGATCTATCAATCCATTTGCTAGCACAAACCCATGTGACACTGCTGTTGTAACAACAGTGCTCCCACCGGGAACGCATTGGATATTTGTCGGTGACCAAGGTTTCACTGGCAACCCATGTGGATCTGGCTTTAACACCTGGACAGGTACTCTTACCTGCACTCCTGTAGCACCTACCTATTGTGCTGCTTCGGGTGGCTGTGATGAGTATATTGAACAGGTTACTGTCGGAACTATCGACAATCTTACCGCTTGTGACAACTATGGTGATTACACCGCATTGTCAACACAGATGGAAATCGGAGTAGGTTATCCGATTACTATCGCAATTGGTAATGCTTACAACTCTGACGAAGGTGCTGTTTGGGTTGACTGGAATCAGGATCTCGACTTTGATGATCCAGGTGAACAGGTAGTTCTTGATGTCAGTAGTGGTGTTGGACCATACACTGGTACTATCACTCCTCCTGCTGATGCTCTTGGCGGATCAACCAGAATGAGAGTCAGGCTCGTATGGGGTTCAACACCGACACCATGTGGTACTACATCATACGGTGAAGTTGAGGATTATACGATCAACCTCGGACTGCCTATGAGCCCTGCAATGGTACTTGATCCTGATATGATGTATGCAATGTATTACTATGCAATCACACCAATGACCGGACATATTTATATTGGCGGTCCTGATGCAGGTGATGTCAACTTGATAGATCAGGCAAGTATACTGATCAATGGTACAGTAACTCCTACTGCAGTAGCAGTTGTTACTGATGCAGGTGGTTATACAGGCGATGTCCTTGACATCTCTTTCTCAATCACTGACTTCCTTGCCGGCTATATGCCAGCTTGGGATAACATGCAAGAACCATTCTCAGTGAGCGGAACGTTGAATGATGCTACACCATTTGATTTCACCTCTGCTTTCTGGTTGCGTGGACATATCTCAGGTGATATTAATCTCGACAAAGAGATCAACGTAGCTGACCTCACGATGCTTGTTGGATATCTGTTTAAGAGTGGAGAAGAACTCCCATACAAACCTGTTGCAGATATGGACAAAACGTGTGAAGTCAATGTCAGTGATCTTATGAAACTAGTAGACAGACTGTTTAAGGGTGGATCAGAATTAGAATCTTGCCACTTTTAGTCTAAGCTACTGATATAGTCCTTATGGGCGGACAGGTTTTGAATCTGTTCGCCCTTTTTTTATTCCAACAGAGACACATAATACGCAACATATTTACTGAGATCGCCACGTCGCTTACGCTCCTCGCGATGACGGTAGTATGCAGGTGTTGCAAGATGGATGTTGTGCTACTGGGGTATTGGATCAAGCTCCGCACTATATAAGAGAAAGATTTCATCTGCCGTTGTGTCTTGATCCACCTTGGCGGATTGTGACACGACGGCTATAAGTAGTTGTGACTGTCAACACTTTTGACAAGTCAGAAGCAAAACCTGACAGAAGATTGAATGTCATTATAAATCATTTTTACTACAAGTTCTCCAATATTAGACGACTAAAATGGTTAAAAAAACCGTTGTATTCAATTGTGTGAGTTAGTATTACAGCAAATTGGCTTTGTTTTTTGACAGTTTGCTGTTTTGTTCTCTTTCTTTCTCATTGAGCTTGTTATATGGTACTGAATTTTCCTCAGTAAATTGTACGTGCGGGTGAGTTGTCGGTCAAGACGCATTTCATAGTACAGAATGCGTTTAGCAAAATTCTTATCGGGAATAGCATGTTGCATAACCAGATTAATATAGTCATTTGTATCTTCTGATGAGAAGTCAAGAGGTACATTTTCGCAGTCATGATATTTCGCCTTGAATTCCTGATCTTGTTGAGCATCATACATCTTCTTGTCGAGATTGTTGAGCTGTTTGTTTATTTGAGCGGTTTCAGCAAGCGCAACACGGTGAGTCCGCCACAATGCATTGGCAATCTTTCGTATAAGATATTCTTGAAAACAGGATCGAGGATCCAGTTCCCATCGTAGTGATTCGACAAGCATTTCATAGTCGACTCTGCTTTCTTTGTGATATTTGGAATCGATGACAAGCTTGTTTGAGTAGAGGCCATAGGTTGTAGCGTTCTGTCCGACTGTCTTTTTCCCTTCTTCGCTCTTGGGGCCAGTAGATTTCTTACTGTTTTGTCTGTTGGCTTTGATTTGTTTTTTTGATACAGGCATATATCTCCTTTGTTTGTTTTATTAATTGATAGAGGAGTGGAATCAACACAAACATTGTAGGAGAGATGCTGTCGTTGTTTATTTTATGAGTAACATATCAACTTATATGACTGTCAGGTCACACTTTTGACAAGTCAAAAGCAAGACCTGACAGAAGATTGAAACTTATCGTATATCATATGTTACACGTTACATGTTACATATTACATGTTTACACGTGTATGCGTTATGGGTTACACGTTACGCATTACATATCACGTTCTTTGCTACATTACCCGCCACAAATTGGAGGCGGTCCACTTTGGAAGAGGTAGGCAACAAGATATGTCAGATCATCTACATTAATCAGCCCACCTGAACCATCGCAATCAGCCGATGCGGGAACGGGTGGTTGCGGTCCGCTTTGAAAGAGGAAAGCAACCAAATAGGTGAGGTCATCAACAGTAATCGGCAAGACCCCGCTCCCATTAACATCACCACAGATATATGCTGGTGTGTCGGTAACTTGTAAGCTCACAGGCATACTAATCGTCCCTGTTGCAACATCATTGCTCGTCAGAGCGATAGTTGCGTTGTACGTACCGACATCCATACCTGTTGAGTTATAGCTCAACGTGAGGGTATCTGTTTCACTTCCTCCGATGTAACCGTTTATATTATCCAAGGTGAGCCATTGATATGGTGCGCTAAATTGAATTGCGAGGGAATCATGCAGGTATGTTGTTAAGTACGCGACCTCTATCCCATCACTACCATCGAAGTTTTCAAGACCAACAGCACAATTGGCAATATCAAAACCTGTCGCAATTGATTTGTATTGATAGGTAATATCACCATTGGGCTCAAGTATTACTTGCGCTGTTACTACATCACCTGCATTCCCTGCATATTCGGAATAGTCAACAAATTGAATTATACAACGACTACTATTCGTATCGATATACACATGTGCATTCGGGTTGTCAGCATCATCAGGATTAAGATCATCCCATAACCACGCCAAGATATTATTCGGAGTAGTTGCAGTCGGCAGTGCAGTTTTGAAGCGAGAGCTCATTGTTGTAGAATCAAATCCTATGATGCCGTTGGAGCCGATATATATTTCAGTGTAATCATTTCCATAGAAATTAAATGTGAACCCGATCGGATATGGGCCACCGTAGTTATCATCGTTGAGATCAACAACCACATCTGTACCTGTTCCGCTCACGTCAATCCAATTGAAGGTTGGTCCACCGAGTTCATCAGAATCAACCCAGAAATAACCGAAAGCATCAGGACCTCCAGCATTCCTCAACACAGGGAAACCTTCTCTTGGGTCGATACTCCCTTTTTTATCATCATAGATATGAAATCCTTCAGGATATTTCCTGCGAGATGGTTCGACCAATCCTGCATTGAGTAATTCAGCAAAGCGCCCATACTTGCTAAAGTTTGGAATCACTGAAGCAGACCATTGCAGTGCACCTAACCCGAGATTGCTGATATACAGTTTATCTGTCGTTGAATCATCTATCGGGAGGATTTCCGAAAAGGCCAAAGGAGTTGCAGAAATCAATGGGGCATGGTCAACTCTTATGTCGTCAATATACCAGTCGTCTGTCAAGGCACCTGATCCTACAGTATGAAAACGTACCTGAAAAGCAGAATGCATGGCATCGGCAGGAAGGTTGAAGTTTACCTGTTGGAAATTTGACATTGTCGGTTCTGCACCCAGATGCTGAGCGACAGGCATCCAAGTGCCGACATTATTCTTATATTCAACAGTTAGATCGTCGCCTGCATCGGGTGGTTCGCCCGAACCGCCTCGCTGATAATAGTATGATAGAATGACATCGGTCTGACCTGTTATGTCCATAATTTGAGTAACGGCTGTATCATTCCCGCCATCTACGTTCATAGCATAGAGTGCACTTGGAGGATTGGTTCCCTCAACATTGACTTCTACACCTATCGCTGTCAACCAACGTGCAGTAAAAAGGGTATCGAATGGGAATGGTTCATACCACGGGAATCCTCCCGGAGCACCTGCTGAGTAGGTAACAACAACACTATAATCGAGAACTGAAGCATCACCTACAGATGTTGCTACAACAAGGGCAGTGTCATTTGTATTCATAATGGCACCTGCATCAATCGCTACCTTTACCATAAAAGCAAATGAACTTGCGGGATTGATAATACCTGTGTTGCTTATTTGTGTTGTTCCCGTTTCGTCATAGATAAAAGCCGGCCAAGTTGCACTTGAGGCACTAAGTACATAGTCATCAGCGTTGACCCCTTTATTCACAACAGTAAACAGATAGGACACGGTATCACCTGCGGGGCCGAACTGGTTTGCAGTTTGAGGTGTCAATTCAACAGCATACGGTGGTGGAGGTCCGACATAAATATCATCAACAAACCAATCATCAAAACTGCCTGCTGTTGCTGTACAACGGAAACGCAATCTAAACCCACTATGTATCATCGTGCTAGGTAATGTCATCGATACTTCGGCATACGATGTCATATCGGGATTTCCCCCGAAATGTTGTTGTAGCAGTTGCCAGACTCCAAGTGAATCAAGCCCCTCAACAAAAAGATCATCGCCAGCTTCCGGAGTATCGCCACCGCCTGTTTGTTGATACCAATATGACACTACAACATTGATCTCATTTTTGAGGTCGATTGCCTGAGTCATCATGCTATCGGCTCCGCTAGGATTTCCGTTCAGGTTAGCACTATACGCAGGTGATGGTTCATTCAACCCGATATCGTTGCTCGTGGCTCCAGATATTAGAACCCATTTCCCGTTATCTATTGTGGTTGTAGGAAAGTTCTCTGTGAATGGAACTGTTAGTGGTTGTCCGTCTGATGTTGTAATACAACTGCTCGCACTTGATATGAGCGGGTTTCCAGTTGAAGTAGCAGTAACCACAGCAGTATCAAGGTCACCATAAAGACTTGTAGGAATTATCACTCGAAGTTTGAACAGAACAGTATCATCACCGAACATATTCCCTGAGGATGATATTGGATTGATACCTGTCGCATCATATAACACAGACGGCCACGTATTGTTGGTAACGCTGAGCGTATAATCATCTGCATACACACCTGTATTTACTAATACAAAATCATACCAAACTGTATCATCAACAGGGCCAAAGTTTGTTGCGGTTTGTGGTGAAAGTGTCATTGCATATTCGATTACGCTAAATTGGAAAGTTGGTGTTGTATCAACTTTTCCAGCAACATCACCCGCAGTTAGATAATAATCGATAATTGTACCTGCTTGTTGGGCGGGAATGAATCCTTCATATTCATCAGGATTGATTGTTGGGGATAGAAGCATTGACGTCCACACCCCTGAAACTTGATAATGGAGTTTTAGGGAGTCTGCCACTAGTGTTGTATCAGATGTAATACTGGCAACCACATGATAGTCGTTAAGGGTGTCACGGGTATCTGTCAGAGGGGTATGGTTGATTGCAACACCGCATGGATATGCCTGCACGAGTAACGCAGAATTGTATAGATTCAACCGTCCACCAGAAACTGTGATTCCCGCAAGTGCTGAAATCGGATCAGTGCCATTGAGAATGGCTTGCTTGACAAACAGAGCAATTGTTGCTGGATCAAGTTTTGCTTGTTGTAAAAAGTTAGTACATCCGACACCATACATAAATGCTACTGCACCGCAAACCTGCGGAGTAGCCATTGATGTTCCTGTTTTGTATCCATACCCACCACCCTGTAATGATGAATAAATTGATGTTCCCGGTGCACCAAGATCGATAGTTGTTGTACCGTAGGCGGCTCCGGAGTTTCTACTGTCAGTATCGGTTGTATTCGTTACTGAGATAAGATAATCAGAGGCACAAGCAGTAGGGACATCACCTTGTACGTCAATGTCGATATTCAAATTTGCAGTTGCGGCCATTGAAAGAACTCCAACAGCTCCGAGAGAGTCATACATTGCACACCAAAGAGGGAAATTAGCAGGGTTTCCATAATCCACACCAAAAGAAGAGTTGGTTGCGACGACAAAAGCACCTAAGGCTCCATTGGTCTGATTGTACAGTGCGCGCATTTCATGTACATACGAATATGCTGCAACAGCAACCGCTTCCTGACTGGTCGAGCCAGCAACAGGCATGACTTTTACTCCCCAGTTGACACCAACCACACCCGTATTGTTGTTACCGATTGCCGCAGCTATACCTGCAACATGGGTACCATGATCATTTGAAGGAACAGTCCCGTCATTCGCATACGCATCCCAACCATCATAATCGTCAATATAACCGTTGCCATCATCATCAATACCATTCCCCGGTACTTCATGGATATTCTTGAAGTAGTCGATATCAGGGTGAGTCAGATCACACCCTCCATCTACGACAGCAACAACAATCTGGTCTCCGAATACTGTTGTATCACCTGTTGTTATGTCCCAGGCTTCTACGGCATCAATATCAGCATCAACTGTTCCACCTGATTGGCCTGTATTGTTGAGTTCCCACTTATTGTTGAAACTCGGGTCATTTGGAAAGGTGGCACGCTCTTTGATATAATGATTGAACTGGGCTATTTCGACTGCTGAATGATTGCGAACTTCTGCCAGCAATGCTTTATGTTGAGCTGTTTTCATCGCACTCGCGTCATATTGGAACAGCCAGATATTCATTCTTTTAGAGAGAAGCCTGACAGGATGCAGTGAATTTGACTTGAATGAATTTGTGAGAGATAGTTCGGCTCCCGAACCAGTCACTTGCACAATGAGATCGCCTTTAACATAGTCAGCCTCACCTGCTGATACAGATAATGCAGACATACAGATCAACGAAAGGATCAGCAATATCTTAGCTAATTTCATGTTCTTCCCCAGATTGTTATGATAATATATTTTATGCGTGGTTTCTTTTCTTAGAGTCAATAGATCAATCATAGAGTATACCTATAATCAGATATGGTCATATTGACGTCAATTAACGCGGAATGCAACCAAGAGACGGATTTTCTGCTATCGTCGACAGGCAAGTAACTTGAACAGGTACATAGAGTTATAGCCCTATAAGTTTCTTCTGAAAAATAATAGAGCAGTTCTTCCTGACATCTATATAATACGCTTTATGGCAGATAAATCAAGGCAAATCAGGCCAAAGATTTTGGCCTGGAAATCATGATTTCATCACGATTCGACCCGATACTGAAGAGATAAAACGTATAGTTCTCAAATCAAACTTGGGCTGTTGGTCTCTTGCGATTGAGATGTAGAACAGATGACTCAGTAATACCAAACACGTACTTATCCTCACAGGTATTTTTTTCGAAATACTTAGCTTTAGTCAAGGGTATAAGAGTATAAATAGACTATAATTGACTACTATAGTCCTTGTTTATAGAGTATATGTAAACGTAATATAATACGGAGTGTTAAAATGTCAGAAAACAGATTAGAAACACCGATAGGTGAAATCGTTGCAGAGAATCTCAACAGATCACGAGTATTCGAACAGTACGGACTTGATTACTGTTGCGGTGGACATGTTACCCTTAACAAAGCATGTCAAGATAAGGGAATCGACCCGAACGAATTGATAACTGCTTTGGAAAAAGCAGATAGTGAAAGTAGTGACGTTGAAAAGAAAGACTGGCGGAATGCTGGGTTGACAGAATTAGCTGATCACATTGAAGCGACGCATCATGCTTACTTGAACAAAGAACTTCCTCGTTTGAATGGCTTGATGGAAAAAGTAGTTAATGCCCACTCTGAACGACATCCTGAGCTCTCAAAAGTTGCTGCCACTCTCGGTGCATTAACTGCTGAGCTTACTCAGCATCTCGCCAAAGAAGAGCAAGCACTCTTCCCTATTATCCGTCAGATGGATCAAACAGGTGATGCTAACCACCATTGTGGTGAAGTAGCTAATCCGATTCGAGTCATGGAGATGGAGCACAACACAGCGGGTGACGCACTTGCGACACTACGAAAACTTACTAATGATTTTCAAGCTCCAGCGGACGGATGCACAACATATCAAGCACTATATCTCGGGTTAGCCGAAATGGAATTTGATATCCATCAGCATATCCTGAAAGAAAGTAGTATCCTCTTCCCGCGTGCAATTGCACTTGAAGAGAAATTGAAACAAGGTTGATTGTTACAGATTTACCTTCACTAGCGTAATTGATTGTCGTACTCATACGAGTATTATTATTGACAATACGATATGAGAATATGCGATTCGTTGGTTGTAGATAAAGAAACAGGTAAGAGAACCAGTTTCAAAGGTCTCTTACCTGCTTTCATTCATTTCTTATTTAATTTAGCTTACCAGTTTTCACCCAATAGTTCGAAATGTGCTTGAGGATGCAAACATGCCGGGCAGAGGTTTGGCGCGTCTTCTGATTCATGCAGGTAGCCACAGTTCCTGCAACGCCAGACAACTTTACCGTTTCGTTTGAACACTCTTCCAGCTTCGAGATTATCTGCAAGCTCTTTGTAACGTTTTCCATGCTGTTTTTCAGCAATTGAGATTGCATCAAAAGCATCAGCAATCTTGTTGAATCCTTCTTCTCTGGCAATTTTGGCAAAGCCGGGATACATGGTACTCCATTCATGTTCTTCACCGGCTGCGGCGGCTCTTAAATTGTCAAGGGTTGATGCGATAACTCCTGCGGGAAATGTTTCAGTTATTTCGACATTCCCACCCTTGAGAAACTTGAAGAATCTTTTTGCGTGCTCTTTTTCTTGATTTGCGGTTTCTTCGAATATACTCGCTATCTGTACCAACCCTTCCTTTTTCGCAACTCCCGCATAATATGTATATCTGTTTCGAGCTTGAGATTCTCCTGCAAATGCTATTAGCAGGTTCTTTTCAGTTTGAGTACCTTTGATATTTGCTGACATTTCTTTACCTCCATTGCGACATATATGTAAGAACATACTATTAATACATAAGATTGTCTATCATTATAGCTAAAAAAAAGCAGGCACCTGTTAGGGTGCCCGCTTCTCTTACAAGAGGTAGTTACTATTAGTTACAAGGAGATGGTGCAGGACCGCCCTTGAACAGATAGTCAACAAGATATGTCAAATCTGCAACATTGACTGCTCCGATATTATCAACATTCGCTTCCTCCAAACAATATGGAGGTGGAGCACCCTGGAAGAGGTATGCCACAAGTGCTGTCAAATCAGAGACATTGACAGCCAATCCGAATTGGTATCCACTATGGTTTATGTCACCTCTGATAACACAGCAATTCCATGCATAGAGTCCCCATGGACAATAGATCACGTTTTCACTAACGCCATCACCTAAACCGCTGGCAGGATATGTCTCTGCGATTTCATTGGTAACATCAGCAACATCATGACAAACAGTGACTGTTGCCTCAGCGGTACCGATTGTATCGGTCGGACCATCCCAAACACCCCAGAAGTTATTGCGTGCATCAACTCCTACCGTCAGATTGGAATCATAGAACAATCCCCAATGATTGTCATGGATAGAGTTCTGTTCAATGACTGTTCCAACAGGATCGTAGTCAACTGCTGTCCCACCAAAATGACTACCCACGAGGATGGCTGAGTTATAATATGTGCGACAGTTAGGACCCGGGCAATCGATATAGCGTTTTCCTTGATAGGAGTCCCCCATATCAAACAGTTCATTGTTGCTGATTGTCGTGTTGTTGGCCCAGGTTTGTATCCCATTGACACAATCTGACACAGTATTGCCATCGACTAGCGCATTGTCAGAGCCAGGTGCAATCTGAATTGCCGCGGCATTAAATCCGCCCCAACCATCAGGACCATAGTAGTTACAATCATAGAGAATGTTGTTAAGAACTTGAGCATTCTCAGACCGAATATCAATACCCGGTTGTAGGGTAAATGATACTTCATTACCACTAATAACCGAAGTCACAATCGAACCTCCGCTTTCAGGAACAATGCCATACGCCCAATGACTGACTTCACAGTTTGTGACATTGAAATCAATTGGACCGACAGCATAGGCAGAAACTCCCCAACTATCAGCAAGGTCGACACCTGTGAATGTACTGTTGCTAATCGTAATAGAAATCGGAGCTTTGTCAGCTCTATAATCTATTTCTGTCTCAAACGCTTCTGGCAATTTCAGACGTGTATTTGATGCCTTAGCAGTTCCTGTACTGTAGACCCAGAGACCATCACCAGTTGGATTAGTTACAGTGGAATTATCGAATGTACCGCCACCATCAATATAGTAGACAGAGGTCTGACACTCATCAATAGTTACCGCATTTGCATTGACAGTTCCCGGACCAAACACAAGGAATCCTGTTGCTGTCCAAGTCCCACCAGTATATGTCACTTTACTGATTGAGCAGTTATCAACGGTACCACCAGCGCCACCGCTTATCTGTATACCATTTTGTGCGGTAACTGAAGTCGCACCAGCACCAATAGTGGTTACATTGCTCACATCAACGACCAGCCCGTCACCGATCAGAGCAACTGCTGTTTTCTGGAACTGTTCTACTAACAAACCATTCAGGGTGATAGTATACGGTCCACCAGTATTGTTATTTGCCAAGACACCAACACCATGTTGAGCACCGCTAAATGTGCTGTTCATAATGTTAATGATTTTGAGGTCAGTAAATGATCCAGATGAATTCCAAATACCGAGCCCAGCAAATCTATAGTTTGAATCACCTTGATGGTCACCATCAATAGTGAGTCCACTCATTGTAACATTGCTAATACTATCAACAAACACTACAGGATAGTCGTTGTTACTTGTTGCAGTAAAGAAATGCGTCAAGGTTGCAGGTGAGGTAATTACTGATACATCTACACCCGCTCCTATAAATGTCAGGTTGTCTTTGTTGATGTGAACTTGTTCAGTATAGATACCTTCAAAGATATAAATTGTTCCACCAGTATTGATTACATCAATACCATCTTGAATTGAAGTAAAGGCATCATAACCCCAGATATGTCCATCGTTTGCATCGGCTGGTGTATAATCATCATCGATCCATACAACATTCGGTGTACCAAAGCCACATACCGAGAAGTCTTCATTACACCAAGGTTCATAATCAACGTTGGCACTGACTGAGACACCAAATCCTTTATCGGCAAGGTTTGGACGTGTGTACTCAAACGACTCAGGAGTGAAATCATCATTCGCCATGAATGGCAGATAAAGTTTCTTTGTAGTCGTTCCTGATGATTTACTTAAATCAAGGAATGGTCCTGAGATATCTCCCCACCAGTTTTCCTCAGCATTAAACAGAGTTGAGAAATTGTTGTACACGCCATAGCTCGTACTGCCAGCAAAGCTGTTTTTATGGGCTTCACTGTTGGTCACATTGCCAGTAGTTAGATCAAGCCATTGTTCTATACCGATACTTCCGTCGGTAATAACATTGTCATGAATATTGGCATTTAGTGTTCCATTGGTCCAACCTGCATAGTAAGCCCCACCCCATGGATCGGCATCACTACCCCACAATTCAACACCTGCTGATGTACTGTTGGTAATAGTACAATTCAGTACTTCAACATTCAAACTAACACCATCATTGCCCAAATGGGTTTCAATAGCCCATTGGTTATTATCCAACGTAACGCCATCGACAATAATCGTTGGGGTAACTGTCGGAGTGTAGACCCAATTCCACTGTGAGTAGTTGATCCCCATCTCACAGCCAACAACAGTACCTCCAGTAACGGTTATGTCACCACTTTCAAAGAAGAGAATACCAGTTCCTGACCAATCAGTTCCTGGATAGGCTACACCGCTAACATCATTACCTGTCAGGGTACCTGATGTCCCGTAAGATACTTGAATGCCATTTTGGGCTAGTGTAGTTATACCTCCACCGTCGACATTGTTGTTGTCTACTGTACAAGTTCCACTTGGTCCCATGAGTAGAATTCCGCCCTTCTGGAACGATGGAATCAAGTTGTTGGAAAAGTCGACATTGAACGACCCTGAGGCACTATGAGTTGCAACTAAACTCGCAACTCTGCTGTTGCTTGGTCCTGCGGCATTGGTAATGTCAACGATACGACAATCTGTAACAGAACCATCGGAATCAAAGAAATGGACACCATAGAAATTATTGGGGCCTAGTTCTTTGCCATCGATCGTAAAGCCACTAATATGTACAGTTCCAGCTTCAAAAACACCGATACAAGCATCAATAGTTCTTACTGATCCAGACCATTGAGTAATATCATACGTTGTACGATCAACTAACGGTACTGCTTCAATAATGGAGTTGTCCATACCAGCACCAATAATGTCGAGCGATTTATTAATATATGTCTGACCTACATACGTTCCTGCCAGAACATTAATGATATCACCAGACGAGGCGGCATCAACAGCTTCTTGAATTAAAGAATTGTAGGAATTATCCAAGTTCCATGTCCAACTCGAAGTATGAGGATCACCAACATAGTTGGCATTCCACCATGGAGAATAATCGACTGCACCTAAAACAGTCTCACCTGTTCCCTTATCTGTTGTCGTATTTGTTACAACTACAGGAGCATTCTCAGGCATATCGTCACCATAAGGTGATGGTGCCATTGTTATACTCTTTGGTGCGGAAGACTTTACACCGACAGTAGGACCTGACGGATCGTCCCAGTAACAACCAGTCGCACTGATCGTGTCAGTGAAGGTATTATTAACAGCAGATGCTGTATTTCCCGTAAAGTAGCAACCGTGGATTTCTACAGAAACCGTATTGGTTGTGTTACCTGATTGGTCAGCAGTCCAGATGCCGTCATATAATGACCCAGTAATTGTACAACCTGTGATGACAGCATTGAGATTACCGTTGTTCCATCCTGTATAGTATGAACCTCCCCATGGATCAAGCGCGGTACCGAATATATCGATCCCGTCTCCGCCATTATTCAATATATTACAATCGGTGACTGTCATATTAACTGAACTGCTGTCACGACTCATTTGAACACCAAGGGTCCACGTGTTGTCATGCAGATTCAGATTTGTAAAACTGAGATTGACAGGAGTCGGTTTGTTGTATACCCAACCCCAATCGCTATAATTGATTCCGCTTTCACAGTTGTAGGCTTCATCACCATCCATTGAGACATCACCACTCTCGAATAGGAGGATACCTGTTGATGCCCAATCTGAGCCTGTGTAGGCTGTACCCTCAACATAGTTTCCTGATGTAGAGCCAGAAGCCCCATAACTCAACTGGATACAGTTACCTGCAAGACTGCTTGAAACGACTCCTGAAACAGAGTTGTTATTAACTGTAAATGTTGCTCCAGGACCCATTATCAGTATACCACCCTTTTGGAAGTTCGGTATAACATTGTCTGAAAAGTCAATTGAGAATGTCTCACCAACACCATGTGTTGCAACCAAACTTACTATTCTTGAGTAAGAGAGATTCACAGCATCGGTGATGTTACTAATTTGACAGTTGTTTACCGATCCATCAGTATTAAAGTAGTGGATGCCATAGAAATTATTCGGTCCAGATTCTAAACCGTCTACAGTCAACCCAGAGATATTGACAACTCCCGCATCGGCAACACCGATACATGCATCGATAGTTCTCGCCGATCCAGACCATTGGGTTACACTATACGAGACTCGATCTACAACAGGAACAGCCTGTACAATTGTTGTTGCGCTTCCCGCACCAATCAGATCAAGGCTTTTCGTTTCGATCTTAATCTGTTCAACATACGCTCCACTAGCAACATTGATTGTCCCACCATCGGCTATTGCATCAACTGCCGACTGGATATTATCAAACGCATCGTAACACCAATAGTGGCCATCATTTGCACCGAGTTCAGTATAGTCATCATCAACCCAGATTTCTGCCGGAGCTGATGTTGTGAAGTCACATTTTGTGAAATCAGCATTACACCACGGTTCGTATACGATACCATCACTGACTTGGTTACCCATTCCATTTGGATTTGTAACTGCATGGAGTGGTCCGCAATAGGAGCCCCAGTAGTTATTACTCATTGAAATAGGTGTAACAGTATTTGACCAAGCACCTTCAGTATTGTTGGTAATTGTATTGGAGGTGGCAATAATATCAGCGACACTTCCACTTTCGTATGCAACGACACCGATTTCCCAATCAGTAATTGTACTGTTTGTTATAGTAGCTGTGATATTATCACCTACTGACCAAACTGCGACACCATAGCTGTTTACATATTGGATACCTGTTAAGGTAAGATTGTCCATCGAAACTGATGTTGCCATACCTTTCAAAGGAGTTGACTGATTGTATGCTTCTTCAAAAGGCTGAACATTTCTGAATGCGAGATCAGTAATTTGACTCTTGGAATACCCGTAATCTCGAATACTCACACCTTCTTCATATTCTGCACCCATTGCCACAACACTCACGCCATCGATTGTACCGTTAGTGCCCTGATAGACAATGCTTGACTGTGAATTAGTCACACTACTGTTGCCGATGAGATCAACTGAGTTTGCCAGATAGAATAACATACCACTAGCAGTCCAACTTGGACCTGTATATACAATACCTGAGACACTACAATTGTCAACAGTTCCCGTTGCTCCAAAGCTAATCTGGATACCATTTTGTGCAGTAATTGCTGTCGGGCCTTGACCAGTAACAGTACATCCTGTAACGTTTGCCGTCAGTCCGTCACCGCTTAGGGATATTCCTGTTTTTTGCATATCATCGATAGTGACATTTGTCACATCGATTGTATATGGGCCACTTGTATTGTTATATGCATAAATGCTCACCCCATGCTGGTTTCCGCTAAACGGCTCGTCACGTACAGTAGTAATATGTACATTACTAATTGTTCCCCCTGTATTCCAATAGCCGACACCAACAAAACGATAGTTTGCATTTCCGCGTCCCATACCGTCGATAGTTAGATTAGAAATCGACGGGTTGACAGCGTCATGGACATATACTATCGGATAATTATTCGCACTGGTTGTGAAGAAAAGAGGAAGAGTTGTTGGAGACTGAATGGTTGTAGCACCGATGCCAGCACCTACAATGCTTATCTCCTTGCTGATATCCAATTGTTCTTCATACGTTCCTGCATCGACGTTTATTGTTTGTCCATCGACAGCGGCAACAATCGAAGCTTGTATAGTCATTCCGACTGAGACCATTAACTCATTAGTTGTACGGTCAATAATAAAGCTATTCAACGGATCAGGACCTCCAAGTACAACTGCTTGTGCAGTTGCAAGGTCAGGATAGTAGGCATGGAGTCCAGCAACTGAATTGCTTCCTGTTAAATGGCTAAAATCTGAAGTAGGGATTGTCAAATTTGTTATTGGGAACCCGCCTCCTTCTTCAGTATACAAGCCTGTAATTTCGCCGAATGAATTTGTTCCAGTCAGCACAATATTGTCAGTTCCGCCTGTATAATATGTTCCCTGAGTATAGATCCCGATACCACCCCAAGCATTGCCACTTGTTGTGATATTCTCGATTGTGATATTTCGACCGTCGGTTATACCCAATCCAACACCACCATTACCAGTAACGGTTACATTTAGTAATGAACCTAAGTCTGCACCGTTGATATCAATACCAGACCGTCCACAGTTTTGTACTGTTACATTGGCAATAGTACAATTGGTCAAATCACCTGCTATTTTTAATCCATAACCGAAAGCAGCAGGGAGAGGACCTATCATTGTGAAGTTGTTAAAATTCACATTTGTTGCACTAGAGTTAATACCATAGGCAGAGAAAGATGAAGCATCAATTATGACACCTGCTTCACTCTCACCTGTGAGGGTAAGATTCTTGCTAACAGTTAGTGCTTCTGCATAGTTACCATTCAAGACATATACTGTACCATTGTCGAGTACCGCATTAATTCCTTCCTGAATAGTAGCAAAAGCATCATAACCCCAGGCATAACTTGTTCCATTTGCGGAGTTATATATGTCAACATCTGCCTGACTCGTAAATCCATCATCTACAATGATATTGCTCAAGTCACCAGTAGCATAATAAATGCCTCGTGCACACTCTCCTGCTACTTCTGGATAGTGATTGCCAGAACCAGCATATAACCAGCCCCCACTCAGATCTTGAGTCATGCTCAACCAATATGACATACGATTGATTTCTGTTTGATAGGTTGCTTGATCCAAGCGACCGAGAGTCATCATTGCATACGCTGTTGATTGCCAATCTTCATCATCAATATTAACACCATTGCAATAGCCCATTGCTCCCGAAGGATGCAGACTTTGCAGGAGGAGAGTTACTAGGCCAGGTATTTCAACAGTATGTGCTCCTGATTCGGAGAATGCATCGATCAAGCCTGCGATACCCAAGTTATACATCCAGTAATCAGCTACGCCATACGCAGGGTCAAAGCCTGCATCAGCAACAATATCAAAATATCCTGGATTGCTGTTGTATGAATCCTGCCAGAGGACTTCAGCTATATCAATTGAAGCCTGCGCATAATCATAAGGATCAGTCGGGTAACGTGCTGAGAGCATCGCCGCACTACGGGCAAACGCACCCACATCCCACGCAATAATTCCGTTTGAATACCCTTGACCATTTCTTACATCACGAATATACTCAGCCAACAATGTTGCTGATCCTTTACTCGCAATTCTCGCATCAAATTTCGCTTTGGCCGCATCTGCATACATTGTTCCAGTAACAACCGAGAGGTCATTATATTGCATGAGGAATATAATATCAGCCGCTGACCAAATTGAAGTGTTGCCAGCCATATAATCGGCGGCATCAGTCAAAGCGGTAAAGTAGGAAGCGTCTCCTGTTGCCTTATATGCCGACAGAAGCCCCATCGCCGTTGCACCATATATGTTGGTTGGACTATTTGCTGTAGAATGAGCGAACGGTGCTGGTGGAGATGCAATCACCCAATCCCAACCACCATCATCGGGATCATCAGGAGTTTCATCTACTCCGTTGGTTCCGTTTCCCGCATTATCATCAGTTATATCTGCCTGCATCCCTTTGAGATATTCAGCAACCTCAACCAGAGCTGAACCAGAAGAAGCAGGGATGCCGTTCGATTTTACTGCACCTTTGCTCCTTTCAAAGGACCCTGCCACAGGCAGTGTATTGTTTTCTTTACCCCAAGGGTTAACTGGTTCCGCTGAAATGCTTGCTGTGAGAGCAAACAAAACAAGCAGAATCACAAACCCAACCTGTCGTTTTGTGAAAAACATAATCGTCCCCGATCAAAAAAAATTAATGTTTTGATATTTCAATGAAATATCTGTACCCTGGTAATTCAAAAAACTAATATTGTATCTTTTTATCCATATCCCCTCCGAATGAAAGACCCGCCGTTATCAATCACATGTACTAAATATTGTGTGCTCGTTGTTCTATAATCCCATCGTTACTTGTTACATAATGAAAAATCGGCATTCTGTCAACCGCTATCTCAGGCATAGCACCAAAACTTTCGATTCAGATTTCTTACGATGTGATACAGCTTATCGATGGGACAACAACAGTTGAAGTTGTATGCAACAGATGTGATTTTTCATGCAATTCGCTATACAAATAAGTTATCACATCACTTCTGTGAAGAAGTGCGTATAATGTGCTTACTATCTATAGTCAAGGTCGATGAATAAAATAATGTGAAGGAAAGAATTGATGCTGTACTTTGTTCCCCAAAAAAGAACTGCCTGACTGTTTTAGCCCGACAGTTCCTCTTGTCAACTTCTAGGTAAGTCACCCGACATTACAGTAATAGTATCTTTCAACATAGATACGTAGCCATAGGTGCAAGGTCTGCTAATATTGTTTATGCTCTAAGGACTAGCTGACTGAGCAACTCATATCCTCACCACAACATATAGGTGACTTGATCTTACCGTGGTCATTTGGGCACTTTGATATTTGCACTTCTCTGCCATCGTCAAGTTGTAGCATATCGTTGACCAACGGTGCATCACATTTTGCGCACGTCGCATTGACTGCCATTCCGCATTTCTTACATTCGTATGTAGCCATTGTTTTTCCTTTATAGGTTTATAGTTTCTTATCCAAGGTCGGGATTCGATATGGATTTGCACAATAAAAAAATACGCCATCTAGGGATCGAACCTAGGACAAGCTGATTAAGAGTCAGCTGCTCTACCAACTGAGCTAATGGCGCATTTTCAAACTGTCGCTATTTTCAACCAAGCGACAGGTAGCCGATAATTCGGCCATTCGAGGACATTATATAAGAAAACAGGTTGAAATTGGCAAGGGATTTCAGCAGTACATGCAATATCCGACCAAGAGCTTAATTCTTCACTCATGGTGGGGTACAACAGGGAATTGTGCAGGTCCGCAAGCGAACGCTACGCTACTGCTTCTGTAACAGACCAATCGAATGGCAACATTCTTCATTTCATAGATATCATCAAAAGGGGATATATCCGGCAGATTGGGGTATCAAAGATAAGAACAGATTAATCGGTGCATATGGAGAATACGAGGTGTCAGGAGCACAGGGCTCTTGACCTACTTTGCTATCTTTCTGTTTTGAGAGGGGGGAGGTTTCATCAGCTGTTTGATAGCATCAAAAATCAGTTTTATGTCACTATCGTGCCCAGCTAATTTCCGTTCAAGCTGAGTTAGTTTTTCTGTGATTTCCTTATGAGCCGTCAGCAATTCCCGAAGTCTTACAAATGCCCTCACTACCAAAATGCTAACTTCAATCGCCCGCTTGGAGTTTAGCACACTTGCCAACATTGTAGCCCCATGCTCGGTAAAGACATACGGCGGATATCGCCTGCCCCCTCGCCCTTTCTTTGAGGTCACAATTTGTGACCTCAAAGATTCATAAAAACAAATAACTTACCAACGCCGTTATATCGCTAACATTAACCGTTCCGTTACCATCAAGATCGGCTGCCTCAATAAGCTGAGGTACTGGACCACCTCCAAATAGGAAATCTACTAAGTAGGTCAAATCAGAGATATTAACAGTTCCATCCATATTGACATCCCCAGACCTATGCCCGACCATCACAACCTCTCCAGATGCAGAGAAACTTGCCGCATCGGTAAAGAGTCCCGTCAAACTATAAGTTTGTGTGGTGGTGTCGTACAACTGTCCATAGTCTTGAATAAACTGGGTCAGAAGAATATCAGCTTTCATCACTTCACCCGTAAACCCGGAATAGTTCGGAAGAATCGACCATGAAACGGGAACCAATGTTCCGTTAATAAGCAAAGTCGATACATCAACATCCTGCACAGTCCTTCCCTCAGTTATGTTACCGAAGTAGATACTGAATAGCAGGCTATCTATGTTGTTAGCCTGTAAGGTATAAATTGTATCTGGTGAAATTGTAGCGTCATACCCGGTAAAAGGAGTGTACTTAAACACTCTATCTGTGACACTTGATAAATCATGACCACCTATC
>JAJRUL010000034.1 GCA_024277795.1 Candidatus Zixiibacteriota bacterium
TAGCGGACAAGTCGCATCAATGAGGTTGAGACCTTTATCAAGGGCCTTTTTCTTTATCGCTGGCGAAACACCATGTGCAGATATAATCAGCGTTCCATGATCTACATCATCTGTCGAAAATGCCTGGCCTACGCCCTCTCGCCTGAATTTATCAACAACTGCCTCATTATGAACAATCTCATTGAGGATAGTCACAGCCCCTTGTTCATCGTGGGCAGTCTCTTCAGCAATTGTTATCGCCCTTTTGACTCCCATACAGAAACCGTGATGACGTGCTATCAATATCTTCTTCAGCATGCCTTACTCAATAATTTCTTTGATTGATTGAAGGCTTTGTATGATGATCGTACTAGAGGTCCGGACTCAACATGACCAAAGCCAATCTCAGTTCCTATTCGTGCCAATTCTTTGAATTCGTCAGGTGTATAATAACGCTCAATCGGCAAATGAGCTGGTGATGGCCTGAGGTACTGTCCGATTGTTACAATATCAGTCCCTGTTTCATAAATCTGATGCATCAACTCGACAAGCTCTTCAAAGGTCTCCCCAAGTCCAACCATAAACCCAGTCTTAACTACAGGACGTGGTTTGAAATTGGAAGCGCGACGAAGCACTTCAAGGGAACGCTCCAGTTTCATCGCTGGTCTCACCCTCTTATGAAGTCTTTGCACAGTCTCAACATTATGAGCTAATACATCAACTCCTGAGTTCAATATAAGAGATAGTGCATCCCAATTCCCCCGCAAATCAGAAATCAGAAACTCGACATTGACCTCATTATCCTGCCGTCGGAGAAGCTCTATAGTCCGGGCAAACATAGAAGCTCCTCCATCAGGCAGGTCATCTCGTGTCACTGTAGTAATAACAACTTGTTTGAGTTTTAGTTCAGCAACAACTGAAGCTAAACGCGCAGGCTCCTCTTCATCAAGTGCCAACGGTTGAGCTTTGATTACATCACAAAAAGTGCATCCGCGAGTACAACGATTGCCCAAAATCATAAATGTTGCAGTACCCTCTTCAAAACACTCTCTAATATTCGGGCAGGCAGCTTCCTGACAGACAGAAAACAACCCATTCTCCTTCAAAATCGATTTCACCCGCTGATAATTCGGCCCGAAACTACTCTTTACCTTGATCCAACGCGGAAGTCGAGTCGGAGGGACCATAGCCCGCTCAGATTTCGACGGTGCCTTCGGGTTCTGTGAATGAGCTGACCGCTCACCGACTGATTGTGTAAAAAAGACTTTATGCATCTATTTAATATACTCTAATTATTACCTACATCCCAACAAAAATTTTTCAAAAAATACTCCATCAATCGAGTATCGTCATCCAACTCCGTATGAAAGGAACTGGCCATAATCAATCCTTCGTAAACAAGTACGGGACTACCATCAAAGATTGCTAACACTTATACCCCTTCTCCGGTTCGAATTATTTTCGGAGCACGGATAAAAGTCGCTGGCAAAGACTCAATATCCTTACCTAGCTTGGTTTTGACATCTTCTTCAAAAGAGAAAATCTGCCTCCCATACCCATTTCGTACAACATCAATATCAAGCAAACCCAACGGTTTTACATCCGATTGATTATCAGCTATTCTCTTGGATAGCAAAATCATTCCTGCACATGTTCCCCAAACAGGATTTTTCTTAGCAAAATCGCTAACTGTGCACCTCAACCCAAAGCGTTCCAATAAGATACTCATAGTGGTTGATTCCCCGCCGGGGATTATCAAGCCATCAATTATGCCAAATTGACTTTCTGTCCGCACTTCGACAGGTTCAACCCCAAGAACCTCAAGTTGTCTGCAATGTTGCTCATAATCTCCTTGGAGGGCAAGAACACCTATAGTCAGGTTTTTATACCGATTCATGATACTCATCATACGCTATTGTTTTCAACAATGCAGGGCGAATTATACAAGACATAGTGACAGATAATACGAATGATTCTATCTGAGTCAAGTAGGAGATACGGACTTTGATTTCTAAACAGCAACTAAGCTACTACCGATAAACAAAACAGTACAAAATAACTAAGCAGTTACAGGATTTATCATGTTCAGATCGAAAAGTGGAATTATTGCAAGTGCGGTTGTCGGTGTCGGCCTATGGTTACTCACCGGTTTTCTCGCTCAAAATGGAAATCTGAACCGGGATGGCCTTACCGCTATTGTCCCGGGTGGAACAATCGGCTACGAAGTCGTCCAAACAGAACAGACCTATGAAGGAGTTGGCGTAGATGTCGAGATCACAAATAACAGCGACAAAGCGATCACCGAAGGGCGCGGAATCCTCTCTGGAAAGAATCCAATGGGTGTACGGTTGATGCAAGACGTTACCTCTTTGTGTCAAACTGGGCAACCTCTCTATTCGGGGGAGACAAAAACTCTGCATTTTCTTCTCTGGGATATGGAGCTATCCAAGATCGCATCCTATAGCTTTATCGCTTCACAGGTAAAATTCGTTGATGAGACAACCGAGATAGCTAGCAGGTAAGCTCTCTACCCTACGATTAGATTATTTTTGAGGGCTTTTCAAAATGAGTACAACTACAGAGTAGACAAACAGCCCCGCAATAAACCCCACCAATGTATTAACTGCAAGTATCCCTATGGCAGTTACCACTAATACAACAATCTGTTCCATCTTTTTTTGATCAGTAGCAGGTCTTGCCAATTCGATCCCTGCAAAAAGTAACATGACCCCCAATACAGACATCGGATATTCAGTCAGCAACCAGATTGCAGATCCTCCAAAAAATAACCCGACAAGCATTTTCCCAACCCCCAACATTACAACAGACCCGCCTGTTCTTGCACCAAAGCGATATTGACCTGCAAGCCCACCCGAACCATGACACATAGGTATAGCTCCAAACCAACAGCCGATCAGATTCATAATACCAACCGACGTTGCCATCCTATCAGTCGATATTCTCCTCCCAGGAAACAAATCCCCCGACAGAGCACAGACTGCAATGACAGAATTTAACAAAGTAAGTGGTATTTGTGGCAACGTTCCATACAGCACTCCTTGGATCCACTCCGCCCCCGATGGAACAACAATTTGCAGTGAAAGAATCTCTATCCCCATTTTGCTAAACGTACTGGCACTCTGGACAAGCACAATTGCAAAACCGATAAAAAGAAGCAATAATGCTGTCGGGAACCTCTTCATTCTTGATGTGACTATCACTATTCCAATCATTACAACAGCCCCAAAAACTGAATCCAACCCCCACAATGAAGATTCAATAATAAATGATACCCCTTTAATGAATAATTTCAACCCGACCCCTAGCTGAATCCCTCGCACAACCGACTTTGGAACAAACGTATCTATTCTCTCTGTCAACCCCGTCATACCAAGAATGAGCATAAAAGCACCTGTACATATTCCAGCAGCAACGATCTCCCCTGGAAGTAGTGCTTCAGCAATTGCAACAGCAGCTATTGCTTTCATCGGTTGGACCGGTATTGGAAGTCCAAAGAGTACGCCGGTCAAGATATTAAACAGACCCGCAAAGAACAATACTGATGCGATATCAACACCATTCACAACTGACATAGCAACAGTTAATGGAATAAAAGTTCCGAGATCACCGAGGGAACCTGAAAACTCTATAAGAGAGAAACGCATCTCCCGTATATTGTTTCTCATCACAGAATAAGAGAAAAATCGAGAAGAGTTCCTCTCAGGGCTGTTTAGGTATGAAGAATCTGATGCCATGGCAAAACTTTTACAATCGGAATATCATCAGGCTTATCCCGAAAAAGAAAAATAAGACCATCAGAACCAAGAAGTGCAGACAATGCTGCAGAAGATCTTTTAGCAGATATCGTTGCGACAACCTGTCCATTCCTGCATTCAATCTTGCCAGGCCAAATAACTGTCCTACCACTTTTCATTGGTGAAGACTCATCAAGAATTGCATCAGTCAATTCAGGTAGATACGTCCGTGCTCCACACATCTTCTTCAAAGCAGGAAGTAAAATTGTCGCACATGTCACCGCAGTCGATAACGGATTGCCAGGTAGGCCAAAAAAGATTTGTTTCTTTCTTGTTGCGACAAAAATCGGTTTTCCCGGTTTGATTCTGACCTTATGAAATAACGGTTCCCAACCACACTCTTTGGCAACAACTGGGAGATAATCCTTCTCACCGGCAGAAACACCACCGCTAGTTATGATCACATCATGCTCTGATTGGAACACTTGCCTGAGCGACTCCCGATCATCAGCCACAGCCTTAATCGTATCCACCGTTGAACAAAAACGGTGTGTAATAGCCTTGATAGTGTAGCTGTTACTATCAAATATCTGTCCGAATTGCAATGTTTCACCTTGTGATATAAGTTCATTCCCGGTACTCACAATCAAAACACGAGGTTTGCTTATTACTGCAACCTGATTGATTCCCACTGATGCCATAATTCCACTATAAAGGGGATGTAGTACATCACCTCGTTCAAGAATAAGATCACCTTTGGCAAGATCTTCTCCCACTTCACGTAAGTTCTGCCCCTTGATCACATCTACATTGATCGTCACTGTCCTCTCATCATAGTCTGTATCTTCAAAACGAACAACAGAATCAAACTGATCGGGAACAGGGGCACCTGTCATAACTTTAAGTGCTTCGCTTTGATCAATCTGTTCAGGGACAGAATCACCAGCAAAAATCGTATCAGTACACTCAAGTGTAGTTGGAACAGATGAGATCATATTGGCGCGAATAGCAAAACCATCCATAGCCGAATTCCGAAAAGGGGAAACATTCATTGTAGATACTATATCAGTAGCAAGATAGCTCCCTATTGCCTCTTCTAACTCCA
>JAJRUL010000035.1 GCA_024277795.1 Candidatus Zixiibacteriota bacterium
CATAAGGTGGTTCGTACGGCCGATTTGGTACTATGGGTAACAGACTTGTCATCAAGAAGCTGGAAAAAAAGATTACACGATGACATTAAGCAACTGAAAAAGCAATACATCTTATTGGTAGGCAATAAATTAGACGAGTTAACAAAGAGTACAAGCAAGCAAGTATCGATTGATGGTGGAGAGCTAATACCAATATCATGTAAAACTGGAGAAGGCTTAGGAGTACTTCGAAAGCAACTTGTAGAGAGTATACACTCTAATATGCCAGATTTAACCTCAGGACTGATTGTAACTTCAGCCAGACATAAACGTCAGCTAACTCGATGCTTAACGCACCTCAAAAAAGCAAATAAAGGATTGCGACAGAACGAACTACAAGAACTTATCGTTTCCGACCTTCAACGTGGTGTAAGAGAAATAGACGAAATAACTGGTCGCATCTTTACTGAAGAAATCCTTGGCAAGATATTCTCACAATTCTGCATCGGTAAATAGCAGATGTTACATTGTGTCACGTGAAACATTTGTTATGATTGATTCTGTTTTGTTTCGTATACTAATATATGAATGATTTTGATGTCATAATTGTTGGAGGAGGCCATGCAGGTGTTGAAGCCTCGCTGGTAGTCTCCCGTATGGGGCTCACAGCAGGATTGGTAACAATGGAGCGATCAAAACTCGCTCTGATGTCATGTAATCCTGCTATCGGCGGTATTGGCAAATCACATCTGGTCAAGGAAGTCGATGCTCTGGGCGGAATTATGGGGCTTGCAATAGATGCAACTGGGATACAATTCAGAAAACTTAACCTCTCCAGGGGTCCTGCAGTTTGGTCGACAAGAGTTCAAGCTGATCGGAGAGCATACAATGATTATATTGTAAGTGCGATTGAGCAGGATAAGAACATTACTGTTATCGAAGGGATTGCTACTGAAATAACAGTAGAACATAGTTCTGTAAAAGCGATTACACTCAAAACTGGCGACAGAATCAGATGCAAAGCAGTTGTAATCACAACTGGTACTTTTCTCGGCGGACTCATTCATATTGGTGAACAACAAATCCGAGCTGGTAGGCTTGGAGAGGACTCAGCAACTGAATTATCACAATCTTTTTTATCTTTAGGATTTGAAGTTGGGAGACTGAAAACAGGGACACCGCCCCGCCTTAATGCTGACACAATCGATTTTTCTGTTTGCGAGGTTCAGCCCGGAGAGACTCCGATACCGTTCTTTTCTGATCGATCGCCTAAGCGTGTGATAGAGCAGGAAAACTGTTACCTAACATATACAACTGAGAAAACAAAAGAGATTGTTTCTCGTAACTTCAAGCTATCCCCCATGTTCTCAGGACAGATACATTCAACAGGACCACGCTATTGCCCATCAATCGAAGATAAGTTTTATCGTTTTGCAGATAAAAAAAGGCACCAGATCTTTCTTGAACCTGAGGGTAACAACAATAATGAAATATACCCAAACGGTTTTTCTACAGCTTTACCTGAATCAGTTCAATTGGACGCAATTCGCACTATTATCGGTTTAGAGCATGTGGAAATCACTCGTCCAGGGTATGCTGTAGAATATGACTTCTGTCCTGCATTTCAAATCAAACCGAGCTTTGAAACGAAACGGGTCAAACATCTGTTCCTGGCTGGCCAGATCAATGGAACTTCAGGATATGAAGAGGCCGCGGCTCAAGGATTGATGGCTGGCATAAATGCCGTTTTGTCAATTATAGGTGAAGAGCCGTTTGTCTTGGATCGATCTGAAGCATATATCGGTGTAATGATTGATGACCTGACCACGAGATCGACAACAGAACCGTACAGGATGTTCACTTCACGTGCTGAGTACAGACTTTTTCTGCGTGAAGATAATGCTAGAGATCGCTTGAATAAATATGCAAGCAAGTACAAGCTACTTGACGAAGCTACCTGTGCTAATTTTGATGCTCAACGAATCGAAATGGATAGAATTGTAAAGAACCTTCATTCTACAAGAGTCCGCATTGACCAATTGGGGAACCTCGCACAACGATTTAAGCGTATGGAAACAACAACCTTAGCTAATGTAATCTGCCAACCGTCATTGACTCTACTTGATGCTATACAGTTAGTAGAATCAATTGCACCAGAGTTTTCAGGTAGATCAGAACTTATGGAGCGCGCTGCTATTTATGTACGCTATGAAGGATACATTGATAAGCAGGAACGAGAGGTTCAAAAGTTTCGTAATTTAGAAAAAGCAAAGATTCCCGCATCCTTTGATTTCAATTCAATGGTCGGCTTAAAAATGGAAGCGCGTGAGAAATTCACCCATTTTCGGCCATCCACTATTGGACAAGCAGGGCGTATCGAAGGGATAACTCCCGGTGATATTGCTGTATTGTCAATATATGTTAAACGTTTCAAGGAGATGCCTACATGAGTGAACCTGTCCTCCCCATTCACTTTGTTGCCAAAGATGTTTTTAATGATGCGAATGTAGAACAGAGACTCTCATCATGGTTTGACCTCCTTCGTCTTGAATGTGAAAAGCTCAATCTTGTTTCACGTGAAACATTGAACACACAAGGGGACGAGCGTATGGTTTCAGGGCTGGAGAGGCTTACGGTAGAGTCTATACTGCCTTTGCAAGTAATAGAGCAGGAGCAGTTCGATAGTTATTTGGATATCGGATCCGGAGGCGGGTTTCCTTCTATACCGATTCTTCTCACAAAACAGATAAAGAGGGTAACACTGGTAGAGCGAACGCAAAAGAAAGCTACAGCTTTACAACGTATGATGACTAAGCTCCACAATAATTTTCTTGTTCTACCGATAAATTTGGACGACCTCAAGCTCCCACCTGTTACTTTTGACTTAATTTCATTACGATTAGTAAAGCTTGACAGTAAAATCATCAGACATATCAAAACCTTCCTGCGCCCAGGAGGGGTCTTTATCTATTATTACACACCTGATACGCACTTAGATCTAAGCAGTTTTGAAGTCAGCAATTATGTTTTTAATGATGACAGCGGGCACAAACCTCTGCAATGTACACTCCTTCGCAAAAAGATGCGGTAGTTTCTGATATTTTGGTTGATTGTAGCGTGATTTACGGCTAGTTTATAGAAAACGGATGTAACAACTTACAGGGAGTGTGCTCTTGGCAAAAGTAATAGCTATCGCCAACCAAAAAGGCGGGGTAGGTAAAACGACAACAGCAGTCAATCTGAGCTGTTGTTTAGCAGCCGCAGAAAAACGAACGTTGCTGATCGATATGGACCCGCAGGCGAATTCGACTAGCGGTATTGGATGCAACAAAGACAATATAGGCATATCTATCTACGATGTTCTTATCGGAAAGTGTAATACCCGTGACGCTATACGTGAAACAGAAATGCCATTCCTTCAGCTTCTTCCTTCATCTATATCACTCGTAGGTGCTGAAGTTGAACTTGTTACTATGTTATCACGTGAAGCACGACTCAAATCAGCGTTATCAGAGGTCCAATCAGACTATGAATATATTATAATAGACTGCCCACCTTCACTCGGACTCCTGACGGTAAATGTCTTAACAGCATCAAACTCGGTTATTATTCCTATCCAATGTGAATACTATGCGCTTGAAGGTTTGGGACAACTGGTAAATACTGTTAAGCTTGTTCAAGATCATCTTAATCCGTCGTTGATTATCGAAGGTGTTTTGTTGACGATGTATGATGGTCGTTTAAATTTATCGAGGCAAGTTTCGGATGAAGTTCGTCAACATTTTGACAGCAAAGTGTATCAAACGGTAATATCAAGAAATGTTCGTCTTTCAGAAGCACCTTCATTTGGTAAACCAATAATTCTTTATGATATTTTATCAACCGGGGCAGAAAACTATCTGTCCTTTACTCGTGAGGTCCTGGCACAATGAAAAAAATGGTTCTAGGCAAAGGGCTCGATGCTTTGATTCCAAGCGAGAGTACAACTGCAACAGTTGATGAAGCAGAATTGAAACATATCTCTCTTGATGCGATTGCACCTAACCCGTTGCAACCTCGTCAGGAATTTAAGGCAACCGCCCTTCAAGAATTAGCTGAGTCTTTGAAGAAGCATGGTGTTATGCAACCGTTAGTTGTTAAGCCAAGTGGTTCAGGCTACATTATTATTGCTGGAGAACGACGGTATCGTGCTGCTCGTTTGGCCGGTCTGCATGATGTTCCTGTTATAATTCGAGAAGAAGTAACTGATACTGAAATGCTTTCGCTTGCTTTGGTTGAGAACTTGCAACGCGAAGACCTCAATCCTATGGAAACAGCAGAAGCTTACAAAATGTTGATAGACTCTTGCAATCAGACTCAGCATGAACTTGCCCAACAAGTGGGACGTTCTCGCACAGCAGTCGCTAATTCTCTTCGTCTATTACAACTACCCGATCGTATAAAAGAAATGTTGCGGGACGGTCGTTTAACCGAAGGTCATGCTCGTGCTATCCTTGCTCTTCCCACAGAGGAGGAGATGATCTCTTTGGCGGATCGTATTGTAAGCGCGTCTTTATCAGTTCGCGTAGTAGAAGAAGAAGTAGGAAAACAAAAAAAGCGTCGCCTGATCCCGAAGCGAAAATTACCTGAACTAACAGCAGTCGAAAACAGGTTGAAACAAATGTTTGGAACTTCAGTTCATGTGCATCACGGATTGAAAAAAGGACGTATAGAGATAGAATACTACGGCAATGAAGATCTTGAACGTATCTTGGAGCTTTTTGACAAACTCAGGTAATAAAAAGTGGCTGAAGCTAAGTACATAACGATCATGTTCATTCCCGACGGTGCTGAAGAACGCCGAGGAATTCGTGTTCGTCAGTGGGTTGCCAAACTAATAGTAACTTTACTTGCTGTTATTGTTGTAGGGATTATTGTTTTCTTTGTTGCCTATTCAAGCATCCTAGCACGTGCCGCTTTAGCGACTCAACTACAGGCAGAAAATGAACGTCTATTACGTTATCAAGCAAAGGTTCAGTTGTTAGAAGAGAATATGATGCAGATGAGAGATGTTGTTACTCGCTTGACTCATTTAGCTGGAATAGATCAGCAGTTTGCAGATTTCCCTGATGATTCGACAATCCTTGCCTCATTTGACAACCCACGACCTGCAGTAGTCTTGCGTCCTGCCGATAAAGACCTTACAATTCCAATTGGTCTTCCTATTCAAGGTTTTATAAGTCAGGACTTCGAATTGGAGGACCAAACGCATTATCATCCAGGTGTTGATATTGCTTGTCCAATAGGGAGTGCCGTTTTAGCACCCGCACGAGGAACAGTTAGTTGGAGAGGGTATGATTCGACTTATGGTAATATGGTTATAGTAACACACAACGATTCAGTATCTACTGTTTACGGGCATAACGATACTTTACTTGTCACTGTAGGACAGCTTGTTCCCGCAGGTGGTCGCATTGCGCTTTCTGGTAACAGCGGGAAATCTACAGCACCACACTTGCATTATGAAGTTAGAATTCACGATAAACCAATAAACCCATTGGAACGATGGTATGATGAAAAAGACAACAAATAACGAAACGGATGGTCTGATGAACACCATTATCGGAAAAGATACCGTCATTGACGGCACAATTAATGTTAAAGGGGCTTTACGAATCGACGGCAAAGTAAAAGGTAAAGTGATTAGCTCAGACTGCGTGACTATTGGTAGTACTGGGGAAGTTGAGGCAGATGTTGAAGCTGTCACAGCAATAGTTGCTGGTCATATGATAGGAAATGTTACTGCTACAGATAAAATCGAACTACAGGCAAAATGTGAAATGGAAGGCGACCTCAAGACAAAGTCGTTGGTAATTGAGCAGGGAGCTGTCTTCTGTGGATCAAGCCATATGAAAGATAGTCGACCTGACCTAGGTTTTCTCGCTCCCGATAAGAGCTCAAAACCTGCTACCGTAGAACAAAAAACCAACGGGAAATAATGCACATTTGACCAAAAGGTGTGGATAACATACTAAGATTGTGGATATCCGCCTATCCTGTTGTTGTGCAACAATATATGCTTTGTGAATATAGGTGGTCAAAGTCGGTTTTCCACAAATTATGAAAAGTGCTAATTTGGTAATTCATCATAAGTTACGCCTTTTGTATCAAGTGGCAATGGAAAGAAAACCAGCTAAAATAGCGGTTTAACAAGCATAAGAGGTGATTACCAAGAATCTACAAGAAGTAGGCAAGAGCAGGACTACGAAATAGTGTAGAAATATCTGTCAACTGGCAGACCTGCAACTAATACTTCGCTTGAGTGTACAAAATCGCAAAATGTTGATAATACATAACTTCTCGTTCCCCATCTCAGGAGATCATATTGATCATTACTAAAATGATATGGTGGAACGATCTTTTCGGAGGAGCTGATGACAGCCAACCAGTCTGATTTGACCGCAGTTGAGAATCTTCATTCATCATATACACAAATAAAAAAAGAGATTAGTAAAGTTATTATTGGTCAGGATCGGGTCGTCGACCAACTTCTCATTACTATGTTGTCATCAGGACATTGCCTCCTTGTTGGTGTCCCAGGATTAGCCAAGACACTTTTGATTTCAACCCTTGCCAGAGTTCTTGATCTCAATTTTAACCGTATTCAATTCACACCTGACCTGATGCCTTCAGATATTACGGGAACAGAGATAATAGAAGAAGATCATGCAACAGGTAAGCGTGATTTTCGTTTTGTTCGCGGGCCAATCTTTGCCAACATCGTTTTGGCAGATGAAATAAACAGAACTCCTCCAAAAACCCAAGCGGCACTCTTACAAGCGATGCAGGAGCATGAAGTAACAGCCGCCGGAGACACATACACTTTGGATGAGCCATTCTTTGTCTTGGCCACACAGAATCCGATTGAACAGGAGGGGACATATCCGCTTCCCGAAGCACAGCTTGATCGTTTTATGTTCAACATCCTAGTTGACTATCCATCTGCCGATGAAGAACGCAGTATTGTTAAATCAACTACATCTGAACAAGAAGTACAGCTCAAGAAAGTGTTGTCTCCAGCTGAAATTGTCGGTTACCAACAGTTGGTCCGTCGTGTTCCAGTAAGTGACCATTTAGTTGAGTATGCTGTTGATCTTGTTCGTGCTAGTCGTCCACTCGAAACAACAGCACCTGACTTTGTCAAAAACTGGGTCAACTGGGGTGCGGGACCTCGCGCCTCCCAGTATCTAATCTTAGCCGCTAAAACACGTGCTATACTCGACGGTCGACCAACTCCTGGCCCTGAAGATGTAAGAGAAGCGGCTTACCCTGTTCTTAGACATCGAATAATCACTTCATTTAGCGCTGAAGCTGACGGTGTTGATGCAATGGAAATAATCCGCCGTTTGCTGGAGACCATAAAAGAGAAATCGTGACCGGCTCCCATCGAATTATATTTGGTGACTCCCGTCAGATGAATCGAGTTGAGGAAAACTCTGTTCATCTGATAGTAACGTCCCCCCCCTATTGGCAGTTAAAAGATTATGGGACAGATAATCAGATCGGGTTTCATCAATCGTACGAAGAATATATTAACAACTTGAATCTTGTTTGGATGGAATGCTATCGTGCACTACATAATGGTTGTCGTCTCTGTATAAATATCGGAGACCAATTCGCACGCTCTGTATACTATGGCCGTTACAAAGTGATTCCAATACGAACGGAAATAATCAGACTCTGTGAGACAATCGGATTAGATTATATGGGGTCGATCATCTGGCGTAAAGCGACAACTTGTAATACTACTGGCGGTGCCAGTGTCATGGGGTCATATCCATTTCCTCGAAATGGTGTTGTTAAGATTGACTATGAGTTTATTCTTATCTTCAAGAAGCACGGCAACGCACCAAAGGTTTCAAAAGAGATCAAAGAAGCTTCAAAATTGAGCAACGATGAATGGAACTCATATTTTCTCGGACATTGGCACTTTCCCGGTGCGCGTCAGGACGGACATATTGCAACATTTCCCGAAGAGCTTCCGTCACGCCTAATTCGTATGTTCAGTTTCTTCGGTGAAACAGTTCTTGATCCGTTTGCAGGTAGTGGTACTACTTCTCTTGCGGGAATGAAGACGGGTCGTAATTCGATAGGATATGAAATTAATTCTGAGTACCGTGAACTCATTGAAAAGAAGCTGAATCTGTCAACAGAGAGTAATTCAATGCTCAGTTTTGAAGAAGATCCTGTGAGTATCAACAATACAATCTTTGACCGACTTCCATACTATTTTGTTGATCCCCTTCAAATGGACAAGAAGAACGACCCTCGTATGAAAACATACGGGTCAGTTATCAGCGCAAAGAGAGAAGCATGAACATATTTGAACAAAACTCATTGCCGAACTGGCCATCGTATGCAAAACTATTTGTTGGTTTATTTGTTTTCCTGATGCTTTGTGTTTCGCTCTGGGCAGTTTTTATTTATACCGTAGAAAAGGGAACAGTTGAAAAAGGAACTCTTCCCCCATATATGCAAGGTGACAATCCTCATTCAAGTGAGCAACTCGAACCACCTGATCTTCGTGAGAATGTCGGTTTGGCACACACTCATATTAACGGTCAAACATTACTCTATTTCGCTCTTGGTTTTATCTTTTTATTTACTACGATTAGTGAAAAGAAGAAAAAGCAGATACTTATCTTGCTGACTCTTTCAATTCTTATTCATGCGATAGGCCTTTCAGGGGAAGGCTTTCACTGGCTATTTGATGATATCTTAGCCTTGAGCGGGATTGTAATGCTCGCACTATTTATTTATATGCTCTATTGTATCGTTATTGATCTTGGTCGCACTCCTAAGGGCTTATCAAAATGAACTATGGTCTTGTAATTCACGGCGGTGCAGGTACAATTTTACAATCTAAGCTTTCGACAGAACTTGAACAGGAGTACCATAGTTTGCTCGGAGCTATTCTTCAAGAAGGCCACACTTCGCTCTCAAAGAGTAAATCAGCATTAGATGTTGTTAAACAAGCAGTACGACGTATGGAAGACTCTCCGCTTTTCAATGCAGGAAAAGGTGCAGTCTTTACTCATGAGAAAAAGAATGAAATGGATGCTACTATTATCGATGGTTCGACTGGTGGTTGCGGAGCAGTTGCAATGGTAACAAATATCCGTAATCCTATTTCATTGGCTCGTGCTGTGATGGAACGCACATCACATATATTGCTAGGTGGTGAGGGTGCCAAAAAATTCGCCGAAGAAATAGGCCATACCATTGAACAAGATGATTATTTTTATACTGACCGTCGGTGGCTACAGTTACAAGCAGCACTCGAAAATGAAAATGGAACAGCTATCTTAGATCATAACGGAAAACATGGGACAGTTGGAGCTGTTGCTCTTGATATGAACGGACATCTTGCCGCCGCCACTTCATCAGGAGGAATGACAAATAAACGTTACAATCGAATCGGTGATTCATCACTAATCGGTTGCGGAACATACGCTAATACATCCTGTGCGGTTTCGACGACGGGAATCGGTGAGGAGTTTATGAGAAATGTAAGTGCGTATGACCTTTCAGCTCTCATGATGTATAAGAATATGTCACTCCAAGAATCTGCTGATGAAGTCGTGAGAAAGCTTGGCAATGGAAAAGAAAACATCGGCGGTTTGATTGCTATTGATGACAATGGTAATATTGCAATGCCTTTTAATACAACGGGAATGTATCGCGGGTATTATATTAGTAATAAGCAACCTGCTGTTTTGATCTATAAAGACTAATTGGATAACAAATATATGACAACTGACAAAAAACAGTATTTGAAACCGGAGATCGTCTCTAAGCTCAAAGGGATGGAGCTTCGTGCCCGTATGGTTGTCGAAGGATTTATTGCAGGTTTACATAAATCCCCCTACCATGGTTTTTCTGTTGAGTTTGCAGAACATCGTCAGTATATGCCAGGTGATAACATTCGCGATGTTGACTGGAAAGTTTTCGCTAAAAGTGATCGCTACTATATCAAGCAATATGAAGAGGAGACAAATCTCAAGTCGTATCTCCTTCTTGATTGCTCTTTATCTATGGCCTACCAGTCAGGTGATCGTATTCGTAAAATTGACTATGCACGTTTATTGAGCGGTGCCCTTGCGTATATGATGTTACGTCAGCGTGATGCTGTCGGTCTTGTTACATTTGATGAGGATATGCGTAAATACATTCCTCCTCGTTCAAAGAGCGGACACTTGAACGTACTGCTGAATGAACTTGCTGAACAGGAGCCCTCAAATACAACGAATATATCATCGACCTTGCACACTATGGCCGAACGGATCAAACGTCGTGGACTCGTAATAATTATGTCTGACCTTCTTGATGATGCTGATGCGATAATATCTGGGCTAAAACATTTCCGCTATAACCGCCATGAGATTGTTCTCTTTCATATTCTTGACCCGCGAGAACGAGATTTTGCTTTTCCACGAGAAGCATTGTTCAAAGATATGGAAACAGGTGAAGAAATTACAACATTGCCTCATCAGATTAAAAGTGAATATACAATACAAGTAAAAGCGTTTTCTGAAAAGGTATCATCAGCTTGCCGACAAGCCAATATCGACTATCATCCTATAGATACCAATATGCCGTTCGACAAAGCACTCTATGCTTTTTTAAGTAAACGGGAACGGTTGTACTGATTTTACCCTGAAAATATGATTTTTTTCACGTACACGAAACAAAGTGTTGCAGGAGTTGTCTTGCTATTAAGAATCAACTCCTGCAGTATTACAATTAACAGCAGTGATAGAATATCAAACAACTATTCTATGAAATCATCGGTTTCTTCAACTAACTCAAATCGTGTCAAGTCAACTTCTCTTCTGAGAATTTCTCGATAATCTCCCAACAAACGATACTTGTTGCTAAAGACTGATGTTTTACTAATTGAACCCACAAGACGTTTCTTCACTTTTAACAGTAACTCAAACTCTTGTAAGTCTTCCGTATTTTTGACGTATGACAATAATCGTAGTTTGTCACCTTCTTTAAGTGCTGTTTTTTGACCATCTACAAATTTATGACTTGCATTGATATCAACACGGATTAATGCAAGGATATCATTCTCAAGCTGTCTAACTTTATTCTTATCCCCCTTGAGGGTGGCATCATGCCAGAGATTTGTAAAGTGTGACAGTTTTACTAACGTCAGCGATGACTCAGGCAGATAATTTTTCTTACCAGATACCACGTCAGAGTCATTGTCATGTTTTTCAGAGGCGCTTACACCTGCTACAATAAGGAATACAAGAGCTACTACCAACAGAGTGAACTTCCGCGTCATATAAGTATCCTTTCGAAACATTGATTCTTCCAAGGAAACTAATATCAAATATTGTGCCGACTTAGTTCGTTCTATTATATTGGGTCTAACCTGTATACAGCGCCTATTTATGATGTAAAATAAGTGACAGCGTTTAGAAAAGAATAGGATTTCTCCAAGTATGTATCTTATCAATCCGACAGAAACTCGGTATATGATCGTCGCTATTGCAGTCGTTACAATTTTATCCATAATGCCTGTCGGATTCCGATGGTTACGTCGATCATCAATTGAGATAAAAACCGAAGCAACAGACTTTATGACTCGACATCTGGCCCATCTCACCATGCTGTGTCATACTGTTTTATCTATAGTTCTATTTTTTGACAGTTCTCTTTTCAGTATTGTCCCTGGTGGATATGTGCAAGAACATACAGGCATCATGTCGATTATCATGTATACAGGTTTGTTGCTCTGGTTACTTGGCAATCTGATACGAGTCTGGGGTGTGTACTATCAAGGTGATATATTCGAAAAAGAGGTTCGTATCCGAGCAGCTCATCATTTGTTGACAGGTGGACCATATCAACTATCGAGACATCCTATCTATTTAGGAAATCTATTGGCAGAACTCGGCCTGGGAATAGCTTTGCTTGCCTGGCCTTTGGTACTTTTTACAATTCTACTCTCCTATTCAATTTGGAATCGGCGCGCCAAAACTGAAGAAAAATTGCTACACAATCATTTCGGAAAAGAATATCAAGAGTATTGCAAACGGATCGGTCGATGGATGCCGTTTGCATAGCAGGTTACTCTACTACTTTTGCTTTGCTTTATGCTTGGCAACCTGTCCTGAAATAAGTTTCATCATATGAAAACCATATGATGAATCTGCATCAAAGAGAAAAGATAAGATAGAATCAGCTTGTACTGTTTTGTTGTTCAGTGCATACGTCGTACCGAGGCCGATCCAACCGGGGTAATATGTAGAGTCAAGCACTACAACTCTACGAAACTCTTCAGCGGCCATCGAGTATTCCTCTTTGTCGAGATAAACTAACCCTAACGACTGCAAACAATCACGATGATCTGGTGAAATAGAGATAGCGTGCATAAAAGCACTAATAGCCGCATCAGGTTTATTGAGACGAGTCTTTATGATACCGAGGAAATAATACAACTCTGCACTATTACCACCCAATTCTACTGCTTTCTCAAAATAGAATTCAGCAGAATCAGTTGTCCCGCTTTCAGCAAAACAGCTTCCGATATGAAATGCAATAATTGGATTATCCGGTGCCTGAGCCATTGCTTTTTGCAATGTCGGAAGGGCAAGACTTATCCTTCCCGCATGAAGATATTCCTGACCAAGATTTGTAAGATAGAGAGCGTTATTTGGAGCTTGTTCTATTGCCTTTTTGTAATATATGATAGCCTTGTCTCTTTGTCCCATATTTCCATACGAAGCTCCAAGTGCATTGCTCACTTGAGCTGCTCCACCCAATGCTGAATCTGCATAATGCAAATAATCAAGGGCTTCACTATATCGACCAAGTGCCACCAGAGAGGTACCAATATTCATAACAGCTTCGTGATTCCCTGGATCTAATTCATTAGCACGCTTATACGCGTTCAATGCCTTTTCATATTGTTCATTCCTGAGGGCAACTCCACCCTTTTGGATGTACATCTTCAGAGAATCCACTGCCGAAACATCTGAAACAGATATACAGGCAATGGCAATACTAAGTATGAGAATTGTTTTCATGCTATTCATATCGGTTATACAGTACAGAAGCTTAAAGTTTCCGTCAAACTGACTTTGTCGTTTGTGCTTCAGAGCTCAATAAAAAGACCCGCCTTAGGCGGGTCTTTTGGCCTTCACAAGAAGGTACTTAAGAGAGGTATCCTCCGTTCATCCTTAAACGGGGGTTTATTTATTCTAATATGATGGCTGTCGACGAGGTGGAGCATTATTAGTCAGGGCAAAAGATAAATACTCAAGCTCCATAGCCATATTTTCATTACGCAAATATATATGCTCCGGCACTTTCAAGTTGATCGGAGCAAAATTCAGAATTGCCTTCACACCCGAGTTTACAATATCATCAACAAGATATTGTGCGACAGTAGGTGGAGTTGTCAGCACCACCATTTCAATTGAGGCTTCACTCAGTTCTTGCTCAAGGTTCTTAATGTCTGAAACAATAATTCCTTTATGATTTGAGCCTATTTTGCGCTGATCATTATCGAATAGCTTAACAATTTGGAACCCCTGTCTTGCAAACTCTTTGTAACTAACAAGTGCTGAACCAATATTACCTATCCCAATCAAAGCGACTCGCCATTGACGATCTATACCTAAAATTGTCGCGATTTTTTGCTTTAATTCATTTACGGGATAGCCGAGTCCTCGAGTTCCAAATGATCCGAAAAATGAAAGGTCTTTACGTACCTGAGCAGGTGTTAAACGTTCTATCTTAGCTAACTGCTTCGAAGAAACAGTATCATAATTCTCTTTTTCCAATAGGGACAACGCCCTGTAATATAATGAAAGACGATGAATCGTAGATTCGGATATTTTTTTAGGTGACCCGATCTTCGACGGGGTGCTCATACTATGTCCTCATGGCATTTGGTGAACTTTATGTGAAATGCTTCACAAATCGAGTATATAGTATCCTCCAGAATCTGTCAACCTAAAAGTTGACTCATTACTGCCATTTTCAGCTTGCTATCTGATAGCAAGATAAGGGGTTTCGTTGTCACAAAGTATGGTTTTCATTTCAAATGACATTCTTGCTTGTTCAATGAGTCACAAGCCGTCTTGCTGAAGCCCCAAGTCGGGCAAGTATTTCATAATTGATTGTACCAGCCCAAGTTGCCAGTTGTTCCACTCCGATTACCTCAGATTGATCTCGTCCGATCAAAGTCACGGGATCATGTAATTGAGCCTCTGGAATATCAGTCACTTCTACCATCATCAGGTTCATACAGATCCGCCCTCGAACAGGGGCACGTTTCCCGTCTATCAATACATAGGCAATATTAGAAAGTGAGCGATCATACCCGTCATAGTAACCAATAGGCAAAACAGCGAGACGGCTCTGTGCTGTAGTTCTATAGGTACAGCCATATCCGACAAAACAATCAGGAGCAAGGTTTTTCACCTGTGTTATTCGACATCGCCAGCTTAGAACTGGTTCAAACAGGTTATTTTCTCCCCCTTCCAAGCGGTAACTTAAATAGGTCTCTTTTGATGGCCAATGGCCGTACATGGCGATCCCAGGTCTTACCAGATCGAAGTGCGTATTATCAAAAAGAATTGTTGCCGCTGATGATGCGGTGTGTAACAATCTTGGCTTGATTTCAAGCTCCGCCAATATACCACAAAGTCTTGTAAACTCCTTCAGTTGATATTCCGCATACTCGTGATTAGTCGTATCCTCAATATTAGCAAAATGAGTAGATGCACCTTCGGGATATTGCAAGGAGTCATACTTCTTGAAAATTGATGCTATAGCAGGCAACTCCTCATCTGTCAGCCCTTGGCGATTCGTACCTGTTTCAAGTTTGAGGTGCACAGACATCGTTCTCCCGAGACGGTCACCCAGCCTGCCAAGTTGATCTAACGTTATTTCATCAACAATTACAGGCTCTATATCAAGTTCGATTACTGCTTCATATTGATGTTCAGCTAATGGCCCAATCATCATAAGCTTCTTCGTCCACCCCCCCGCACGAACCAATTCTGCCTCATCTACAGAGTGCACAGTTACGTACTCAGGGCGCTCCATCGTAGAAAGCATTCCAACTATTTCCGTCAAACCATGTCCATAAGCATTAGACTTTACCGAAAGAGCCAGTTGAGCATTTCCAGCCAATTTAGCGAGCGAATCGACGTTCTTTTTTAGAGCGGAACGGGATAATTCAATCCAGTTAAGATGTGAGTGTTGTTTCATACGTCTCTTATACGGTTTACGACTTATAGAGACAAATAAAAAAAGAATACGAGCAACAAGCTTGAAATGTATTGTTTGTTATGGTAAAAAAGGTGTGACCCGACAATAATGTAAATATAACACCTTTGTCAGGTCACTCACACTTGATACTATGCCTGAGAATTTTTCACAACAGATAGTTTTGATACAACGAGAATACTACGCGCCGTATTGTTCTTTCATCTGTGTGATAAGCTTTACATGCCCTTCTTCAAAACCAGCCAACTGACGAAAGACTTTCTTTCCTTCCTCACTTTCAACCATATCGACTGCTTTTGCAAACAAATCACGCGCTTCTATTTCTAATCGCAAAGCAATATCAAGTACTGCAGTAGGTGTTGTTGCAGCGGCAACTTCATCAAGCAGAGCTTTGTGAGATTGATTCATGTCTTCACTAATTTCCGGCAGACCGTCCTGCTTGAGTATATCAGCGGTCGAAATCCATTTTTCAGAACGAACAAGCGAATCATGCTGACGTTCGAGAACCTGAAAATGCTGTTTCTCTTCAAGAGCGAGCTTCTCAAGGAGGTTACGCAGTTCACCCTCTTCCGTTTTTTTTGCAGCCGCAATGTAAAATACATAGCTGGCCACTTCTGAGTGGATGCCTGAGGAAAGAGCAGAGAGAATTTCCTGATTGACGGGTGTCATATTTTGATCCTTCTTTTGTCTCTATTGTCTATTTCTTCTCCTTCAAGTTACAATTTTCACAATCTTTGTCAAGGCTACGTTCTGGAAATAATAGAAAAGACGACAGATTCGCATCTCATCGTTCCGAATCGTACTACATCTATGCCCCTACCTCGTCATTGCGAGTGAAGTGAAGCAATCTCTGTTTGACATCGAACGAGATCGCCACGTCGCTGTCGCTTCTCGCGATGACGTACATTTATTGTGGGGTACAATATATGTTTCATTTTGAATCACACAAAACCTCTGGGGCTATCTAACAATACCTATTCTACTCTACAATATATAATGAAAACTGTTCTGTTACCGATACACTTTCTAATGATTGTCGCATAATAAACAGGAGAACTATCTATGGGTATTCTCGGATTTTTACAAAATGTCGCATCGAATTTTGTAAACCATTATCAAGATCTTTCAAGTCGTATCGGACAAGCTGAAACAAAAACAACAATTGCTCCGATTCCGCAAGCAACGACAAAACGTGAAGCACCTGTCGACAGCTATGAACCATCACATGCAACAAGCGACATCGCTAGCAAACATAATGATGAAGCGAAAAAGACAAAAAAATCAAACGCCTCTCACACTCAACCGACCAAGACAGAACGTGAGTATGACGATGACCATGACGACAAGCATGACGCAATTACACCTTCATCGGGTGATACGACACAACCTGAACCAACCTATTCATTCCAGCGCAAGGCGGAACTAAAGTTTAAGCTCAATCTTGAGTTTGATCTGGCTGCAATGCAACGGACTGCCACGATGATTGAAGATGGCGAAGTAACATCATTTGAACAGTTAAGTTCGGCAGGATTTGGGTTGCATACAGACTTCAAACTCTCAGGAGAACAGTTTGTCCGTTCGACATCATCAAACAGTGAAGTAGACTCGCCAAATAGTCAGCAAGCGCTGGCAGTTACTCGTAGCAAGCAGGCTTCAGCATTCCGCGCCAACAGTAGAGACTTTGCTGTTGAATCATTTTTCAATGAAGCGAGCAAACTCAAACGCTTCTCAAGTAGTAATGAAGCAGACGGTTATCGTCAGACAATAAATAAGTTTGCCTTTCGCTATCGTTCAGACAGCAGTTTCAGCTTTGGAAATCTTGAACGATTCAATGTTCAGAGCAACAGAGTCGCCAATGAGATGCCTGAATCATTTGGCTCTTATGTCGATTCAGCTGGTAGGATTGCAAGTAGTGGCTCCAATGATATGATGAGTACTTTCTTTGATACGGTCGATCAATATCTCGACGGTGCCGAGGAGAAATTGTTGCAAACTACTATTTCAGCCTTCGATGCCGCTGCTGCTGAATTAGGCTTTGAAGGTGAAATGGTAACAGTAGCCCGTGACCAACTAATTTCATCGATTGAAGGATTCTTTGATCGAGTAGACACTGCTGTTTCATCAATGCAAAGTAACTTCGTGACACAATCGTCGATCACCCAACAACCACCTTCGCCACAAATTAATCCTGCAATAATGCATACACCTGATGTGGGAATTGCCCAACAACAACCATATGTGGCAACAGCATAGCTGATTAACAGATTTGAAACTCGTTAGCTATTGTAGCAAGACAGAAATGACGCTTTCATCAATTTGAAGGCGTTTTTTCTTGCCGTAGTAAGCATCTTCACATAATCACTGTCACTTATTTCTTGCCGTTTACGACACTTTTGTTGATAATGTCGATGAAATGAAAGACAGAATTTCACAAAACCTCGCCCTGCTCAATGGTCAGATTGGCGATGCCTGCCAAGAATATGATCGCGATGTAGATGATATTCACATACTGGCTGTAACCAAACGTCATCCTATTTCAGTAATCAAGACAGCAGTAGCAGTTGGTATCCATAATATCGGTGAAAGCCGTGTTCAAGAAGCAGATGAAAAGATCAAAGAACTTGGGCAGATAGCACGCTTTCATATGATCGGCCACTTACAATCAAACAAGGCGAAAACCGCTGTTCAGCTTTTTGATGTTATTCAGTCAGTTGATTCTCTAAAACTGGCTGAGGCAATAAATCGGTATGCAGGGGAAGCGGACCTCATGGTTGACTGCTTGATTCAAGTAAACTGTTCAGGTGAACCGCAAAAATCTGGAGTCGCACCCGAAGATTGCCTTGAGCTTGTTATGCAGGTGAACAGAATGCAGAATATTAATATGACGGGATTGATGACTATCGGACCGCATATAAATGATGAAGCGACCATTCGATCTGCGTATAGGAAATGCAGTCTACTCTTTACTGAGGCACGTGAAAAGCTCGGAGCTGATTTCGACACTCTCTCAATGGGAATGTCTAATGATTTTGCTTTAGCTATCGCCGAAGGGTCAACCATGATTCGAGTTGGAACAAGTCTTTTTGGTGAACGCCCTTCTCATTAATCTTGCAAGACCATAGAAAATAATTCTATGCACTCTGGGAAAGATCCTATAACAATTATGCGATAGTTTCCCTATTTTTTGCCCAGTATCACAGAAGTCAACATTCCTCTTAACTCCATGTAACACTTTTGTTTATCTCTGCCAAACAACTATGGCTGTAATATAAATAGTATAGATAAACATTTCGAAAAATATCCCGATAACTATTACAGATGTATCGATATGAAACTGGTCGGTTTTTTCACAGTTTGTGTCTTTTTCACAAACTACAAAAACAGACCTAATAGATAGGTGGAATACAAATGGATCTGTCCCCGAATGATATCCGAAACTTTGAGTTCGGAACCCAAATGCGAGGTTACGATAAAGAAGAGATTGAACAATTCCAGGAGCAAGTTGCCTCAGCACTGGAACAGGTTAAACAAGAGAATCTCCGCCTTTCGATGGAAGTAGAATCGCTGAACAGTCAGCTTACAGGACTGCGACAGTTTGAAGACACAATTAAGAGTGCGGCGATTGATGCTCGTCGTAATGCCGACAACACAATCTCTGCAGCTAAGGAAGAAGCTCAACAGATTCTTAGCAACGCAAAAGAGGAAGCGGAAAAAGCGATCGGTTCCAAAGCTGACAAAATTAAGAAGATCGAAAGTCAGATCGAAAAGTTGGAGCTTGTTCGCAAGTCTTATATCGCAAAACTCAAATCGCTGATAGAATCGCATGTGTCGCTAATTAGCGAGATTTCTCTCCTGGACAGCCCCGACCTTCCATCTCCTCTCCCACAGGATGTAGTATCAACATGCTCTGAATCGCAAGAATCAATTGAAGTAACAGACTCGAAAGATGTCACGCGTTCTGTTGTTGAAAGTATTGCGGATGAAACAGCGGATGAAGATCTCGATAGTCAAGAAGATTCATTGATGGCACCTGATCGCATAGTCGAATCATCGCCTGAAACCGACAGTAATACGAATGAGAGTACAGTAAAGGGATCATCCAGCAAAGAAGATGAACCGACAGTACCACCTCATACGCGAACATCTGTACAGAAAGATATTGTCGAAACAAACAGTTTGGCCGAAGAAATCCCTTCAGGATTTATTTCAAAAGAGAGCGATGATGAGCCAATCACTGACAAAATCAATGTTGATGACCACACAGAACATAATGCCATTGACCCTGATCGTGATGATAAAAAAGATACGGCGATTAGCCCTGAAGTATTAGCATCAGAACTTGATGAAGTAGTTGCCAAATTCGAAGAGACAATGGACGAAGCGGCATCGAAATAAGAATAATCCTACGCAGAAATAAAAGATCGGCCACCTTTCCCTCCCCGGCCGGTCTTTTTTTTGTGCTATTTAAGAATCAGTAATCAACGATCAATATTTTATCTTAAAATAGAAATTGACCAAAACAATCAATGGCTGTTTCATACAGTGTTGTAGTTCCCTATATTTGCAGGACTGAAGAATAAACCGTTACAGTTATACAGGATAAAATAACAATGCAAACAGTTGAACAATTTCACACAATGATTAATGAAGCATATAACTATATTATAGACCAAATTGATTTCAAACCGGAAGTTGGAATCATTCTCGGAACAGGACTCGGTTCTTTAGTCGACGGCATCGAGATGATCAACACTGTTGACTATTCGACTATTCCACATTTCCCGACATCAACTGTTGAATCCCATGCAGGCCGTCTGCTATTTGGAAATCTACGCGGGAAAAGAGTTGTCTGTATGCAGGGGCGGTTTCATTATTATGAAGGCTACAGCTTCAAACAGATTGTCTTTCCTGTACAGGTGATGAAAAAACTGGGAATTCATTCACTGATCGCCTCTAACGCTGCAGGTGGAATGAACCCGAATTTCAAACCCGGGGATATTATGATGATCAAAGATCATATCAACTTCTTCCCCGGCAATCCACTTATCGGTCCAAACGATGATAATTGGGGCAACCGCTTCCCTGATATGTATGAACTCTACAATAGAGAGTATCAGCAGATCGCAAAAGATGTTGCAACTGAAATGAAAATTCGGATGCAGGAGGGTGTCTATATCGGTCTAACCGGACCATGCCTTGAAACTGCCGCAGAGTATCGCATGCTTCGTATTCTTGGCGGGGATGCAGTCGGAATGTCAACAGTACCTGAAGTGATCGCAGCGCACCATCAGGGGAACAAGATATTAGCGTTTTCGATAATCACAGATATGGGCCTGCCTGACAATATGCACCCATGCTCGCTTGAGGATGTAATCGGCTACGCTTCGAAAGCCGAACCAATGCTACGAGAACTAATAGCAGGATGCGTCGAGAAGATGTAGGAAGGGTACTCCCAGGTCCGCAAGCGGACTGGTCGCTACAAAATGAAAATAGTCGTGTACCCCACCATGAGCGAAGCATGAGCTCTTGGTGGGGTACAGTTTAGAGCATATCATTGCGGATGAAATGAAGCAATCTTAGAGTAAATCTTGACGAGTTCGCCACGTCGCTTGAGCTCCTCGCGATGACGATAATACCGATTTTGTGTTAGATCTTGCCTGTCGTAGGCAGGTGTGACCTGACACGTTAAGCGTCTACTATACAAAAAACTACAGGTCAAGTCGATCTACACCCGACTCAAGCTCAAGCAACCATTTCTTACGCCACAACCCACCACCATAACCATGCAATTTCCCATTCGAGTTAATAACCCTATGACATGGAATCACAATCGAAAGATAGTTGGCACCATTGGCACGACCAACCGCACGTTGCGCCCCCGAACGACCGAGTGCTTTTGCAATCTCCCCATAGCTTCGAGTCTCACCATACGGAATCGCAAGCAACTGCTCCCAGTCGAGCAACTCAAATGATGTTCCAGTTATATCAATCGGAACTTTGAATTCATGAAGAGAACCACCGAAATATTTTTTAAGTTCGCGACATAATAATCGTAAATGTTTGTTGTCACCCTCCACAAGTGGCAAACGATATCGTTTCTCAACCCGCTCTATGATCCGATCAATCCCCCCTCGGTCCGTCCATTCAAGAAAACAGACTCCATCGCTGGTTGCACCTGCGATCATATTACCTAATGGTGAATCGAAAAAACAGAACGTTATATTATCTCGTGGCATTGATTGCTCCGTGGTCGGGGCGAATGATTTTTTACTCTTTTACATTGGCCATAAAATAGGTAATTATTTCTGCAATAGTAAATACTTTCGTGCAATCGGACCCTCTTTTTGATCTGGCATCATTGCTGAGAATGCACTAAATCTTGATTTTTCCCGCTTCCAGTCACATATTGTCCAAATATAATTCTCAACGGTTCAGGAAGGATACATATGACCACAGCGACCAAAGATAAATCGAGTGGAATACCCACCCGCGACTCTATCGACAGTAAACATACGTGGAATCTTGCAGATATCTATCTGAGCGATGAAGCATGGGAAGAGGAGCTTATAGACGCACAGGAGATAATCGAAAAAGCCGCCACCTACTCAGGCAAATTGGCTGAATCATCTGAACTGATGTTTGAATGTCTCACTCTTCGAACAGAATTGAATATCAAAACAGCCAAACTCTATCAATATGCAAAACTGAGTCAGGAAATTGATAACCGTGTATCAAAATATCAGGCAATGACTGAGCGGGCTGCCAACCTGTCATCAGTCGCCTCAACCGCATTTGCATTTTTAGAGCCTGAGCTTCTTGCTATCGGTAAGGAAAAGCTGACTGCAATGGCTGAATCATTCCCAAAGAGAGATGTCTACGATTTCTATATCAAAGAACTTATCCGCTCAAGCAAACATATTCGCTCACAAGAAGTTGAAGAGCTTCTTGCAATGTCAGTTCCTGTTGCACGTGGAGCTGAAACAATTTTTACAATGCTCGATGATGCTGATATAAAATACCCATCAATTAAAGATGAAGACGGTAATGAAGTAGTGCTCACCAAACAACGTTACGCACGATTTATGGAGTCATCTGATCCGCGAGTTCGCAAGGATGCACACTATGCGTTTTACAAACCATATATTGCACACCGCAATGCCCTAGGGGCATCGCTGACCACATCAGTAAACAAAGATCTTTTCTTTGCTCGTGCCCGTAAGTTTGGCACCTGCTTGGAGTCATCACTCTTCGGGGACAATATCCCAACTAGTGTATACAACGCCTTGCTTGACACAACCGAAGCAAATCTGACTGGACTTAACAATTGGACGGCGTTGCGAAAGAGAATCCTCGGATTAGATAAAATCCATAGCTACGATATGATCTGCCCACTATTTCCCGATCGTGACTACGAAGTGCCATACGACCAAGCTGTTCAAACAATTCTGGAAGCTCTTGCTCCCCTTGGAGATGATTATATCAACGTATTGACAAAGGCTTTCGAATCGAGATGGGTTGATGTCTATGAAACAGAAGGGAAAGGGAGCGGAGCATTCAGTTGGGGAAGCTATACAACTCATCCGTTTGTCTTGATGAACTACAATGACACGGTTGATAATATGTTTACGCTTGCTCATGAGATGGGGCATGCTATGCATTCCTATCTCTCCTGCAAAGAACAGCCATATACTAAGTCTCATTATTCAACATTCGTCGCTGAAGTTGCCTCGACCCTCAATGAGGGATTACTGTTGCAACATCTGTTGAAAAAAGCGGTCGATGATCAGGACAAACTCTATCTGTTGAATCAGTATGTAGATAATACCTTAGGCACATTCTTCAATCAGGTAATGTACGGACGTTTTGAATTGACTATTCATCAGGAAGTTGAAAAAGGCGGGGCTCTCTCTCCTGACTTTATGGATAATCTATGGGGAGGGCTTACTCAAAAATTCTATGGCCCTGAGTTGACAATGGATGAGTTAACCCCGGCAAAATGGTCACGCATACCACATTTTTATATGACATTTTATGTGTATCAGTATGCAACATCGTATGCCGCCTCCGAAGCTATCTTAGATAAGTTCATTGCCGAGGAAGATGGGATTGTACAGAAATACCTTACTCTTATTTCATCAGGTGGAAATGATTATCCTATTGAACAATTGAAAAAGTGCGGAGTAGATATGTCGAAAGCGACACCGTTTGAATCGACAATCAATAGATTTGCCTCACAGGTAGAGGAGATCAATAAACTAACCCGTTGAGTAAGAATACCCTGAGAATAGTAGTAAAAAACACTCCCTTTAACAAAAGTCGGAACCCTACTGGGGTCCCGACTTTTTTGTATATATGGTTCCTGCTTTTCCTCTCACTGTCGCCTCCAACTGAAAAAACTTTACAATAATAGGCAACAGTGCTACATTGAAAAGCTGTGTTAGAAGAATGAACCTAAATGACTTAGAGACTATGAAATTTAATACGCTCAAAGATAACTTCTCCCTGCCAAAAGGGGAAGAAGAGATCCTCACTTTCTGGGATAAACAGAATGTTTTTGCCAAAGCTCAGGAAATAGCAAAAGATCGCCCCCATTTTGTTTTCTATGAAGGCCCCCCTACTGCAAATGGACGACCCGGCATTCATCATGTAATTGCTCGCACAGTCAAAGACTTGATCTGTCGTTATAAGTATATGCAAGGCTTTCGAGTTGATCGCAAAGGTGGTTGGGATACTCACGGCCTTCCAGTTGAGATTACCGTTGAAAAACAACTCAACCTCGAATCAAAATCGAAGATTATTGAGTATGGAATCGGTGCATTCAACGAAAAGTGCCGTGACTCTGTCTTCACTTTCTTAGAAGACTGGAACGCTATCACAAGAAGAATTGGTTACTGGCTCGATCTTGATGACCCGTATGTAACCCTTGAAAATAATTATATTGAGTCGATCTGGCATATTCTGAAAAACTTTTTCGACCGTGACTTGATCTATCAGGGACACAAAATTGTCCCGTTCTGCCCCAGATGCGGTACAGGTTTGTCGAGCCATGAGGTGGCGCAAGGGTATGCGATAGTTAAGGATCCATCAATTTATGTCAAAGTTAAAGCTGTCGATGATGACTTCTTTTATCTGGTCTGGACAACAACCCCGTGGACATTGCCGTCAAATGCTGCCCTCTGCATGAAAGCAGATGCGGACTATGTTTTAGTCGAGCATGAGAAAGAACAATTCGTTTTAGCAGAAGCACTTGTTGAAAAAGTATTCGGTGAATCAAAAGAGATCTTGAAACGGTTCAAAGGGACTGACTTCGTAAAAAAGAAATATGAACCACTTTTTAATTTCTATTCCGAACAGAAAGACAAGGCGTATTTTCTCTTTAATGATGACTTCGTTACTCTTGAGGATGGAACAGGAATCGTTCATATCGCTCCCGGTTTTGGTGCCGACGACTATAAGGTGGGACAAGAAAACGGATTGCCAGTCTTTCAAGCGATTAATCCGAATGGACTCTTCAAGGAATTGGCCAAGCCGTATAACGGTATGTTCATAAAAGACGCCGATCCACTTATCACCAAAGATCTCAAAATAGCGGGTAAACTATTCAAAAAAGAATGGTACGAACATAATTACCCATTCTGTTGGCGGTGTGATTCTCCTTTGATCTATATTGCCAGGCAGTCATGGTATATTCGCACTACTAAGTTCAAAGATCAGTTGATCAAAAACAACAATGAGATTAACTGGTACCCCGATGAAATCCGTACAGGACGAATGCTCAACTGGCTTGAGAACAATGTCGACTGGGCCTTGTCACGTGAACGTTTCTGGGGGACTCCGCTTCCTATTTGGATTTGTGACGACTCCAAGTGTGGAGCAAAACGTGCGGTCGGTTCCATTGAACAACTTCGCAGTGACGGGATCAATGTTCCTGAAGATATCGATCTACACAAACCGATGATGGATGAACTGAAACTCACATGTGACTGTGGTAGCACAATGACTCGGGTACCTGAAGTTATTGATGTTTGGTTCGACTCAGGAGCTATGCCATACGCCCAATGGCACTACCCGTTTGAAAATAAAGAAGAATTTGAGAAGAAGTTCCCTGCTGATTTTATTTCCGAAGCGGTTGATCAGACCCGCGGTTGGTTCTACTCATTGCTTGCAATCTCGACGATGCTTTTTGATAAACCGCCGTTTAAGAATGTAATTGTTCTTGAAATGATTCAAGACAAACTCGGCAAGAAAATGTCCAAAAGTCGTGGAAATGTTGTAGATCCGTTTACTACTGTCGATGATTTTGGAGCCGATCCAGTCCGCTGGTATATGGTCTCTACTTCAAACCCGTGGTTGCCAACTAAGTTTGATCTTGACGGTGTTAAAGAAGTAAGCCGTAAATACTTTGACACATTGCGAAACACCTACTCGTTCTTTGCTCTCTACGCCAATATTGACAACTTGATGGAGCGTGCGGAAAAAGAAAATAGCTCTATTGAGAAATTTCTTGAGTCAAAAGCGGGAGAACCAGAACGATTCGATCGATGGATTATGTCAAAATATCAATCACTTGTAAAAGATGCAACTGATGGTTTCGACAACTATGAAATTACCAAGCAAGTTCGTGCAATACAGCATTTTGTTATTGAAGATCTTTCCAACTGGTATGTTCGAAACAACCGAAGACGGTTCTGGGCAAAGGGAGATGACCCGTCGAAGATGCGGGCATATTTGACACTATATCGCCTTCTTGAATCAGTATGCCGCCTGACAGCACCAGTCACACCGATGATTTCTGAGCTGTATTGGAAAGAGTTAGTCGGGGAAAATCGGGAAAAATATGGAATGCCGTTGTCGATTCATCTTACTACATTCCCGAAAGCAGATGAAAGCTTGATCGACTCTGAGCTCGAAGAATTAATGGGGTTGACTGAAAAAATAGTCTCACTTGGTCGTGCCGCTCGTTCAGCACGAAACTTAAAAGTAAGACAACCTCTTGAAAAGATGCTGATACTGATGCCTTCTCATATTGCGTTTGAAAAACTGGAAGGGTATCTATCTATTATTCGTGATGAATTAAATATCAAAAAAATCGAACCAACAGAGTCGCTTGATAGTTTTGTAACTTATAGTGCAAAACTAAACTTCAAGATTGCTGGTAAAAAGCTCGGTTCTGCTGTTAAGGCAACGGCAGATTATCTTGTATCACTCAATAATGAACAAGTTAAACAGTTTATCACAGATAAAGAAATACACGTTGATCTTAGTGGAAAATCAATTACTCTTACCGAAGATGATGTTGAAGTCATTCAGACAGAAAATGAGTCGTATGCTGTTGAGAGCGACAATAATGTGACAATCGCTCTTTTATGCGACCTAACCGACGACCTAATTAATGAAGGGTTTGCACGGGAGATTGTCAATAAGATACAAAATATGCGCAAAACTTCAGGTTTTGACGTTACTGATCGTATAACAGTAAAAGTTGGATCATCAGACCGACTGCAAGAAGCCGCTACAAAGTTTGATGAGTTCATACGTCGGGAGACACTTGCCGAAGAAATCAGTTTATCTGATGTCGAGGCTGTTGAAAATGGAACAGAGTGGAATATAAACGGAGAAAGAGCCACAATTACTGTCAATAGGACCTGAACCTAAGGAGTCCGCTCATGCGGAAGACAGAAAAAGAGAGGTTACGCAAACTGTTGCTAGCAAAGCGGGCAACTCTCATAAAGGATATTGAAGCGACTATGGAATCGCAGATATCGACAACGATTAAAGAATCAACTGGTGATATCTCCTCCTACTCGTATCACATGGCTGATCAGGGGACAGATGCGATGAATCGTGAACTCGCTTTCATGTATGCATCGAAATCCGGCCGTTTCCTGTATCACATTGATGAGGCACTAAGACGACTCGACAGCAAAGACTTTGGTAAGTGCGTAAAATGTAACAAGAACATTAGCATGGAGAGACTTCAAGCAGTACCTCACGCTAGGTTCTGTATTGAGTGTAAATCCGCTGAGGAAGATGTCAAAAAACCAAAGCGAAAATAAAACGCGCAATCTTATTATTGCGATGCTGTCCATGCTTTTGGTTGTTCTTCTCGACCAGATAACCAAATTTTGGGCTGTTACAAACTTAACCAATGTCCCTCCCCCAACCCAAGAGACAGAGCGATTTTTCATGTTTACTCTTGTCTATAACGATGGTGGAGCAATGGGTACTTCGCTCGGCTCATCAACATATTACCTGATATCGTCGTCATTGATTCTTCTGTTTGTTCTATACTATGCATATATCAACCGTGACAAACGAAGCTTTATCTTCCCACTTGCCCTGATTTCAGGAGGCGCTATCGGGAACATTATAGATCGGGTCCGTATCGGTAAAGTTATTGATTTTATTGATGTCGATTTCTTTGATATTAACCTGTTCGGTTATGTGCTCAAACGCTGGTGGACATTCAATATTGCCGATGCGGCTATCAGCTGTTCTATTGTTTTTCTCATATTGCACCTGATCTTTTCAAAAGAAAATGAGAAAAATGATGAATTGTCCGGTTCCACTATGCCAAAAGAAGAGATTCCAAATCCTCCAAGCGGATAAAATATTTTCCGCCTTGTGAAGAACAACTATTCTCCGCACAAAACTAAAGCAAGCGTACAGTAACTACCCGCACACTTTGCATTGGTTAATCTACCACAATTTCAATACAATAATTTGGCAATATTCTATCAGTATCATATATATGAGAGTAATATCATAACAACAGATTGATCGTAACTAAAAATCAAAGAATACGTGGTAGGAATGCGACAGAGATCTACTTAGAATGTGATAGAGGTGTTAGTCTCTTAACCTATTGATAGAAACAATCTTTGTCGTACTGTAAATGTTATTTTCTCAACCAATGTGGATAACGTCTGTAATGTGGATATTAATCAATAGTTCTAACACACCATAAAACAACCAGTTCACTAATGTGTGATATTAATACATCATGCCCCTTGACGGAACACTCACATCTATCTATCTATGGCTATGAAAGCAGTTGGGACACAAAATGTTAAAGAAGTGTGGATAACTTGTGGGTGGTTGCACCAAACCACTGAAATCAATTGCTTTACTGTCAATTATAATTTGTTTAAATGTTGATGAAGGTGTGGATAACTTGTGCGTTAACAAGTTTGCGTACTTGTATACACATGATGGATAACGAGTTTATGAAAAATAATAATATGTTGATAAGTCATTTCGAGGGGAAATGCTTATGAGAGTAGAAAACCAAGCTGGTTCTCGACAATGGAAGGATTGTTTGGGATATATATCACAACGCCTAAACAGTCAGTCATTTAATACCTGGTTCAAACCAACAGTTGGGCAAGTTGGAAAGGATGGTGTCTGTAAGTTGTTGGTTCCAAACCAATTTGTTGCGGATTGGATTGAGGGGCATTTTCGTGAATTGATTGATGAAGCATTCACCGAAGTTCTCGGCCAATCATTTGATCTTTTGTATGAGGTCAACAGCGCTACC
>JAJRUL010000036.1 GCA_024277795.1 Candidatus Zixiibacteriota bacterium
CCAAAGGGATTTTTTCTTTTGCACCAAAACCAAACCCTGGAAAACCTAAGCTAAGTTGTACCTGTGAATGCTCGGTCTGAACAACATTAACTCTTTGCTCACTTTCTCTTTTAGCTCCAACAGGTGCAGGTCTTTGCCCTTCTGCAAACTCGAAGTATTTCCTGCATAGAGTGACCAGTTTCCTGTGGGATACATTTCCCGCAGCGGAAATAATGATTGAGCCCGCCCGATAGTTTCGAGCTATGTACTCTGTCAAACTCTTCCGCTTGAAACCGATCACATTCTCTGAGGGGCCGAGAATAGGCCTTCCAAGTGGGTGACCTACCCAGAACGTATCAGCAAACAAATCGTGTATCCTATCAGACGGCGTATCATTCGATTCTCGGATCTCTTCACAAACAACCATCTTCTCTTTCTTCAGATTAGTAGGAGTAAGAGATGCACGACACGTTATATCCGACAGAATGTCGATAGCTGTTTCAAGATGTTCGTCAAGGATTCGTGCAGTATAGCAGGTTTGTTCTCGAGATGTAAAGGCATTGAGATGACCGCCTATAGACTCAAGAGATGAAGCTATTTCCTTGGATGATCTCGTTGCAGTCCCCTTGAAGACCATGTGCTCAATCAAATGAGATATCCCATTCTCGGACTTAGCCTCATTGCGACCACCAACATCAACCCATACTCCCAAAGAAATAGAGCGAACTGAGGGTATTCTTTCGCTGAGTACCCTCAATCCACTCGGAAGTACCGTCTTCTGGTAATCACTGCCTTTTAATTTGGCTGGAGTACCTTTAGACATATATTAGCGCCGTGGTCGGGATGGCCTACGCCCTCCCCCACCTGACCGTGTAGGAACTGTTGGAACATGACTGCTGTCCAATACTGCACGACGTGATAAGCGAACCTTCCCTTGATCATCAACATTGATAACCTTGACCTGAATCTTGTCACCAAGTTTGGCCACATCTTCTACTTTCTCAACTCTGTTGACATCAAGTTCAGAAATATGCACAAGACCTTCTGTACCAGAGAATATTTCTACAAAAGCACCAAAGTCAGTAATACGACGAACAATGCCTTCATATATTTTCCCGACTTCTGCTTCACGAACAAGATCACTAACGATCTTCAAGGCAGCTTGACCCGCTTCACCATCGACCGAAGCGATCATGACAGTTCCATCATCATCAATATCAACCTTTGCTCCAGTTTGCTCAACAATAGAACGAATCATCTTACCACCAGGACCGATCACAGTTCCAATTTTCGAAGGATTGATCTTGATAGTAAGAATTCGAGGAGCATGTTTTGATAGTTCATCACGATGCTTAGAAATTGTTGCATTCATATTGTCAAGAATGCTCAGGCGAGCGACACGTGCTTTATCAAGTGCCTCTTTCATCGTCTCAATGGATAGACCAGTGATTTTGATATCCATCTGAATGGCAGTTACACCTTCAGCAGTACCCGTTACCTTAAAGTCCATATCGCCAAAGTGATCTTCATCACCTAGGATATCTGTCAAAATGACGACATTGTCACCAGACTTAATAAGCCCCATTGCAATACCAGCTACTGCAGATTTTATCGGAACACCTGCATCCATCATAGCGAGTGAGCCACCGCATACAGAAGCCATTGATGAAGAACCGTTAGACTCCATAATGTCTGAGACGATACGCAATGTGTATGGGAAATGCTCATCACTCGGGATCACGGGAAAGAGTGCTCGTTCAGCCAATGCACCATGTCCGACTTCACGACGGCTCGTACCTCGGATCGGCCTTACTTCACCAACTGAAAATGGAGGGAAGTTGTAGTGTAACATATAACTCTTAGTCGACTCACCTTCGAGTTCATCCAAACGTTGTTCGTCCATCTTCGTACCAAGAGTGACAGCAACAAGTGCTTGAGTCTGTCCACGGGTGAAAACAGCAGAACCGTGTGCTCTAGGTAAGAAGCCTGTCTCGCACGTTATCTGACGAATATCATCAGGTCCGCGACCGTCGATTCTCTTCTTCTCGTTGAGGATCATACTCCTAAGCACTTCAGAGTCAAGGTCGTGAATAACTTTGCCAACCTCACCAATATCATCGGGGAATTCTTCAGTAAGAGCTTCGACTATCTCCGTCTTCATCTCTTTCTTCTTTTCGTTCCTGATTTCTTTTTCACTGATATTGTTATACTCAACGAGTCTATCACCTACAAGTTCGGTAACTCTTTTGGTAAGTTCATCGTTTGATGTTAATGCAGTATATTTCATCGGTGGCTTTCCTGCCACTGACTTTAGCTCTTCTATTTTCGATACAATGATCTTAATCTGTTCATGGCCGAATGCAAGTGCATCAACTAAGTCACTCTCAGAAATCTCACGTCCACCACCTTCGACCATTGAAATCGCATCGGCTGAACCTGCCATCGTAATGTAGATATCACTTTCATCTACTTGATCAAAAGTTGGATTGACAATGAACTCTCCGTCGATTCGTCCGATCCGTACACCGGCAATCGTTTTCTCAAACGGTATACCAGAGAGAGCTATTGAAGCACCTGTACCAATCAGAGCAAGAATGTCGGTGTCATTTTCCTGATCGTGTGAAATAACAAAATTGATTACCTGTGTTTCACACTGAAAATCAGCAGGAAAAAGAGGTCGTATCGGTCGATCAATTAACCGCGCAGTCAGTACTTCCTTTTCAGAAGGTCTTGCTTCACGTTTGAAAAAACCACCGGGAATCTTGCCGGCCGCATATGACTTTTCACGATATTCGACTGTCAGCGGGAAAAAGTCAAAACCTGATCTCGGCTCTGAAGCCGCACATACAGTTGATAATACCATCGAATCACCATATTGAACAGTGACTGCACCTTGCGATTGTTTGGCCAAATGCCCTGTTTCGATGATCATCTGACGACCACCCAATTCAAATTCTACTCTGTTTGCCATAAATTATTCCTGTTCCTTACTACCTACGCAAGCCGAGTTCGGCTATTGCCTGACGATAACTCTCGATATCTTTACGCTTCAGATAATCGAGCATCCGGCGACGTTGCCCCACTAACTTCAATAAGCCTAAGCGGGTATGAAAGTCTTTCTTGTTTTTCTTCATGTGTTCCGTCAACTCAGTTATTCGAGCTGTCAGAAGCGCTACTTGAACTTCGGGTGATCCGGTATCTCCGGCATGCAATCCGTGTTCACTTACAATTTGAGCTTTATGCTCCTTCTTCAACGGCATTTTTGATTCTCCTCTTGCCTTATTCTCATTACATCAATTTTGTCCTGTGCTATCTGAGCCTTTAGAGCATCTATTGAATCAAAGCGACGATTCTCTCTCATAAAATGAGTAGGAAATACTGTGATCTCTTTGTCATACAAGTCACCACTAAAATCAAACAAATTAGCCTCCACAGAGACTCTATCTGCAGGATTAAAATGATTGCGACCAATAAACATCATACCCTCTACAGGCACTCCTTCAATAATACTCCAACATGCGTACACTCCCTCTTGGGGGAGTAATTTCCTGTGATTATATCGCACATTTGCGGTTGGGTATCCTAACTGTTTTCCAAGTCCTATACCACGTTCTACCGTTCCATAAATGGCATATTCATGCCCTAAGAGCTTTATCGCTTCTCGAAAACGATTATCTGCAATAGCTCTTCTGATACGTGATGATGACACCGCTTCACCATCAACAATAACAGGTTCAACAACTTCAACCTCAAAACCCGATTGGACACCCAATTTTCGAAGGTGAGCGATATTACCACTACGATCACGACCGAGGGCATGATCATAACCCACAATGAGCTTATTTAAGCCGATTTTGTCAACCAGAATGTCCAGAACAAACTCTTCTGCACTCATTTGCATCAACTCAGCATTGAACTCTAAAATTAGGACAGTCCCATCGAAAAAATCAGGCACAAACTGTTCCTTTTCCTCAATAGTTGTCAGGAGCAATGGTATATTTGCAGGTGTTGTCATTGTCCTCGGATGAGGTTGAAAGGTCACCAATACAGCATCTGAACCGGTCTCAATACTTTGCTGTCGGACTAGGCTGAAAATCGCCTGATGCCCTAAATGGATGCCATCGAACGTACCTACGGTAGCTATAACATTCTGCTTTGATCCTCGCTTGAAGTTCTCAAGCCCATTTACAAATGTACAACTCAATTGAGCACCCTATCATAAGCAAACAGTTTATCAGTTTCAGGCGGGATTACATCTGTCGAAGCAAAACATGCTCTGCCAACAGCTAATAACCGTCCTTGAGGAGACTTCAAATAGATGTGATCCCCAAAAACGAAGTTCCCCGAAAGGGACGTGATATGATCTCTACTCAACTTGCATCCATGTATCACTTTATCTGCAAAAACCTCACTCACTGTTATTGCACCAAGAGGTAAAGCATCTTCGACCGTCAGTAATAATTCACCAAATGATTCGTCAGCACCAAGTTCCTTAATGGCCATAACGTCAGTCGAATCATCAATAGAAAAATCACCTACCTTCGATCTTTTCAGTCCCGAGAGATAACCTCCGCACCCAAGATCACGCCCAATGTCATCAGCAAGTGTACGAATATACGTTCCTGATGTACAAGAAACAGTAAACGTCACCTTATTTCCTGAGAAGTGTATATCTGTGATGGAGTGTATCGTAATCTCTCTTTCAGGGCGATCTGAAGCTCTTCCTTGTCTGGCCTTCTTATACAATCGTTCACCATCGACACGTACTGCTGAGTAAATCGGTACTTTTTGTTTTTGCGTACCGACATAACGTAATATTACTTCTTTTACTTTTTCGAATGTCAGATCAGCGAGATCATTAGGTACACCATTTGGATCGAGGCCTTCACTATCATACGTTTGTGAAGCAAGACCAAGCGTAACTTCAGCGTAATATGTCTTATCCAGTCCCGTAAGATGCTTCGCTATCTTTGTTGCACGTCCAATACAAATAACAAGTAGCCCTTCTGCCAATGGATCAAGGGTACCTGTATGACCGACTGCTTGCGTATTGGCCACACGCCTGACTATACTAACCGCATCATGACTAGTAATCCTGACGGGCTTGTTACAAAGCAAAACTCCGTGATGGTTACTCTCTCGCCTACCCATGAATTTTCTCTGACAATGCTTTTAAGATTATTTTTTTTGATTCATCAATATTCTTTGGGATTGTGCAACCTGACGCATTAAAGTGTCCACCCCCACCAAAGGTCGAAGCAATTTCTGCCACATTGATTCCATCCCGAGACCGAAGTGACACACGCGTATTGCTTTCTGTTCCTTCTTTGAATAAGACTCCTGCGATAACTTTATCTGTAAACATGGTAAAGTCCACAAGTCCATCAGACTCAGATCGATCTGCACCGGACTTTTCCAACATGTCATGAGTTAAAGTTAAGAAGCAAATAGTGCCATCTTCAAGAAATTCCATACTTCGTAGAACATGAGATGTCAGCAACATGGTTGATTGACTCAGGTTGAAGTATACTTTATCACATATACTCTTCGGATTCGCCCCTGCTCCAATAAGCTCCCCCGCTATTACCATTGTTCGAGGGGATGTTGACTGATATCGAAATCTACCGGTATCAGTTATTATGGCAGTATATAGTTGCGTTGCAATAGATGCATTTATAGAGAATTCAATAGAAGAAAAATACTCATAGATCATTTCGCCTACTGATGAACGGGTAGGATCAATCCATCGAACATCACCAAAATCACCTGACTCGAAATGATGGTCTATATTAATAATCGGCAGATTGGGTGTGAGGTATGAAGATGCACGCCCCATTCTCTCATAGCTCGGACACTCAAGAACTACTGCTAGATCGCAACTGAAATCAACTGGCAATTCGTCTATATGCGTAATCGTCTCGATAGAGGGAAGAAAAGAATACTTACTGGGAATCACAGCTTCTCGAATCAAAACAGCCTGTTTACCTAACGATCGCACATATTCAGCAAAAGCCAACTGCGAACCAAGTGCATCACCATCAGGATCAATATGAGATAGGATGAGAACAGTTTCAGCAGACTGTACAAGCTCTTCGATCTCTCTCGCGGGGATAGCTGATACTTTTGTTATTGTGCTATTATTGCGATTCATTATGGATCTCGTTTAAGAGTTGCTCAATCCGCAGACCTTCCTCAACAGAAGGATCAAACTTGAATGTAAATTCGGGGATATGTCTAATTCTCAGATTCTTCCCCACCAGATGCCGTATCCGACCTCTCTCACGTTCAAGGTAGATTGCTATAGATGTACGAGCAGTTTCGTCACCCAAGACAGAGTAGTAGACAACTGCGTGACGCAGATCTTTACTGAGTCGAACCTGTGTAAAGGTGACTAGGGCAGGTGATTTCTCGTTAAGTTCACCATCCATAAGAGTAGAAATATCCCTGAGGATCTGTCCCCCTAGGCGCGAATTTCGTCGTTGCTTATCCATCTATTAGTATACTTCTGTCGTATAATCTGTGAGAATAGTTTCTGATGATTGCTCAACCCTGTTGACTAACTTCGACATCACCTCATGGGCATGGCTTGTACTGTTGGAAACAACTGCCACACCAAGTATCGCAGTTCGTAATCTATCATTCTCACCTATTTCGGCGATTGAAACATTATACATGTTATGAATCCGGGTGGTCAATGATTTAAGGATACGCCGTTTTTCTTTCAATGAACCAACAGACGGTAAATCAAGCCGTAATCTAACTACTACGGTAACCAAATAGAGTCCCGACGACTATAACTTTCTTGCTTCTTCAACCAGTTCAAATGCCTCGATTGTATCTCCAACCTTGACATCATTATAATTCTCAATCCCGATCCCACACTCAAGGCCCTCTTTTACTTCTTTGGCATCATCCTTGAACCGTTTGAGTGATCCGATATTGCCAGTATAAATTACTTTGCCGTCACGAACCAAACGAACTTTGTTACTCCGCTCAAAACGTCCTTGCTTAACATAGCTTCCGGCAATAGCCCCGATCTTAGGAATCTTAAAAACGTCACGAACTTCAGCCATACCGACAAATTTCTCGGTAATAGTTGGTGCGAGGAGCCCCTCAAGAGCTTTCTTAATATCATCTTCTGCTTCGTAGATAATATCATAAGATCGAATATCAACTTTTTCGATCCGAGCAACTTCTCTGGCACGCATATCGGCTGAAACTTGGAATCCAATAATAATTGCATTGGAAGCCGCGGCCAACATCACATCAGATTCAGTGATCGCTCCTACACCACGATGAATGATTTGAGTTTGCACTTCGTTCGTTGATATTTTGCCTAAAGTATCAGACAGCACCTCCACAGAGCCATCAACATCACCCTTAATAATCAAAGGCAAATTCTTTATTTGGCCTTCCTTGATTCGATCAAACACACGATCCAACGACAGGCGTCCATGAGTACGGCGAGCATCCTGCTCTCTCTTCACTCTATCACGCTGCCCCGCAATTTCTTTTGCTTCCTGATCAGAGGCTACGACCATAAAGCTGTCACCAGCTTGAGGCACACCGTTAAGACCTGTGATCTGTAACGGACGAGACGGCCCAACATCATGCATCGGTCTGTTATGATCATCAATAGCAGTACGAATACGGCCATAGTATGTGCCAGTCACAATTGAATCACCAATTTTGCATTGTCCACGTTGGATAAGAACAGTTACAACAGGACCTCTACCTTTTTCCAAGTGAGCATCAACAACTATTCCTTGTGCACGAATATCCGGATCAGCTTTAAGGTCCATCATTTCAGCCTGCAACAAAATCATCTCAAGTAATTTGTCAACACCTTCACCTGTTTTTGCTGAGACATTCACCATGATTGTTTTGCCACCCCATTCTTCAGGGGAGAGATTATGATTGGCGAGCTGAGTTTTTACATTATCCAGATTTATCGATGGTTTATCAATTTTGTTCACAGCAACGATAATCGGCACGTTGGCCGCTCTACCATGATCAATCGCCTCGATTGTCTGAGGTTGGACTCCATCATCGGCGGCAACGACAAGTACCAGAATATCTGTTATCTGCGAACCTCTGGCACGCATAGCAGTAAATGCTTCATGTCCCGGTGTATCTAAAAATGTAATCCTACCATTAGGCAGATGCACCTCGTACGCGCCAATGTGCTGGGTAATTGCACCAGCTTCTCCAGATGCAACATCAGTCTTGCGAATATAGTCAAGAAGCGACGTTTTACCATGATCAACATGCCCCATCACAGTAACAACTGGTGCGCGCGGGACCAAAGCACCTTCGTCTTCTTCTTCCCGTTTTTCATCACCAACTTCTGCTATCTGCCTAATCTCAAAATCGAATTCGCTGGCAAGCATTTCAATCGTATCGAGATCAAGTCGTTGGTTGATAGTCGCCATCATCCCCATCTCAAACAATTTTGCAATGAGCTCAGCAGGACGATGATCCATCGCTTTGCCCAATTCGGCAAGCGACATAAATTCATTCACTTCAATGACATTTGAGGGGCCTGTTTCAACACTCTGAGACTCATCATGAGTTCTTCTATAGCGACGTTTACCTTTGGTTTTATCCAAAGTCGCCATAGTTGACTTAAACGACTTGGCAACCTCGACCTTATCAACAACATTACGCCCTTTGCGTTTGCGTCGATCTTTTCTCTTCTGCTTCTTTTCAATACGGCGCATAACACCGGCGACTGATGATTTTGAATCATCGACTTTAATTCCGCCTATTCTCGTTGCCGCTTTACTATCTGTAGCCTGAGCGGTCTTTGCAGATTGAGCCGCTTGACGCTGTTCCATCTCTTTCTTAGCTTCCTGCTTTTTCTGAGCGAAACGTGCGGTTACTGCCTTAACATGCTCCTCAGTAGCAACAGACATATGTGACTTGGGGGTAAATCCAAGTTCACGCAAAACAGTCAGCATTGCATTGGAAGAGATATTAAATTCTTTGGCTAGTTCATATATTCTTTTTTTTTGCGAAGTCATTGACTTTCCAAGCTCCAATCTTTCGACTACTCATAACCCTTTACACTAGACTCACTCGTCCTTTGTTTCAGGGTCTTCTTCAACTTCATCTTCTACCCCTTCGAGATTCGGGGCAGTTACTTCGACCACTTCATCTACTTCTGTTACAAAGTCGTCATCATCTTCAAACATATTGTCAGCAGTCAATTTCTCTTCAACTACCTTGTTCTTCTTCATTTCTTCCCTGAGACTAGCTTGCTTGATTTCCCACTCTTTTTCAAGCTGTTCGACAACTGCTTCTGCTTTTTCTTTGAGCTTTTCTGCAGTTTTCTCACCCAATCCATCAATCCTCACCAGAGCTTCCATGGAAGTTGTAGCCAACCTCTGAACAGAACCGATATCAGCCATTGCCAAACGTTCTGCCATTTTCGGGCCAACGCCTTCAAGCTCAGATATAGGCAAGAGAAGTTCCGCTTCTTTCTTACGTGACTCATCATATTCAGTTTCAGACATGATATTGACCTTCCAACCGGTCAATTTTGAAGCGAGTCGGGCATTTTGACCACCACGTCCAATAGCTAAAGAGAGCTTATCGTCATCAACAGCAACTGACATAACCCCATCCATATCATCCATTTCGATATTAACTACCGTAGCAGGTGCAAGAGCACGTGTCACAAAAACCTGAGGATTCGACGAATATGGGACAATATCAATACGCTCATTATTCAGTTCGCGAACGATTGCCTGAACTCGTACACCCTTAATCCCAACACACGCACCGACGGGATCAATACGGTCATCCGATGAATATACTGCGACCTTTGCACGTTCCCCGGGTTCACGTGCAATAGCCTTGATTTCAATTACACGCTCATAGATTTCAGGCACTTCAAGTTCAAAGAGAAGCTTGATAAAATCGTTGTTAACACGAGACAGAATAATCTGCGGTCCACGATTAGCCTTTTGAACATCCAAGATAAGAGCTCTGACACGATCTCCCTGTCTGAATTTTTCACGAGGTATCTGTTCACGAACAGGTAGTATTGCTTCTCCCCGCCCAAGATTGACTATAACATTTCCCTTGTCAATCTGTTGAACAACACCTGAGACCAGCGTATTGACCTTGTCAATATACTCATCATAGACCCTGTCACGTTCAGCTTCACGGACTTTCTGTACAAGAATCTGCTTAGCCGCGGCAATAGCATTCCGACCAAACTCGAGTTCGTAGTCGATATAAATATCAAGTTCATCATCTACTTGAGCTTCAGGATCAATCTCCTGAGCATCCTTCAATAGGATTTCAATATTCTTATCAGCTACTTCGTCGACCACACGTTTAGTTGCAACCATAAGAAGTTCATTACTCTTTCGGTCAAAACGGAACGAGATATTGTCGGTATAATCATATTTCTTTTTGGCGGCGGCAAGAAGCCCTGCCTGAAGAGTCTCCAGAACAGCATCAAATTCGATATTCTTCTCACGTGCGATCAGGGTCATCGCCTCGATCATGTCAAAGGCCATCTATCGTTCTCCTAAAAAACAATTTTTGCCTGTCTTATTTCGGACAATGGTATTTCTACCGTTTTTTTTTCTTCTTTCAAAA
>JAJRUL010000037.1 GCA_024277795.1 Candidatus Zixiibacteriota bacterium
CATCAAAACACCCTGAAGGGAACAAACTCAAATCGATGGAACATGTTGCCTACGAACCGAGGTAAAAGCCCATAGTAACAATCTGCTCGCTCGTATTTTTCGATGCATTTGCCAATACAATGCACGATTTCGAACCTGTTCCTCTTCCTTCTTTATTTGAAGAGCTTGCCCAATCTAATTTCAATTACTAACTTGCTCACATGAAAGAAAGGATTAAGCAGATTCCACTTTTGGGGCCAGTTCTCAGAAATATCTACCGCACCTTCAAGCCATTGAAAGAATTTGATAACTCAGCATCATACTGGGACGATCGTTACAAATCTGGTGGAACATCTGGTGCGGGCTCCTTCGGTAAATTAGCTAAATACAAAGCATCATTTATCAATGATTTTGTTGCGAGACACACTATCCAAACAATCATTGAACATGGATGTGGGGATGGCAACCAGTTACTATTGGCGGAGTATGTATCTTATACTGGCTATGACGTAAGCCCTTCTGCAATTACATTATGCAAAGAGCTGTTCCGAGATGACAACTCAAAGATTTTTCGGACCAACGACGAGTATAATAATGAAAAGGCAGAGCTGGCACTTTCTCTCGATGTCATTTATCATCTTGTCGAAGACGAAACATTTCACAGCTATATGAAAAGGCTTTTTAACTCTGCAGAAAAGTTTGTGATTATCTATTCATCAAACAAAGATGAACAACGAGGCCCACATGAAAGACACCGTGCTTTTACTCCATACATAGATTCTCATTTCACCAGTTGGAAGCTTATTCAACACGAACAAAACAGATTTCCGTATGATGGGAATGAGAGAAATGGCTCCCTGTCTGATTTCTTTATCTACCAAAATAATTGCGATTGATTATTAGCATAGATAGACTGCTCTCAACATGTACAATACAAATGATCTATGATGGAGGATATTTCTCCATCACATCAACAATCATCTGAGCGTATTTTTCTGAGAGCGGACCGCTGGCAAAAGTAGCATGTGCATACTGATATCCACATTCGGCAAGCTCTGACCTTAACTGTCGATCATCAAGTAAACGGTTCAAGGTAGTAGTCAGCTCAAAAAGATCATCAGGTTTGACGAGCAGACCTGTCTTCTCATGTTCTATAATATCTCGGATACCACCTGAATCTGCTCCGACAGCCACCGCACCACACATCATAGCTTCGGAAAGTGCTAATCCAAACCCTTCATCAACTGAATTGAGTACAACAATCGATGCACGATTGTATGTCTCACTTAATGCCATCTGTGGGACAGGTGGACGAATCGTGACCGCCTCAGCGAGACCAAGCGATATTACTAAATCTCGTATTTCAGCTTCAAGTGGACCTGATGCAAACAGTTCAAGCCGAGTTTCAGGTTTTTGTTTGTAGATATGATCAAAAGCACGAACCAAATAGTCTACTCGTTTCTGTCTGGTAAAACGGGTTACTGCAACAATCAATGAATCATCACGAGAAATTGTGTCATCCCTTTGAAAAACTCCCTCATTGTGCGGTAGCGGGAGAACCCGAAGAATATCTTTCAATCCAGAATCGATCGATATAATATTATCACGTAGAAAACTCGAAACAACAGTCCAATAATTCAACGATCTGCACATAGGGCGTAGATAGCGATAAACGGCTGTAGCATATCTTTTCATCAAACGTATATCAGTACCATGCGATGAAAGAATCATAGGCAAACCGCTTTTGCGCTGAACAGTTTTCATCACAATCCCCGTTGGGACGAGCCAATGCCCCCAAATAATATCAATCTGTTCTTTGGATATTAGCTCAAGAGCTGACTTCCTGAAACTGTCGAGAAAATGCTTGAACTTGAACGCACCTCCGATCGAGCCTAAAACTAAATCCTGCATATTCCCGCGATAGGCGATATCCTGCTTTGATTCATCAGAGGCATAACGAAATCGGCAGACTGTAACCCCGCCCAGCTCTTCCCGTTCCGGTAATCCTGCGTCATGGGGAGCTAAAACAATCGGCTTGATTCCATGAGGAACTAGCTTTTTGACTAAAAGCTCAATAAACACACCGGCAAAATCACCCTCACGGCGAGGATAGTTATGTGTCATCACAAGGAGTTTAATCGATTTATTCATATATATAGGGTACAAAACTCATTAGTTCTTAGAAAAGCAATTTTATCTACTCTTTCTACACACTATATTGTTCTATGATGTTAAATACTAAACCACATATAAGTATTAATTTCGCGACCGATCTAGATTTTTCTGAAATACTGACAAATCCAATATTGGATATCGCCGCCCGTTTCTGGGAAAAAGATCGTTATGAGGCCTTTCAGATTTGCTATCGGTCGATGAGGATTCTCGACGATTTAGTCGATGACCTCAAATCTGAGGGACGTACTATCACTTCCGAGGAAAAAACTGTTATAGCGAAGATGATCACCGATTGGACGTACTCTCTACAGCAGAACAATCAATCAGATCAGTTCATGAAACAATTACAAACAGTCATTCATCATTATAGTATACCGATCTGGCCATGGGAGCGATTAGCCCAGGCAATGCTTTTTGATCTTGAACATGACTCTTTTAGAACACTACTGGTTTTTCTGCGTTACTGCGAAGGTGCGGCTATCTCCCCTGCTTCTATATTCATGCACCTCTGTGCCATACGACAAAATGATAATGAGATAACACCTGGCGATGTAGATATCCGTAAGGCATCCCGACCTCTCGCCCTTTTTTCTTATTTTGTTCATATTATGCGAGATTTCCAAAAAGACCAACTTGCTGGTTTGAATTATTTTGCTGAAGATATTATGAGCCAATGCCAAGTAACCAATGCCGATCTTGCAAAATCCGTAAAAAATGGTAACTACTCACAATCAGTCCGTAAACTTCTTACAATTTACAGAGATATTGCGGAGAAATATCGCTCTTTAGCTCGGAGTAATTTAGACCTGATACTCCCACAATTCCCTCCTCGGTATCAGCTAAGTCTGGAAATGATATATTCTTTGTATCTGCAGATATTTGAACGAGTGAACCCACAACAGGGGATGTTCGACACGGAGACAATGAATCCGACAGGGGATGAAGTCCAGATGCAGATAGATAAGACTCTGCTGACCTTCAAGCCTTTTTAATTTTATGGAAGAAATCGAGCTTTGCATGGTATTCTCTATGGACCTGAGTAAAGCAAACCGGGACAGATACAATTGAACCGGTGTATAATAAATAGGAGATCAAAATCATGAAAAGTGTACTCGTATGTTTTGCCTTGCTGTTTTGCACAACTGCTATAACAGCCAATGAAATCTCGGTAACAGTCTACAACAGCAACCTCGGTGTCATTAGTGAAACGAGGACATTCTCCCTCAATAAAGGGATCAATAGGCTGAACTTTACTGATGTTCCTTCATTGATAGACCCCGCCTCAGTAACTGTTGAACTCCTCAATGGCAAAGGGGGAATAACAATTCTTGAGCAGAATTATGCTTATGACCTTGTAAGCCCAGACCAGATTTATCGACGATATGTTGACAAAGAGATAGAATTACTCGACAAAGAAGGGAAGCTTATTACAGGAAAACTACTAGCCTATAATAATGGAGCAATCACCTTAAAAGATAAAAACAATCGGATCAAAATTGTTGGAACTACGAATATTACTGAAGTAAACTTCCCTTCATTACCCGATGGCTTGATTACCCGTCCAACTCTTTTCTGGTTGTATAATTCGACTGTTTCAGGTGACCTTACAGCTCAGGTAGGATACCAAACAAGTGGTTTGAACTGGTCAGCAGAGTATGTCGGAGTACTTGATGACTCAGAGACAAATCTCAACCTTACAGGATGGGCATCAATCAATAATAACAGCGGAAAATCATACAATAATGCACGATTGAAACTAGTTGCTGGTGACATAAATCGAGTAAATCGTGAATATGACCAGCCACGACGAATGGAGATGACTCTTTCAAAAGCGACACCGTCAGCAGGATTTCGAGAAAAGGAGTTTTTTGAATATCATCTCTATACTCTGCCACGCAAAGCAACAGTTGCAAATCATGAAAAAAAACAAATATCCCTCTTTGAACCTGCAACCACCTCAGTTGATAAACAGTTTATTTACCGCCCAGACAGAGACCCAAAAAAGGTTGAAGTTTCCTTAAAATTAACAAACTCCAGTTCATCAGGTCTTGGGATTCCACTGCCCGCGGGTCGTGTGCGTCTGTTCAAAGCGGATTCTGATGGCGGACTTATCCTGCTGGGTGAAGATCGGATTGACCATACACCAAAGGATGAAGAGATTGATATTAAGGTAGGATTCGCTTTTGATATTAGTGCTGAAGAAAAATTGATAAAACAGGATCGAATATCAGAAAGAGTCGAACAACGGCAATTTCAAATAGACATTCGTAACCATAAGAGGTCTGACATTACCGTACGAGTTGAAAAGAGTCTCTATGGTGATTGGGAATTACTTGAATCGACATTATCAGGAAACCGAAAAGATGGCAATACGCTTGTATTTGACGTATCAGTCAAAGCTGGAGAATCGACAACATTAACATATTTGGTACGTTTTACCCATCGATAGGACTAGGGTTGACAAGCATCTTATTAGCATGTAAATTCTGCCCTTAATAGACTGATAATAAGATGATCTGAGGAGGTCATGAATGAAATTGTTACGTAATTCGACACTTGTACTACTCTTTCTTTGCTTAGTGGCCTCTGTAGCTATGGCTGGTCCTAAGGCGAGAAAACTACCTGTTTCTGCCTACATTAAGTCGGCAAAAATTGAAATCCTTTCTGGCGACCTTGACCGGTATCCTTACGCAATGGCAATGATCGATTCATTGTTTCTCTACTACGGACACCATGCCGAAGGTCTTCACTGGATGATCAACATCCAAGTTGACTATATCAACAAAACCCCAAATCCGCTTGAAAAAGCACAGTATGTTGATAAACTAATCGCTTATACAGATTCCCTCCATATGTGTTGTGATAACAAGAAGATCAAAAAGAAATATCGCAAACATTGTAATAAATACACAGAGAAAGCTGACTCAACTAAAGTCAAGTTTTTCAGGGAATTCTATTCTCTCGGTGTTGAACAGTTGAAAAATATTGAAGAACTAGCCAATGACCTAAAGGAAGAGACAGATTCTTCTGCGATTGAATATATCAAAAATGATATGCAGGTTAATATTGACTCTGTCCTATCAAATATGGAATTGGCCATTGCGATCGACCCAGATGATTACCGGCCATATGTTGCTTTGGGCAATGGTTATGAAAAAGCAGGTAACTACGAAAAGTCAATTGAGTGGATGAAAAAAGGGCTTGATCGAGCCAAAGATAATGAAAGATCGAGAATACTCCTGCCTATCGCATACAATTATATCAACTTAGGCGATTACTGTAATGCTGCTGACTTTTTTGCCCAACATGTTGAAACAGATCCTACTGACACTCTTAATCTGATAAATCTAGCTATTTGCTATGTTAATTGTGATAAGCAGGAAGAGGCACTAGCTACCTATAGGCAGATTCTTGAGATTGACCCAAACAATAGTGATGTTATTGTTTATATTGGAAGTTACTTCAACCAGCAGGCACAGAAATTCTCCCAAAAAGCTAATGAAGCTCGTGAGAAAGGGGATGAAGAAGCGATCAAAAAATGGAGCGATGAACGTGCGATCGCATTTGACTCTGCAAGCTATTATTGGAAATCTGCGATGGCACTAAAACCAGATGAAGTCTTTATTGCCGAACAATGTGGTGTTGCCTGTGCTCTCGCCGGCGATACTACAGGGGCTATCTCTGCTTTCTCCAAACTTACGGTACTGGCACCTGATGTACCAGATAATTTCAAAGTCTTAGGTAGTCTCTACGAAGGGCAGTTCAATGCAAAAGAAGCTATCAAAGCGTATGAAGGTTATGTGGCAATAGACAGTAAGAATATTGCTATCTGGGAAGCATTGCGTGACCTTTATAAAGAGGTAGGCAATACAGAAGGGCGGAAAAAAGCGATTGCAAAAATCAAGACGCTCTCAAAAAAATAAACTATAATGAGTGCTATACGTTAAAATAACTGCGCTCAAATCGAAGAATAGTGAAACGGCAGGTAGGAAACTTGCCGTTTTTTTTATATATAGAGAGAGATGAATTCCCAGAACCAATATATCCGTGTTGCAGTTTCAGGACCACTACGGCAGACTTTTACGTATTCCTATTCAGATCAAGTAGAATTCTTGCAACCAGGGCAACGTCTACTAGTCCCTTTTGGTAAAGCTCGAAAAGTAGGGTTTTATATTGGTCCAACACAAAGACCAACATCTTTTGAAGTCAAAGAGATTATCAGGCCACTCGATGAAATCAGCTTTCTTCCTTCTGATCTCTTTCAGTTGTTGATGTGGATTGCTGACTACTATTTTGCCAATCCTGCTGATTGCCTAACTGCGGCTTTGCCTCCAGCTCTAAAGACTTCACGACCACCAAAATTGATTTGGACCTCCAGTTCAATCGATTGTGCTCAATCACTTCCGCTCACCCCAAAACCTGGGAGGCAACTCACATCAGCCGATCAAAAAAGATTGAAACAACACGACCGCAACCTCATTCGGCAGTTGATAAATAACGGGGTACTTGCCCAAAAGTGGTTGCAATCAGAAGATGAAAGCTCTGCACGAGTCATCGGTTATCGTGCTACTGACCTTCATGGATGGGATCACTGGTTTGAAGACAAAAGAATAAACCCACCAATGTTTGATGGTATCAGGCGAAGAAGTTCTCTCCTGCAAGACGGCTGGACAGCACACTTTATAGCAAAAGCTGTACGTGAACAGATTTTAGAGCCTATAACTGACCATAACGAGCTTTCTGATTCCTACCAACATCATAACCGACAAGGTGTCCGAGATATTGAGCTTACAACTGAACAGAAGCAGATCCTCAATGAGATTACAACAGGAAGCGGGAGTTTAAAGGATTTTTCCGTCTCCTTACTTCACGGTATTACAGGATCAGGAAAAACTTTGGTCTATTGCCATCTGGCGGAACGAGTGTTAAAAACTGGTCGAACAGTACTTGTACTGACACCTGAAATCGCACTGGCAGGACTTACCCAAGCGTATTTTCGAGGATACTTCGGCAATGATGTGGCAGTTCTGCATTCAGGGATGACTGACCGTGAAAGAATGTTGAGTTTTGATTCTGTACGAAAAGGTCGTTATCCTATTGTTGTTGGCCCACGATCTGCCCTGTTTGCACCACTACCAAATCTTGGACTGATCATAGTCGATGAGGAACATGATAGCTCCTACAAGCAGGAAAATCCTTCACCACGTTTTCATGGGCGGGACTGTGCCATAAAAAGAGCACAATTGAACAAGATACCTATTATCCTCGGTTCAGCCTCCCCGTCATTTGAATCATTCTATCAGGCAAAAAAAGGGAAATACAAGCTATACACGTTGTCAAAGCGCCCCGGTAATGCACATCTTCCATCAGTCTCAATTATAGATCTAACAACCTCACGTTTACGTGGAGACCTACCTTTCTTCACATGGCAACTTAAGAAACAAATTGAAGAACGACTCGAAAAAAATGAACAAACAATCTTATTCCTAAATCGTCGTGGACATTCTCCCCAAATAAAATGCAACAGTTGTGGGCATGTGCCTGCCTGTCCGAACTGTGAGGTAACGTTAACGTACCACCAAACTGGTAGAAAACTCTCCTGTCATTATTGTGGCCATGTTATGGTCGCAAACGATATTTGCCAACAATGTGGATCGAAAGATTTCTTTTATCTTGGAGCAGGTACTCAAAAAATCGAAGAAGCAATCATTCGGCTTTTCAAAGATGAAAAACCACTACGGCTCGATTCTGATTCGGCAGGATCAGGTAAACGGATACAAAAAATCATTGATTCCTTTGCAAATGGGGAAAGTAGGCTTCTACTCGGAACACAGATGGTCACAAAGGGACTTGATCTACCGAATGTGACGTTGGTAGGTGTCTTATCTGCCGATCAGCTTCTAGATCGTCCTGACTTCCGTGCTTCGGAACGTGCTTTTGCTCAACTGCTTCAGGTCGCAGGTCGATCGGGTCGTGCGGACAAAGCTGGTGAGGTGCTCATTCAGACATTCTATCCGGAGAGTGAAATCATTGAAAAAGCCTCACATCAAGACTTTACAGGCTTCTATGATCTTGAAATCAAATCAAGAGAAAGCTTACATTACCCTCCATTCAGAAGATTAGTCAATATCTTGTTCATGGGAAAGAATGAACAAAAAGTTGAAACTGAGTCACATACATTTACACAGAATCTTAAGAGCAGATGTTTGACTGAAAAAGTCACTACCGATATTCTTGGACCAGCTCCATGCCCCATGTATTTCCTTCGAGGACAATATCGACGGCATCTGCTTCTCAAAACAAAATCAATTCTAAAACTGATTCATCTGCTATCAGAGTGGGAAGAATCACAAAAGAGATTCAATATCCATTCAACCGTGCGTATCATTGTAGATGTAGACCCGTATGATATGATGTGATTATCGTATTTTTCAGTATTGTTTGAGCTTCTAACGGGTCCGTCGGGCACGAACCACCCATCAGTAGTCTTATCTTTGCGCCCGACGGTCGTAATCCCGTCCAATGTGGCTCTCACCGGTCGGATTCCCTTCCGGTCACCGGTAAAGTCCCCCTCTCGAAAAAGGACTCTCTAAGGAACTAGTTGGAAACAGTTCACTCTGTCTATTAACAAATATGATGCCATATCACATCAAGTCTGTTTCAATTCAATCAATCTGTTGTTTAACAATGAGATAGTTTTGCAGCTATTCTTAGCGGGGAAAAATTTTCTTAGCTATATTCGTATGAATAATATACCAATCCACGAAATTCTCGTAACGACGTACGAGTCATAAAAGAAGCCACCGCATGGGTGGCTTCTTTTAATCTATCTGAAAAGAATTGTAATCTATTCTTTTTTATCTTCAGATGCACCTTCTGCAGGAGTGGTTGCACCCTCGGCACCTTCAGCACCCTCGGCACCTTCACCTTCAACGCCTTCTTCTTCTTCACCTTCAGCAGGTTCAGCTTCTTTCACGATCGTTGGAGCAGAGATAACAACAATAGTTCGTGCTTCTTCTGCAACAATCTTGGCATTTGGTATATCAAGGTCACTAACATGTAAAGACATACCGATTCCTAAGTCACTCACGTCAACTTCAATAACTTCGGGAATATCAGCAAGTAAGCATGAGATTTCCACCTCACGCATTGTCGACTGCATGATGCCACCATCAACCTTCACACCAACGGGCTCACCGACAAACTTGATCGGTACCGTGATATTAATCGGCTTCTTCATTGAAACCGCATGGAAATCAAGATGTACCACTTTACTGGTCACAGGATCGCGTTGGATATCACGAAGTACTACTTTGCTTACTTTGCCGTCGACATCAAGAGCAAAGATAGAACTACTAGTAGCACTTTTCATGGTCTTCAGAAATATACGTTCATCTAACGCAATACTTATTGGCTTCACTTCAGGACCATAGACAACAGCAGGTATATTACCAGCCATCCTCGTGCGTCGTGCAAAACCTTTTCCAGCTCCAGGTCTTACTGAAGCATTCAGGGCTATCTCTTTCATGATCTCTTCACATCCTCCGGGGAATCGAGGCCGAATCTATCGGCTAGGTTGTCATCGGCTGATCCTCAAACAGAGAGGAAACCGATTGTTCATCAAATATTCGTTTAGTCGCTTCACCGATCAGGTCAGCACATGAGAGCACCTCAAATTTTTCTGAAAGCTCTCTACCCGATTGATCGATAGAGTCTGAAATTATCATTTTTTTGATAGGGGAATCTTCAATTCTCTTTAGAGCCTCACCAGAGAGTACACCATGTGTACATGCGGCGTATATTTCCAAAGCACCGTGATCCTCAATATAATGAGCCGCTTGGCAAAGGGTTCCCCCCGTATCAATCATATCATCACGAATAATGATATTACGCCCTTCCACATCTCCAATTATATTCATCACTCTTGCTTCATTGGCCTTTGGTCGTCTTTTGTCAACAATGGCCAATTCTGCATTCAATGCCTTAGCAGTAGACCGCGCTAGTTTTATCGAGCCAACATCAGGTGAGACAATACAAAGGTTATCAAGCTCTAGAGCACGGAAATAGTTATTGAAGAGAACTGAAGAATACATATGATCGTGAGGAAGGTCAAAAAAACCTTGAATCTGGCTGGCATGAAGATCCATAGTAATAACACGATCAGCACCCGCTGTTGTAATCATATTCGCTAATAGTTTTGCAGTAATAGCAACACGCGGACGGTCTTTGCGATCTGCTCTTGCATAGCCATAATATGGTATTACTGCTGTAATACGCATTGCCGATGCACGCCGAGCCGCTTCAATAAGCATGAGCAATTCCATGATGTTCTCAGCAGGAGGGTTTGTAGGCTGAATAATAAAGACATCAGTACCGCGAATATTATCATTAATTTGTACGAAGACTTCACCGTCAGAAAATCGCGTAACAGCACAATCGGTTAATTTTTGGCCGAGGTATGTTGCGATTTTTGATGCTAATGGACGATTTGCATTCCCACAAATAATCCTGAGTTCTTCTCTGACAATCATTTTTTTTCAGTCTTCCTTCTCACAGCAAGACCTGTATTGAGTGCCTGTATCACTCAATCCAGGTCTTTTACCCGTAATTTTCTGGGGCGGCAGGATTCGAACCTGCGAATGCCAGCGTCAAAGGCTGGTGTCTTACCGCTTGACGACGCCCCAATTTGGACTTTTTTCGCGTCGTCTACAAACTACTCTGTACTTTCAACTCCGACTCGTACGCTTCAATAACACTTTCCTCAAGCAGTTTTCGCATCTCCCCATTAACGGGGTGTGCGATATCCTGATGAGTCCCATTCGGTCTCTTGCGACTCGGCATGGCCACGAAATACCCTGTGTTCCCTTGGATGATCTTCATCCCTCGGACAACAAAGGCGTGGTCAAAAGTCACATTCGCAAATCCTTTCAAACGGTCTTCGTCTCGCAACGTCACCCGGATCTCCGTGATTTCCATGGTGCCTCCCACGTGCAGTTTAGTCCCGATGCGGTAAAGTGATCGGCTTCACCAGATAATGTCGACACCTCTGGTTGTCGAGGAATGCTATCACATTCTCAGAGGGTGCACTTTCATATATCCCAAACATCGTAGGCCCGGAGCCACTCATCCTGACCATCCTGGCTCCGTATTTCAAAAGTCCCTCCTTGATCTTCCCTAAAACAGGGTAAGACCGAAGATGGACCTCTTCAAAGTCATTCCGTGAGAGGCACAGCTGCACGACCAGGTCGTCAACCGTCCCACAACGGGGTAAGGTAAAGGGGGGGGCTTGCTTTGTCAAGGCCATTTTCAAGGAGCTATATGCTTCAGCAGTAGAGACTTGCAGGTCGGGGCTCACCAGCAGAATAATATAGTCGGTTGGGAAGTCAGTATCTTCCACGATTTCCCCACGTCCAGTAACTTTTGCTTGCCCCGACGAAAAGAAAAAGGGCAGATCCGACCCGATCTCAAGGGATATTGAAACCAAATCGGTTTTTGATAACCCTAACTCCCAGAGCATGTTTACAGCCATTATTGTTGAAACTGCATCGGTCGAACCACCCGCCAAACCGGCCGCAAGCGGAATATGTTTTTCAAGATGTACGTGGAGAGTCCCCTTTATATCATACCTCGACTGCATCATGGCAAAAGTTTTCGCGACAAGATTTGACTGGTCGGGTTTAAGATTTGGTTGTTCTGATATTGTCAATTCAAAACTTCCCCGCTCCATTTTCGTAAAGGTGAGGTAGTCATAGAGCGATACTGCCTGAAAAAGTGAATTGATATTGTGATAACCATCATCTCGTTTACCCAAGACTTCAAGAAAGAGATTTATCTTGGCGGGGGCTGAGATTTTGATTGAGCAGTCCGATTTTTTTTCAATAATCATAGCTGTCTATTCCATAGTTTACGTACAATAAGAGAGCTTTGAAGCAAAGTGTCAAATAATGAGTTCGAGTAGAAAATTGATGGATCAAATATGATCTATATGATATTTATCTGGTTTTTCTCATAATAGTAAATTATTCATATCGATACAGAGAGCAACAAAATAAGAAAGAATGTTTTGAATAAAAATGGAATACATAAGATAGTAACGCTAGCTGAACCATGTTCTATTAATTTATGGTTAATTGCTTTTTTTCTCATCTCTTCCAGTATAACCCGTGTCGTTTTAGTATTCCTAAATCTCGGAGAGATAGGACATACATTTTATCTTATTCCTATAAGTCTAATAGTTGGAGTAGTTTTTGACCTGTTTATCGCTCTTTGTCTGACTCTTCCCTGCTCATTCGCCCTACTCTTCCTTCCTGCTCGTTGGCGATCATTTGTCGTCATTCGCTGGTTGACTGGGTTCGCCATATACATTTTTGTTTTTGGTAGCCTATATCTTGGTGTGGCAGAGATTATTTTCTTCGATGAGTTCAGCTCTCGCTTCAATTATGTTGCAGTTGATTATCTGATCTACCCCCATGAAGTCTTTATCAATATCTGGGATACCTATCCAGTTCTCACCATTATCATTGTTTCCGGTTTGCTTGCTCTTTTGATTACATGGTTCTCAAGAAAGGTACTGTATCACCACTTACAGTCATTCCCGAGTCGTTTCCACTTTCGACTTCTTACGGCTTTCTCACACACTTTGTTGATTGTTATAACCCTCCTCCTGCTCAATACGGGATACGCGCGAATATCAAACAATCGGGTCTTGAATGAAATTTCTTTGAACGGTGTCTATTCTTTTGCCTATGCAGGTCTTACAAATCAGTTGGACTATAATCAGTATTACAAGACGATGAATACAACAACTGCATCACAGCGATTAAGGCAGTTAATTGACGATGAAAACTCAGTCTTTCTACATAATGACACGAGTGGAATGATAGACAGATATGTAACGAGTAACAGAGATCATAATCGCTACAATATAGTCATTGTGCTTGAAGAGAGTTTTAGTTCAGAATTCATCGGTACGCTTAACCCGAATGGACCATGCTTGACTCCTCGCTTTGACAGCTTGGCTGAACATGGGATGCTTTTCACCAATATATATGCAACAGGCAACAGAACAGTAAGAGGATTGGAGGCAACATTACTAAGTTTTCCACCTATTCCGGGGAGGTCTATAGTCAAGCGACCGGGGAGCGAAAATGTTTTCTCATTACCTTCAATTCTCAACAGCCTAGACTATAATACAGCCTTCTTTTATGGAGGTTTATCATATTTTGATAATTTCAAACATTTTGCCGAAACCAATGGATTTGAACAGATAGTCGACCAGATGCAGTTCAAAAATCCTCTCTTCTCTACTATTTGGGGGGTAAGCGATGAAGACCTCTTTGGCCGTGCACTTGTCGTATTTGACTCGCTCGCTACAGAAGATAAACCGTTTTTTGCCACGTTGATTACTGTCTCCAATCATTCACCGTACACATATCCGAAAGGTCGCATTGAGTTCGACCCTGATGAACAAAGGCGTGAAAACGCTGTACGGTATGCAGATTATGCAATAGGAAAGTTCATCAAGGATGCTCAGTCTCACTCTTTCTTCGACAATACACTATTTGTGTTTCTTGCTGATCATGGAGCACGAGTCTACGGAGCCGAGGAAATACCGATGCGCTCATATGAAATTCCAATACTCTTCTATAACCCCCATTTGATTCCCGAAGGGGAAAGAATTGATATTCTCGGTTCCCAATTGGATGTAGCTCCGACTCTACTTGATTTCCTCGGGATTAATTACAACAGTATGTTTTTTGGTAGATCTCTTTTAGCAACAACAGAATCTACTGCACGAGTTCTGATGTCTCACAACCGGGATGTTTCTCTCTTGAGGAATGATACTCTCGTCGTGTTAGGAATACTTGGAGGGGAGGAGTTGTGGCATTATGACAGCTCAGGTGATTTCCAGCCAATTGTTGACAGCGTAAACACTCCCTTGTTTGAAGATGCAGTTGCCTATTACATGACTGCATACAATATGTTTATAAATCATCAACTCCATCCATTGGACCAGCAACATATTGCTCAACGATAGTATTACCTCCCCAACTAAAAAAACATCTAACTCATCACAAAAGAAGACGTACTCTTAATCATCCTTACTTGTCCACGGTCTTCTTCTTTTGTATTATGCAGACCAATAGTGATTGTATTAGTGATACGTTCTTATAGATAAGGAGTTATAAAGATGAACACATTCGGAGCTAAAGAGAAGCTCAAGACCACAAATGGTAGTTTTGATATATATCGTCTGGACAAACTCAGCGAATTTGGCGCTATCGATCGTCTCCCCTACTCGATTAAGATTCTGTTAGAATCGGTTCTGCGTAATGTCGATGGGCATGCTATTCGCGACGAAGATGTAACTCAACTTGCGGGATATAAACCAAAATCTGTCGGACAACTTGAACTCCCGTTTAAACCTGCTCGTGTCCTGCTACAGGATTTTACCGGTGTTCCTGCAGTTGTCGATTTAGCGGCTCTACGTTCAGCAATGAAACGGATGGGGGGAGATCCACAGAAGATCAATCCGCTCGTCCCAGTCGATTTAGTGATCGACCACTCTGTGCAAGTCGACCGCTTTGGCAGTTCTGATGCACTGCAATACAATATGGACAAAGAATTTGAGCGAAATAAGGAACGCTATGAGTTTCTCCATTGGGGGAAAAAGGCGTTTGAAAACTTCCGCGTTGTTCCTCCAGCAACTGGAATATGCCACCAGGTCAATCTTGAGTATCTGGCAAAATGTGTGATGGTCAAAGATGGTGTTGCAATGCCTGATACTGTTGTTGGAACAGACAGCCATACGGTAATGATCAACGGTCTTGGTGTGCTTGGATGGGGTGTCGGAGGGATTGAAGCTGAGGCGGTCATGCTCGGTCAGCCAATATATATGCTCACTCCTGAAGTAATCGGATTTGAACTGACGGGCAAACTCTCAGAAGGTGTGACAGGCACAGACCTCGTGCTAACTATTACACAAATGCTACGTCAAAAAGGTGTCGTTGGTAAGTTTGTGGAGTATTTCGGGTCTGCCTTGGACCATCTTCCTCTCCCTGCTAAAGCTATGATTGCTAATATGGGGCCTGAATATGGCGCAACGATGGGATACTTCCCGTTTGATAACTCCACACTTGATTATTTGAAAATGACAGGACGGTCAAATGATGAGCTCGATCTGGTCGAACGTTACGCAAAAGAACAGATGCTCTTTAGAGAGAAAGGTTCTACTCCACCTGAGTTCACCGATACACTCTCACTTGATATTTCAACTGTTGAGTCATCACTTGCCGGCCCAAAACGACCGCAGGATCGGATCTCTTTAGCTAATATGAAGAGAGAATTCAGATCTGACTTGACTAAACCGATCAAGAAACGCGGATTTGAACTTCCAACTGATCAACTTGATAAGTCTGTTATCGTTAAAGATGATTCTAATTCATCGTTAACTCATGGTTCGGTAGTAATAGCGGCAATCACTTCATGTACGAACACATCTGATCCGTTTGTTCTTATGACAGCGGGACTACTTGCGAAAAATGCTACAGCGAAAGGACTGCGAACCAAACCTTGGGTTAAAACCTCCCTTGCTCCAGGATCACGTGTTGTGATCGAATACTTAAGAGAAGCTGGGCTACTTGATTCTCTTGAACAGCTCGGGTTCCATAATGTTGGATTCGGTTGCACAACCTGTATTGGAAACTCAGGCCCACTCCCTGCACCAATAGTCGATGCGATCAATGAGGGGAATCTTGTCGCTTCAGCAGTTCTCTCAGGCAATAGAAACTTTGAAGGGCGAGTCAGTCCGAACACGAAAGCAAACTACCTTGCTTCTCCTCCGCTAGTTGTTGCGTATGCAATAGCGGGAACAACTGATATTGATCTCACAACCGAACCGATCGGAACAGATGCAGATGGCAACAATCTCTTCCTTAAAGATATTTGGCCATCGCAAAATGATGTCATGGATGCTGTTGCGAAAACGGTTACTCCGAAAATGTTCCGAGAACAGTATGACGGTGTCTTCGACTCGAATGAAGAGTGGAACAAAATCAAATCTCCTGAGAGCGATTTATATCAGTGGGATGAAAACTCCACCTACATACAGGAACCACCGTTCTTTATCGATATGACAAAGGAGCCGGGAGATATCGAACCGATTACCGATGCTCGTGCTTTAGCTGTCCTCGGTGATTCTATTACGACTGACCATATTTCACCTGCGGGTGCAATCAAAGCTGACTCTCCCGGTGGAAAGTACCTGCTTGACCATTCGGTGCAATTTGCTGATTTCAACTCATACGGCTCAAGACGTGGTAATGATCGAGTGATGACGCGCGGAACGTTCGCCAATATCCGTCTTCGCAATCTTCTTGCCCCCGGTACTGAAGGCGGAGTGACAACATATCTTCCGGCCGATGAGCAGATGTCAATTTATGATGCGGCGATGAAATACAAAGAAGAAAAGATTCCACTAGTCGTTTTAGCGGGTAAAGATTATGGCATGGGTTCCTCGCGTGACTGGGCCGCCAAAGGAACGAACCTTCTCGGAGTCAAAGCTATACTTGCTCAAAGCTATGAACGGATACATCGCTCAAACTTAGTGGGAATGGGTGTGCTTCCTTTACAGTTCAAAGATGGTGAAAGCAAAGAAAGCCACGGTCTGAGCGGGCATGAGCTCTTCACTATTGAGGGTCTAAATAATGATCTGAAACCAAAACAGACCGTTACAGTCAAGGCACTTAGTTCAAATGGCACGAAAAGCTTTGAGATGATTGTCCGTATAGATACACCTGTTGAGATCGACTATTATCGTAATGGTGGGATTCTGCATATGGTGTTAAGACAATTAGCTAAGGAATAGAGCTTTTTGTAGTAATTTGTGATTGTATATCAAATTAAAATGGGCGGGTTCGAAGACGAATTCGCCCTACCTTGAACTTTTACATTCTTGTGTCAGGTCACACCTGCTGTACAGACAAACTTGACCAATATTGATATTTATTTCATCATTCTCGTCATCGCGAGGAGAAATAACGACGTGACGATCTCATGAGTTGTATAGCCGAGATTGTTTCACTTCGTTCGAATGATCTGTTCCAAATAAGAAGGTTTTACCAAGAGCTTTGCCCACTGTGGAATACTATTTATCTTTATACGTCTCTTAACATGGGTAACAAAACAGACTCAATACAAAGGTCACACTTTTCTTATATTTTGTGTCAGAGCTAAGAGATAATCGATAAAAATTATCTCAATTCCCTTTCCAAACCTGTCGATATAATGAATAATTGGGTGAAATCGACGAGTCATGGAAACGAATAGACGCTACAAAAACAGGAGAACGTCATGCAGAAACAAACATCTTTGGTCGTGGGATTAGTTATAATGAGTCTGGTATTGGTAACTCTAATCGGGTGTGGTGGTAATAACTCTACGTCAGCACTAGCACCATTTGAACCGGAGATAATCAATAATGCTGATGCATTTCAATTCCAAGCAACCGGTGTTAATAATGTCTCTACTACTGTAACCTATACATGGGCAAATACTGGTACACAAGCTACTATTAATCATTCATCAGCATTAACCTCAGGTACTGCAATCGTAACGTTGTATGACAATGATACGACCCAAGTCTATCAAAGCGGTCTGGTTGCCTCAGCCAACGAGCCGTCATCTGTCGGAACTGCTGGGACATGGACAGTCAAAGTTGAACTCACCAATGTTGTTGGAACACTAAACTTTAGAATACAGAAGTTGTAAAAAGCTTTAGCTTGGTCAATAAACAGACCGCTCTCAAATAATACACAGGTCTCGCCTGTCCAAAACAGAGGGACCTGACAGTTCAAGAGAGAAAAGCATCGGTCAAACGGTGCTTTTTTGATATGTATCAATTTTTCATCATTATCATTAATTCAATATGAGACAAAACTGCAGTCACTGCATTTTCGACTCTGAGAATCGATCGACCGAGTGAAATAGGAACAAAACCGACCGATTGGAATAGTTCGGCCTCAAAAGGCACAAACCCACCTTCAGGACCGATGGCAATCAGTATATGATCAGGGTAGCTTTTGTAAAATGATTGTAACGATTCAGTTGCGCACAGATCAGGGAGCAATTTACAGAGTGTCTTGTATGAGTCAGAATATCTTTCAGGCAGTTCCTGCACAAATGGCTTGAAGCGATCATGGATTTCAACAGTCGGAAGTCGGGTTAGTTTCCCTTGAGCCATCCCCTCAATCAGATAGCGATTGAGATTTTCAGGCTCCAAGAGGGGGGATTGAAAGTAACTCTTTTCGACTCTATTAGCTCGAATCAGATGAATATTCCTGACTCCCATGCAAGCAGATATAGCAAGTACTTTCTTGAGTGTTTGCGGTCGTGGAAGTGCACAAATGAGGTCGATTGTTGGCTTTATCGGCTGAGGATCAGACATATTTTCAACTATCAGCGTGATCGATTCTTTTTCTATACCTGTCAGTCTTGCAAAACCTTTCTGCCCATTCAAAAGTCCTATTTCCACCGTATCATTTACTTTAGCTTTTAAGATATGCAAAATATGATCTGCGCGTTCGTCTGATAGACGGTAGGTAAGATCATCGAGTCGATCTTTCGGAAAAAGAATTATCAGATTCATCGCTTAACCAAAACTTGTATTATTGTCGTGTTCATTAACAAAACACCCAAAGTTATCAGACAACCTTTCACATATATGTTGGAAAAGATAGAGCCTGTAGCTTATAAAGAACAGTAGTTTATCCCTCAAACGACAAACTCTCCCTTCTAAACGGGTTCTACTCTATATAGCAGTTGACAATCTGTCCAAGTCGGGTCATTTTGGGTCGATATTTCTGTCTGTAATACTTTGGTGAAAGAGAATTACGTGTCCGATACTGTTATAAAAACTTCGTTCCATGATTTTCATGTGGAGGCAGGGGCTAAAATGGTAGACTTTGCTGGTTACCGCATGCCCATACAATACAAAGGGATAACCGCAGAACATCTAGCCGTTCGAGAGAATGTCGGCCTGTTCGATCTCTCTCACATGGGAGAATTCAAAATTGCGGGTAATGAAAGTTCTGCTTTCTTGAAGAAAGTGACAACCAACGACGTTGACGCACTTAAAATCGGAGATATCCAATATTCCTGCATGACATACCCCGATGGTGGAATAGTCGATGATCTGTTGATCTATCGGATGGAAGATCATTACCTGCTGATAGTCAACGCCGCGAATATTGATAAGGATTTCAAATGGCTAGAGTCTCACCTCTTTGATGGTGTCTCCCTTACCGATCTCTCTCCGACTCTCTCTCTTTTGGCGATTCAGGGACCAAACGCTCAGAAAGTGATGACAAAACTCACTGACTATGATTTGGATTCTATGGCATATTATACATCGGCAAAGAGCAAAATCGGCCCCGTTGAGATAATGTTTTCTCGTACAGGCTATACAGGTGAGGATGGTTTCGAATTGTATATCCCAAATGAGCAAGCTGATATCATATGGAAAGCTGTCACAGAAGCCGGTCAGGCATTTGGAATGGAGTTGATTGGATTGGCCGCCCGCGATTCCCTGCGTTTAGAGATGAAAATGGCATTGTATGGCAACGATATAGATGAAACGACAACCCCGATCGAAGCAGGTCTGTCATGGATCGTAAAACTCAAGAATAATTTTATCGGACGGGATGTGCTTCGTAATCAAAAGGAAGCCAAACCGAAACGACGACTGGTCTGTCTTGAGTTAGAGGGGAAGGTATTTCCTCGAAAAGGGTATGAAATCTTTGATGGGGACTCTCAAATCGGCAAGGTAACATCAGGTACATTCTCGCCATCTCTTCAGAAACCGATAGCTCTCGGATATGTCCCGAGAATAAAAGCTAAATCGGGATCAACGGTAGAGATAGAAATTCGTAAAAAACGATTTCCTGCAACTGTTGTTAAACCACCATTTTATAAAGGTGCAAGTCACAAGTGACCCTTGTATTGATAGATAGAAATTGTTTTTCATTCAGCGGGATTAACATATCAGGGTATAAGATAACATGCGAAAATTACTCATTCTTTTAGCTACAATTGTCATATTGGCAACTTCAGGTTTCTCTGCAACCAACGGTGTTGAATTTGAGATATCACTCTTTCAAATTGATTCACTGGCAAAACGTCAGCTTCTGATGATCGATACATTTTCAGTATTGGAATCTGTCGAAGCAACAGGATATTTCCTTGTTATGTCAGTCGATATAGGCGTACAAAAAATTGATAGTCTGCAAACAGAATTTGTTGTACATACGATCACTCTCGGTCCAACCACAACAACAGATTCAAGACGTTTTTCAGTCGAATATGGTGCGCCCGCAAGAATGGATCGGATAAAGGGAAAGAATGAAATCGAATATTCGCTACAATTGAAGCCACTTCAACCTGTCGAGCTTGATAATACTTGTGAGTTCGATCATAACGTGGACAAGACATTTTCATACGATCCATCTGCAAATATGGACATTTACTACGTTCCAAACTCTCTGGGGGATTTCCACTGGAATATCGTAAAATCACTTCAGGAAGAACGGTATCGTCAATTTAAGACTCTTTTTAATCTCAATCTTCCCGGTAAAATGGATATCTTCCTTTGCCCATGTGAAATGCGTTCTGTCCTTTGGGATACTCGTTTTGGACAAATGGTCAACCCTACTCGCAATGTCGGTTTTGCAATATATAATCAAGCTGTCAATGCGGCTGACCCTTTTATTGTAATTCATGGTGCTATCCTAAGAACATTTGGCTACAGTCCTCCATTCCTCTCAGAAGGATTGGCAGGATATATTTCAATGGCAGCTTATGATATGAAACAGATATTCAAAAAAGGAGCTGAAGTACCTTTTGAAAGCTACCTGAACACTAAGACGTATCTTCAGGCCGACCCGTTTATATCTGATAGAACAGCATCAACTTTCGTTACGTATTTGATAGATCAATATGGCTGGAAAAAGTTTCATGAGCTGTACAAAATCGCTGATGACCTGTCTCTTTCGACAAGTTTTCGTACAGTCTATAAAAAAGGAACAAATGACTTGGAAGCTGAGTGGAGAAGATACATAGATACGGTGACTATACCTTTGTCACGTATGAAGACATTTTATGATCAAGCTGAAGCAATGCGGGATTATCCTCTTATGCTTGAATATGCAAAAGGGATTCAACCATATGCTAAAACACTCTCTGATTCACTTTATTTTCTCAAACTTGTTGAGCGTGCCCATTTCCTCAATGGTGACTACTATGCGGCAACTGAGACAGAAGCTCAACAACTGCAATTGGACAGTACAGATGCACGCAAATGGATGTCATCAGGCAGTTATAAACTGATGAATGGACTGTATGAAGATGCATTGAAAGACTTAAAGAAAGCTGAAGCTATAGATGATACTGATCCTTTTGTCCTTTTTAATCTGGCTCAATATTATTTGGTTATTGATGATAAAGAAACTGCCAAAGAGATTCTGCTACGAATTGTCGGTAATACCACAACTGGTGAGGCACAAGCAGAAAGTCGAGTCCTGCTTGGTAATTTGTTACGAGTTTCCAAAAACAAACAAGACCGAGCTATGGCAATTACATATTATCAGGAAGCTATTTCAATGTTTGCCCAACAACTCCAAGCTCATGCAGCCGCTTCTGATTCTCGAATGTGGATGGGGATATCATATCTCGGTATGGACGACAAGGGATCGGCGCGTGAACTCCTTGATGCGGCACTCTTCCTTGAAACAAGACCATTTTATATCGGTATGACATATCTTTGGCTAGGCAAGTTGGCTGATGTTAACGGTGATCGAACAGCAGCAAAGTCGTTCTATCGAACCTTGTTGAATTACCCAGCCGCTGTTTACCATCAAAAGGAAGCAAAGACGCTACTATATGCGCCATATAAGCAATAACAATCGTGTTTAACTTTCTTAATTCAACAGTTCTCTTTGCCGCCGCGGCGGCATTAATACCGCTCGTTATACATCTGTTTTCGAAGCGACGGGTTAAAACAGTTGAGTTTTCATCAATCCGCCACCTGAAGGCTATGCAAAGGCAACAGGTACGTCGCCTAAAAGTCCGGCAATTATTACTTCTGTTGCTTCGTATGTTAATTATTCTGCTCATTGTGATCGCCTTTGCCCGACCAACTACAGAAAAGGGAACGATTGGATCACACGCATCAGTTTCAGCGATTATATTAATTGATAACTCTGCTTCAATGAACCGAGAAGTTGCCGATGGTAACCTTTTCGTTATTGCACGTGAACAGGCGAAGAAGCTCCTGAATACTTTTGGAGAAGCGGATGAACTGTCTCTGCTTACGACATCTCCGTTAAATCCTGGAGATCGAGTATCGTTCACATCGGTCAGCGGAGTTGCTTCACAAATAGCAAATCTGAAGCCATCAAGCGAGTTGCACACTTTGGATGAACCGCTTTCAAAAGCTGTCGCACTTCTCAATGAAGCATCTAATCTGAATAAAGAAATATACCTCATTACCGATCGACAACGCGTTGCACTTCCTGACACAACTATACTCGCAAATAGTGATGCTCAGGTATACATCATAAATCTTGATGTTTCGGATTATGGAAATATCGGCGTTTCAAAAATCGACCTTGGAGGACAGCTTCTTTTACCCGGACATCCATTTGATATTAATACTGTGATCAAGAATTATAGCGGTCGTAACCGTGATGACCTTATTGCGTCTTTGTTTATTGATGGGCATCGGGTTTCACAAAGTAGTGTTGCAGTAAGTGCTGGTGGAGAGAAACAGATCCGATTTAACTATACCTTGCAATCAGGCGGACACCATTACGGTGCGATCGAGCTTTCTGATGATCGTTATCTAACCGATAACACATGTTACTTTAGCTTTCATATTCCTGATCAATTCAATGTTCTGATTATAGGAGAAAATGTTGAGGCAGAATATCTGTCTTTAGCTCTCTCCCCCTCTTCGACAATCAATCAATACTGGTCTATTAAGCGCGCACATACAAATGACCTGTCAAAGATCAACCTAGGGGAATACGATGTCATTGTAATAGCGGGACAACCGGAGATTGAAGAAGTATATGCAAAGCGAATACAATCATACGTACAGCGCGGGACACCACTCTTTTTTGTATATAGTGGACGTGGATCAGTAGACAACTTCAACTCGGTCTGGTCTCCTGTATGCGGTTTCACATTCAAAGAAAAACTCAATGAATCATTCTCTCGTTCAGGATTTTATTCTCTAAAGTCAGCTCAGGCAAAGCATCCGATTTTCTCTATTTTTGATCTTGTAGAATCTAAACTGCCTGAGATAAAGTTTTACACTCTGGCCCGTGTATCCCCATCTGAAACTGCCTCTGTGCTCGCGCGTTTTACGGGCGATCATCCTGCATTAATTGAGTCTGCATATGGACAAGGAAAAGTTATCTCTTTCCTTGGCCCAATTAGTCCGAAGTATTCTGACCTTTCTTCAAACGCATTTTTTGTACCGTTTTCAATCCGCATTTTGGAATATCTGTCTGCTCGCTTGTCCAGTTATGACCTTGCTCTCACTACAGGTTCTATCATTACAAGACCTGTTCATAGTAGCACAGCACTTACAGGATCGATTGAAATGCTAGCTCCCGACTCATCACTCTATCTTTTGACTCCGACTGAATATAAAGGAGAAGTGTCAGTTACAGCTACCCCAATCAAACAACCGGGGATTTACAAGTTAAAGTATCTGTCAATTCTTCTGGATCAATTTGCTGTCAATACAGATGCAAGAGAGGGAGACCTTACTCCCGTCGATATCAAACAATTCGCTACAGCAATTGGAAGTGATGACTTTGTTTCGCTTGAGCTCGGATCAGATTATACTGTAGCAGTATCTGAAAACAGACACGGAAAAGAACTTTGGCAACTATTCCTTTGGTTGGCAGGTTTTCTCATGCTGACTGAAATGATTATATCCCGTGGAAAACCGGCTGAGGATGAAACTCAATGACTTTGCTGACCGCCGAGAATATAGCTAAAAGATTCGGCGATCAGGTTATACTCGACTCAGTTTCGTTGACAATTAACGATTCTGATCGCATCGGTCTGGTCGGAGCTAACGGAACAGGCAAAACTACGCTGTGCGATCTCTTGGCAGGCTACTCTGATCCCGATCATGGTTCTGTTTCTCCTGCACGTTCATGCCACATCGACTATATTGTTCAAGATAAGACAGACCTGCATGATAGTATACTTTTTGACTATGTTGCTACGGCTCGACAAGACTTGTTAGACCTCCGAACAGAGATTCAATCACTTGAAGAAAGATTAGAATCAAACCCTGATGATCAATCTTCTCTTAAACGACTTGGTGTGCTACAAAGCCAATTTGAAACAGGTGGTGGTTTCTCATTTGAAAGTGAAGTGAAAATTATACTGGAAGGACTTGGCTTTCCTGCTGAAAGACATAGTGAACGTCTCTCCAATTTTTCAGGAGGAGAAAAAAATCGCGCAGGCTTAGGACGTGCCCTTGCAGGTCGGGGAAACCTGCTGATTCTCGATGAACCAACCAATCACCTTGATATAGAATCAACAGCATGGCTTGAACAGTACATTTCCGCATCAGACCGAGCCTGTCTCATTATTTCTCATGATCGTGCTTTTCTTCAGGCCACGGTAAATCAGGTATGGGAGCTACAATACACTAAACTTCATACGTATAAAGGGAGCTTCTCCGCATATCTGAAAGAACGACAGGAACGAAATCGCCTCCACGAACATCACTATATGCACCAACAACAAGAAATAAAACGGATTGAAGAATATGTCCGTCGTAATATGGCAGGTCAGAAGACAAAACAGGCACAATCTAAACTCAAACACTTGTCACGAATCAAGAGAATCCCTCCCCCTCGTGCTGACCAAACTGGTCCGAATATCTCGATGAATTCATCACGGCGGTCATTTGCTCATGTTGCCTCTGCTGAAAAAGTGCGACTTGGTTATGGAAATAACATCGTTGTTAAAGATGTCAACTTCGATTTGTATCGAGGAGACAAAGTCGGTCTGCTTGGACGCAACGGTAGTGGGAAATCGACTATCCTCAAAGCACTTATTGGAGAGCTTTCCCCGGTTGAGGGAACGATCTGGTTAGGCTCCAATGTTGATGTTGCCTATTTTGATCAAGAGTTGACAGATCTTCGACTAGATGTTTCCGTGATGGATATAATCTGGGAGCTTGATCTTCAAGCAGATGCGGGTAAAATACGGACATTTTTAGCTCGATTCGGATTTACGGGTGAAGATTCGATCAAAAAAGTTTCCTCACTTTCAGGCGGCGAGCGGACAAAATTATCTCTGGCTAAATTGCTCTACCATCCTGCCAATCTACTTATCCTTGACGAACCTACGAACCATCTCGATATGGATTCTCGTGAAGCTCTTGAAGAGGCACTACGTGATTACGATGGCTCATGTCTCATGGTCAGTCATGACCGCCACTTTTTGGACCGTGTAGCTACAAGGATATTTCATGTTGAGAATGCCAGACTCAAAGTTTATGACGCTGACTATGCATACTTTGTTGAGAAAACACAGCCCGTCGCACCCCCAACAAAAGAGAAAGACAACTCCTCAAAGGAACAGTATCTTTCATTTAAGGAGAAATCCCGGAAACGAGCTCGTCACAAGAAACAAATTGTTGCTACAGAAGAAGAAATTAAACAGTTAGAAGAACAACTTCACAGACTGGAACGCGAGATAGATTCTGAGATTCCATCGACTGACTGGGAAAAACTGGCTGAAGCAAATGCAAGAAAGCATGATACAGAAACATTGCTTCTTCAAGCATATGATGAACTCGAACGTTTAATGGAAATCGAACTTGATTAAGCTTCTGACCATATCAGGATCACCTGTCGAAGGAGCATCAACTGATATTCTTCTGGCAAAGTCAGCTGAGTCGTTTCTTTCGGCTTATGACACAAGTGAAGAAATAACTGTACAACATTTCAAACTGAGTTCACTAACATTTATACCTTGTCAGGCCTGTGGAAAATCTCCAGAACCTCACTTTTGCTTTTATGATGATGACCTTAGCTCTGTGTACAAGGAGCTCGCTGAGTGTGATGTGCTACTTTTTGGTTCACCTATCTATTTCGACTCTGTATCAGCACAAGCGAAGTCTTTTATCGATCGATGCAACTGTTTCCGACCACCTGATTTTACAAATTCCAATCCCGACTATGACTTTCTGAAGCGAATAAAACAGAAACGACCTGGAGGAATAATTTTAGTCGGTGGGGAACGAGGGTGGTTTGAAGGTGCGCGAAGAGTAATAGCAGGCTTTTTCAAATGGATTGAAGTTACAAATGAATCGATGGTCGTATATAAATCTCCAGATTTTCGACAGTCAGGTTCAGTTGCTTCTGATGAAAAGGCTATCGGTGAGGCTCTGGCAATGGGCAAACTACTTGCAACAAAAGTAAAATCAGTCAGAAAATGAGACAGATCAAACTGATCGACGACTACAATATATGTGCATAGGAACATAAACAGGTATATGTTGACACTGCCAGCGGGAACGCCAAGCTATTGAATAACAGCAACTTCAAAAACTAACCCCTTCCTGCTTGCCAAATCTAAGAAGATATGTATATTATGAGGCTCGGGTTTCTGCGTAAATGGGGAACCCTGTTTTGTTACAGTAGTAAAGAAACTGAGGTAAGTATTGTGAAACCTGGAATTCATCCAAAGACTTTTCAAATTGAAGTGACATGTGCGTGTGGAGCAACATATCCGACTAGTTCAACAAAAGAACAGATCAAGCTGGACATCTGCTCTGCTTGCCATCCGTTTTTTACCGGTAAACAAAAGCTGATTGATACAGCCGGTCGTGTTGAACGGTTCCGTAGCAGATACGGAAATCTCAAGAAAAATAAATAGTCTACTATTTTTATTTTCTGTTGTTTTTGTGGGGTGTAGGTACGTATAACAATCAACTATATGGCACCCCACTCTGTTTTCCTTATGCAGGAATGTTGTCACAGAAACGCGGAGCTTGAGAAGAATATTTTTTGTAATGAACTACATGTGAGCCTATGCCAGATCTGAACGTCGGTGGACAAGCTGTAATTGAAGGTGTAATGATGCGGTCGAAAGACAGAATCGCCACCGCTGTTCGCATTCCTGATGGACGGATTCTGGTCAAGACTGAACCGTACTCATCCCTTTCCAATCGAAAAAAAATACTATCACTGCCTATTCTTCGAGGTGCTATCTCTTTTGTTGAGATGCTGATCATTGGCATTCGTACTCTCAATTTCTCTGCTGATATTGCAATGCAGGAAGCGGAAAAGGAAGAAGCTCTGAGTAAAGGCGAAGTGTACAACGAAAAAGAGAAAAAATCGAACAATCTGATGTTAGGTTTCTCAGTCCTATTTGCAATGACTGTCGGCATATTTCTTTTCTTCTTTCTCCCGTTAGCTTTCGCTTCTTGGCTTGGAGTAGAAAAAGAAGCGATTGGTTTTAATCTGATGGCAGGTGGTATCCGATTGACTATGTTCATACTGTATGTCTGGGGTATCTCATTATTCAGTGAATTCAATCGCATATTTCAATATCATGGTGCAGAACATAAATCAATCTATGCCCACGAAATGGGTGATGAGCTCACACCAGAAAGTGCTTCAAAGCATACACGGTTCCATCCTCGTTGTGGAACCTCTTTTATACTGATTGTTGCACTCAATGCAATCGCTATGTACGCAATTTCAGATACGATTTATTCTCTTTTAGTTGGACACCCCCCTACTCTACTAACCCGATTTGGAATCCACTTCTCACTTCTTCCTCTTGTGGCAGGCAGTTCATACGAATTATTGAAGCTTTCTGGTAAAACACGTGACAATAAACTAACCCAGATTCTAATCAAACCAGGTCTCTGGCTTCAAAAAATCACGACCAAAGAACCTTCTAAAGATCAACTTGAGGTCGCAATCGTGGCTCTTGAAACTGCCTTGGGTGTGACTAATTCACGAATAGTCTCTGAACGCACAGCCTCATCGTAGCTGTCTAGATTTACTTGCAGTAAGAACTGCTTTCTGGTACTCTTAATCCAAAACAAAATATATGGATGTGTATGCTTGATATAGTAGATAAAATAGAAAAACGATTACAGGCGATCGACAATCAGATGGCTGATCCTGAAATGGCAGGAGATCAAAAGAAGCTGATTGAGCTCAACCGTGAACGTCGTACTGTAGCGAAAATTCTTGAAGCGGGTGAAGAATACCGTCGGGTAAAGCTCGCGATTGATGAAGCTCAGGAGATCATTGCCTTAAATGAAGATGCTGAGCTGGTTGAGATGGCTAAAGAGGAATTGGCTGAGTATGAGGCACAGATTGAGGATGTTGAAAAGAGATTCAAACTTGAGCTAATCCCGAAAGACCCGACTGATGACAAACCCGCAATCGTGTAAATGCGAGCGGGAACGGGCGGTGATGAGGCGGGGCTGTTTGTTGGCGACCTCTTTCGGATGTATCAAAAATGGGCTGATCAACAAGGCTGGAAACTTGAAATAATCAGCTCAAGTGAAACTGGCGTAGGTGGATTCAAGGAAATAATATTCTCATTGGATGGCGAAAATGCTTATGGCACGATGAAATACGAGTCAGGTGTGCATCGTGTACAACGAGTTCCGCAAACGGAAACACAAGGACGGATTCATACATCGGCTATTTCCGTTGCGGTTCTTCCTGAAGCTCAAGAAATTGATGTCGAGATAAAAGAGAATGAAATCAAAGTTGATGTCTATCGATCTTCGGGGCCTGGAGGGCAATCGGTAAATACGACAGACTCAGCAGTACGCCTGACTCACCTTCCGACTGGTTTGGTAGTTATGTGCCAGGATGAAAAATCCCAACACAAAAATCGTGCAAAGGCTCTCAAAGTACTTCGGGCACGGTTGTATGATAAAAAATTAGCTGAACAGCAGGCCAAAATAGATGCTGAGCGACGAACTATGGTTTCATCAGGAGATCGCTCGGCCAAAATACGTACATATAATTTCCCTCAATCCAGAGTAACTGACCACAGAATTAACCTAACATTGTATAAACTAGACCAGATATTGCAAGGTGACCTCTCTGAAGTAATTGGTGCTTTGCAACAATATGAACAGAACCAAAAATTGAAGATTCAGGAAGAAAGTGGAGGAGAGTCATGAAACCTGCGCGCATAATCATTGCACTAGCCCTTTCTCTTGCTGTGCTCTATATTGCTCGCACATACTCAACAGTACAACCACAGACAATCACAACGACTACTAATGGCTTTACGTTTACATATGAAACAGTTCCGAAGGCTTTGGAGATGACATCCTTCGATATAAATGTGAAAGTTGACGGAGATATCGATAGCACGCTCTCGGTTGTATTTAAGTCAAGTAAGTATGGTCAGGATATCCACACCCCTCACTATCAGTATACGACAACACCAATGACCCTCCTTGATTCAACATCGAACATATACACTACAACGATACAAACAGGTAAGCGTGGACAGAACATCTATTATTACTTTGTTATTCGCGACAATACAGGAGGACAACGGGCAGTATTCCTACCACAGGACACTAATGCTTTCACACTCAGGTTTATTGGAGATATTCCGAACTACGTGTTAGCTCTTCATATAGTATTTTTGTTTGCAACTGCTTTTCTTGTAACTATTGCCGCTTTGCAAGGATTGGATATCTTGACAAAATCAGCACCAGTCGCACCTCTGAGCAAGACAATGGTATGGGTTGTGCTTTGTACGTTTATCGCTGGTTATCCGATTGGATTTATGATGAACCAATTCGGATATGGTGGTTTCTGGGAAGGTATCCCATTTGGTACTAACGTTACCGATAACAAATCACAACTGCTTTTTGTGTATATGTTCATAGTACTACTCGGATCAATTGGTTCTCTAACTGGAGGTAAAACTGGCAAGGATGCTTTCTCATCGAAAACAATAGGTAAGCTTGCTATTTTCGGTTTTTTCCTTCTTGTGTTAACGTATCTTACCCCACATTCATTACAGCTCTCACCAACCCTGATCAATACAATATGTTATGGGTTTATTTCTCTTATTCTGATTGCCTATACCCTCGGTTTGCTTAAGCATCAAAAAGGGGGAGTTACAAAAAAAGGGCGCAAAACGAGTGCCTGAAACCCTTGTTACATTAATCTCCCGATATGCTGAGATTTTACAAAAAGTTGGTATTGATAGAGCAAAAGCAGAAGTTGAGATAATACTCTGCTCTTTACTTGAAATAGACCGACTGAAGTTGTATTTGGATGGGCTGGATGCAATTGATCAACCAACACTCGAATTACTGGGAGAGATAGTAACTGAAAGAGCGACTAGATATCCGCTTCAGTATATTCTAAAAGAATCACATTTCTACGGGCGGAAATTCTTTGTCTCCCCTGCTGTTATGGTACCCACGCCAGAAACGGAAGTTTTGGTAGAATCGGCGCTTGGCTTTATCCGATCACGATCGATCGCAGAGCCAAAAATTCTTGATATTGGGGTCGGTTCAGGAGTTATTGCAGTTACTCTTGCTTGCGAACTACCGAAGGCAAAGATAACAGCTCTTGATATTTCTAGTGAGGCCCTTGAAGTTGCGAAAAAGAATGCTCATTCGATGAGTGTTCTCGATCAAATCAAGTTTCATCAATCAGATATTTTTGAAGCTTTAACGGTTAAGGACAAATTCGATCTGATTCTATCTAATCCTCCCTATATCGCTGAACGGGACTATGATACACTCCCCCCCGAGGTTTTAGCAGACCCGAAAATCTCACTAGTTGGAGGGAATGAAGGGCTCGATATTATCCAACGATTGCTTTCAGATGCACCCAAATATCTTGCACAGAACGGCAGAATTATGTTCGAGATAGGATATGATCAAGCATTGAAAGTGGCACAATTGACTGAAGAAGATGCGCGATATACTATCTTTACACATTTGAAAGATCTCAACGATATTGATCGTGTTGTTATCCTTGGCTGTGAGTGAGCTGTGGCACGTGAATCCCTGAAAAATAAGACTATCAGAGCTGAAGCAATTCTGGCATTACTTAAAGAGCATTACCCTGATGCTCGTTGCTCTCTTGACTTTAATTCAGTTCATCAATTGATGGTCGCTACTATTTTATCAGCTCAATGCACTGATGAGCGGGTAAACAAAGTGACCCCTGATCTATTCCGCAAGTACCCATCAATCAAAGCATTTGCTGATGCCGACCTCAGACAATTGGGAAAAGATATTTTTTCAACGGGCTTTCATAACAGCAAAGCGAAAAACATAAAACGCTCGGCTCAACAGCTCCTTGAAACATTTGATGGAGAGATCCCCAAAACAATACCGGAACTTGTACAACTAGCAGGAGTCGGCAGAAAAACGGCCTCTTGTGTCATGGGTGCTGGGTTTGGTATCGCAGAAGGAATAGTAGTCGACACGCATGTCGGACGAATCAGCAGACACCTCGCCCTGACTAAGGAAACTGATCCCGTCAAAGTTGAGAAGGACCTGATGAAAATCATCCCTAAGCAAGACTGGATTATCTACTCACACCTGCTGATCGACCACGGACGAGCAATATGTAAAGCACGGAAGCCAAACTGTAAAGACTGCTTCCTTTCACACCTCTGCCCCGCTTCTGGAACATAACCCCTACAATCAATTTATCAACGCCTTCTAACATGTCGTTGACCAGAGATGAGAACCCGACTATATTCTCTATCTGAAACGAAGGAGTATATATGCCGACCGCCTTTTCACAACCTCCCGTAACACGGGAGATGATAGCTTTTCATGGTCTCAATGATGAAGAATATGCAAAAATCAAAGAGATTCTCGGACGTGAACCCAATTATACAGAGCTTGGCATTTTTTCAGTCATGTGGTCAGAGCACTGTTCATACAAAAACTCAATCTCATTGATAAAAACTCTTCCTCGTGAAGGGGATAACCTTCTGGCAAAAGCGGGAGATGAAAATGCGGGGGCAGTTGACATTGGTGACGGTCTTGCTGTTGTGTTTAAGATTGAATCTCATAATCACCCCTCAGCCGTAGAGCCATATCAGGGAGCAGCAACAGGTGTCGGAGGGATTTTGCGCGATATATTTACGATGGGTGCACGACCAATCGCGGCCTTGAACTCACTTCGTTTCGGATCTCCCGATAACCCTCACGTTCGTTTTCTGGTTGATGGCGTAGTACGAGGTATTGGCGACTATGGGAACTCTTTTGGTGTCCCAACAGTCGGAGGTGAAGTCTACTTCGATGAATCTTACACAGGCAATCCTTTGATCAATGCTATGGCTGTTGGATTGGTAAAAGATGACGGGATTGTCTCTGCAGTTGCCAAAGGGAAGGGAAATAAGATGATGATTGTCGGATCGAAAACGGGACGTGACGGCATTCATGGCGCAACCTTTGCCTCAGAAGAGCTGACTGAAGCATCCCAAGAGAAAAGACCTTCAGTACAAATCGGCGATCCATTTACTGAGAAACTGCTTGTAGAAGCCACACTAGAAATTATCAAAGAAGGTCTGATTGTTGGTATACAGGATATGGGAGCGGCGGGGATTACTTGCTCTACAAGCGAGATGAGTGCAAAAGGCGAGGCAGGCATACGACTCGATATTGATCAAGTCCCTGTACGGGAAGAAGGCATGACACCATACGAAATCCTTCTTTCAGAATCACAGGAGAGGATGCTCGTCTGTGTAAAACCCGGCAAAGAAGCGGCCATTACTGAGATTTTTGATAAGTGGGGACTTGATTCAAAAATTATTGGTGAAGTTACTGATGACGGTATGATGACTGTTACATTACATGGCGAAGTTATCGCACAGATCCCGTCTGACTGCCTTGTCCTCGGTGGTGGTGCTCCCGTCTATACGCGTGAAGTGAAACGCCCAAAATACCTTGATGAGATCACAAAAATAGACATGAATAGTTATTCGTTGGAACGTAACTGGAATGAAGATCTGTTTTCGCTCCTGTCGGCTCCAAATATCTGTAGTAAAGGTTGGGTGTTTGAGCAGTATGATTCCATGGTACGCACCAACACTGTACTAGGTCCCGGTTCGGATGCCGCGGTTCTGCGATTGCGAAAGACACGAAAAGCTCTTGCGATTTCAACAGACTGCAACGGACGCTATTGTTACTTGAACCCGAGAATCGGAGCACAGTCTGCTGTTGCAGAAGCGGCTCGCAATATAGTTTGCTCCGGCGGAAAGCCATTGGCGGTCACAAACTGCCTCAACTTCGGTAACCCCTACAAACCTGAAATATATTACGGCTTCAAAGAAGCAATTACAGGAATGGGTGAAGCATGTACTGTTTTCGGTACACCCGTAACAGGTGGGAATGTTTCATTTTACAATGAAGACCCCGACCGTGCCGTCTTTCCAACCCCAACTATCGGTATGGTAGGGTTGATAGAAGATATAAACCACATCACTACACAGTGGTTCAAAGATGAAGGTGACATAATCCTGTTAATCGGACAAAATGAAGAACACTTGGGAGCCTCTGAATATCTTCATGCGATTTACAAACAGAATGCGGGTGAAGTTCCTCCTCTTGATCTTGAATATGAACACAGAATACAACAATTTCTCCTTAATGCGATACGCTCCCGTCTAGTGAAATCTGCTCATGATGTTTCCGATGGTGGTCTGGCTGTTGCTTTAGCTGAATGTTGTATTTCCAACCAAGAAAGACAGATCGGCGCAGTAATAGAACTGGCTGACGATATACGACCTGACTGCCTGCTCTTCGGTGAGACTCAATCGAGAATTGTAATCTCATGTTCAAAAGAAGATGAGAAAGAGCTGACCATGAAGATGACAGAATTGAATTTGCCGTTTAGTAATTTAGGAACAGTTGGTTTGGATCGCTTGGTTATCAACGATCTCATCGATCTACACATTACTGCCCTATCCAAAGCATTTTTTGATGCTATGCCTAAATTTATGGAAAAAGTAGGGTAATCTACACCTGACAGAACAAAATTGATTGCCGTTGCTGAGCTATTTTTCTAGTCGTATATTATCCCTATGGCGCTCTATATCTTTTCAGATGCACATCTTGGTTCAACCAACAAGGAGCTGGAAGAACTAAAAGCTAAAAAAATCGCTCAATTATTCGAGAAAGTTCGCAATGATGGTGACCGTTTGATTATCCTCGGTGACCTGTTTGACTTCTGGTTCGAATACAAGCATGCAATTCCAAAAGATCATCATCAGGTTCTCTGCCTGTTGTCACAGTTGAGAGATTCAGGTGTTCAGATAGATTATATCAGCGGTAACCATGATTTCTGGATGGATGATTTTTTCCCAAATCAAATGAACATCGTAATCCACCAAGATCAACTCAATATAGAATATCAGGACAAGAAGATTCATCTCACTCATGGTGATGGTCTTGCACCTGCTGATAGAGGATACCGGTTTCTCAAGAAAATCCTACGTAATAGATTCAATATATGGCTCTATCGGAAGCTCCCCCCTGACTGGGCTATCCCATTAGCCAAGTTTGTCTCAGGCTCTTCCAGAGATTATACATCTCAGCGGGACCATACCTTTGCCAAGGACTATGAAGCGTATGCTGAGAAAATGCTCGATAAGGGATACGATATAGTTGCAATCGGACATCTACATATCCCTCTGCTGAAAGAATGTAAGAGTGGTATATATATCAACAGCGGGGATTTCATCAACCATTTCAGTTATGTCAAGATAGACAATGGGACAGCCTCTTTAGAGTACGTACAATAGAAGTTACGATTTACCAAGCATCTGCCTTGCAACTGCAACGAGCGATCCGTGTGTAATACACTCTCGAAGGAATCTCGGGTATGCTTGGGTTTTGAAGACCTCATCACCTAATGCTATTGTCCCTTTAGTCAAAGATATAGCTATATCAGCATTATCGTTCACCGTTGCGGGAATCTCAGCTGTAAAGAGGGGCAAACCTGTATTCACTGCATAGCGAAAGAATTGCCGTCCAAAATCTCGTGCAATTATCGCTTTAATTCCAGTATCTTTCAGCCTCGCTATTTCTTTCTCTGATATTCTACCATGACCGAACTGTTCTGTTGATACAATAATCTCGGCTGATTGTAGACTGTCACCCATACCATCGCATTCACCAAAAAGCTGTTCATCTGAAGAACGAAAAATCATCTTAGCTGTGATCGGTTCGTTCACTAATACAAATTTCCCCTGGATCTCATTCATTGTTGTTTTCTCGTGTTGCGTAATCTTGTTATATTCCTGCTATAGATGTAGTCATATTATGTTTAAACGGCTGTTCTGATTGCCAACCTACTTTTCCTGTCTCTCTATAGTGCTCTAAACGTCTGATCGTAAGCTCTGCAAAAATCGGGTCAATATCGAGAGTAACACACTTGCGATTATTCTGCTCACAAGCAATCAATGTTGTTCCCGAATGTGCAAAAAAATCTGTTACGGTATCACCTGATGTAGTTGAGGCAAGAATGATACGCGCTATCGCCTTGAGTGGTTTTTGAGCATAGCATCCCGCTACATTTTCATGCATTCGATAAAATACCTGTTGGATATCTACCCAGACATTCCCTGGTCTGATCGTTTCGGATCTCGAGCGTTCCAAATTCTCGCTTCTCCGCCCCTGTACTTCTTTATAATATCCCCTGAGAATCTTTGGAATATCTGTATACTGTACCTCAAACTCAGGATTCCCCCACGTATAGCAAAGAAGCTCTTGACGTACTGCCATCCAATTCTTCTGTGTCCCATATCCCCGCTGATTTCGCATAGTGATAAATGAACGGGAGACGTAATCAGTTTCAGCCATCATCAACATAAACTGTGGCAATGGTTGAAAGTGCTTCTTTTGATCAGCACCCAACCAGACATACATTGAGGCATGTTCTGCTAAGATCCCAGATGTATTTTCCACCCACTTCTTGCACCAGTTGATATATTCATCAACCGACTTCATAGCAAATGCTACAAGATTATAGGGAGGATCATGCACCGCAAGAGTTGCACGTGTATCCTCAAAAAGAGACTTAACAAACAGAGAGTCTGTTGCATCTCCACAACCTACAACATGCCGACCTTCAGGATCATGCCAAACTTCACCTTGTTTTAACCGACATTGTTCTAACAAGAGAGACCGACAGTTTTCATCGGTAAGATCGAGTCGATCTGCTTTTTCCACCAACATAGTATGAATTTGCGATCATAGCAGATTCAGCTCAACAAAAAACAGAAAACCGCACAAATATCGGCTTATGTAAGGAATTGTCCTACATTGTATTAGAGGGCAGACCTGCCACCCACAGGAACTGCCTGTAAATCCGTTAATTAACAACAAGTTAGCACTGATACGATAAAAACTGCAAGAGCTACTTGGCAGTAGAATGAAATTGAATTATCATATATCACTATGGCTGACAAGACTCTATGGGCACCCTGGCGCGCCGGGTTTGTGCTATGTAAAAAAGAAAAAGGGTGTATCTTTTGCACTCGGCTGAAAAAACGGGATTCAACCTCGAATCTGATTGTTCATCGTGGTAAAACCTGCTTTGTCATTCTTAATAAGTATCCATATAATGCAGGCCACACGATGGTGGTACCAAAGCGACATATCGGCCAAATTGAAAGACTCAACAAAGAAGAATCTGCTGAGCTTTTTGAACTGACTAGAACAACAGTTGCGGTGATCAAAAAAGCTCTCAAGCCACACTCGATGAACCTTGGCATGAATATCGGTAAATCTTCAGGTGCTGGTGTACCGGGACATCTTCATATGCATATAGTGCCACGATGGACAGGTGATACGAATTTCATGCCTGTAATCGGTGAAACTAAAGTTATCTCAGTATCACTGAAAAAAGTGTATGATGCGATTCGCAAGGAGTTCAAACTACGATGACTCCTCGTCGCAAGATTCCGACCAAGTCTGAACTGATTCAGCTTCAGAAATTATATAAGACTGATGAAAAGATAGGCGAACGTCTTGGTGGGGTACCGGCCTATTTAGTTGCCTATTGGCGCAGGAAAAAGAATGTTGCTCGACACTCTGTGCCAAAATTCTCTGAAAGCGAAATCAGGAATCTTTGGGAGCGTTTTGGCGATGATGATCGTTGTGGTCTTGAACTCGGTATTTCCAAAGCTGCGTTCTACAATTGGAGGCGACGCTACTCCATTCGTGAAAAACCTGCATTTCTAAAACTTGAACAGCTCGAACTGAATCTTCCCGGAATGCTGGCTAAGCAACAATCCTCCTCGCTTTATGGCGAACAGACCGTAGCTCAAAAAATGCTGGCGATAGCTTCGGGAGAAGAAAAAGTCACAACTGGTGAGTTAATAATGGTCGAACCGGATTTGGTTACCTCACATCAGGACAGTGCAAAAATAATAGAGCATTTCAAAGAAGTCGGGGTTGAGTATGTTCGTGATCCTTCAAAAATAGCAATCACTCTTGCTCAGTGTACTGAAGTAGACAACAATACAACGGCAACAAACCTCAAGATGATCCGCGAGTTTGTACGCAAGCATAGCATACAATCATTTTATGACCTAACCAACGGCACCTGCCATCAGTCAGTCATTGAACATGGCAACATTCTCCCAGGACAACTTATCCTCGGGACTAATAGATATATCGCATCTTGTGGGGCTTTTGCCGCTTTTGCTACTGATATCACACCAGCTGAAGCCGCGACTATCTGGGCAGGTGGCAAAATATGGCTGAAGGTGCCAGAGACTATTCGTATTGATATTAACGGCCGTCGCCCACGTGGGATTCTCGTTCGAGATATCGCACTTTCAGTACTCTCACAGTTAGGGGTTGGATCAGCTGAATATCAGGCAGTTGAGTTTTATGGTACAGCAATTTCACATCTTCAGATGAGCGAACGGATTGCTTTGTGTAATATCACACTTGAGCTTGGTGCAAAAGCGGTCATCTGTCCATTTGAAGCTACTACAAGACGATATCTCAACAGTCGCACGACCTCTCTCTATCAACCTGTTATTGCCGACAAAGACGCTATCTATCGTCAAGCATTTCAGTTTAACATTGAAAAATTACAACCACAGATTATCGGCCCAGGTCGAGACGGAACAACAAAACCTGTTCCTGAACTTGATAACCTGTCAGTTCAACAAATCGTTATTGGGCAATGTGCCTCAGGACGTTTTGATGATTTGCGAATTGTTGCAGATATTCTAAAAAGCAAGAAAGTCCATGCTGATTGTCGTCTGACTGTTATTCCCGCTTCTCATACTGTTTATCTTGAAGCTCTAAAAAAAGGTCTTGTTCGCGCAATGCTTGAAGCGGGTGCAGAAGTTGTCAACCCAAGTGGACATTCATGGAATATGCAAAGCGAGCAATTACTCGGAACGGGTGAGCGTTGTTTGAGTACGGGAAATCACTCCTTTTTTGATCGTTTTGATCGCGATGATGTCGAAATATATCTTTGTTCGACTGCAACAGCGGCAGTCAGTGCACTCAATGGCCGAATCACCGACCCTACCCCGTATGTACGGTAGTGGGGAAACGAATTCATCACAGATTAGCAGGTCCGCAAGCGGACTCTGCTACTGAAGAAGCATAGTACTTATAGAAAACATCGTCAGTATATTTTATACTTTCCTCTCCAGTTCTACAGTGCTATGAATAAATCAGATTGGATTTCAAACATACAATAACTGGATACTCATTATGAGCAAAAAGAAACCTGCACCGTTAATTCGCCCATCGTTTATTGGGAAAAACGTGTATCTCAGACCGCTTACGGTCAATGATCTTGAATCAATCTATATTTGGCAACAACTGTGTGAACCGCAATCATTGAGCTGTCGTCCATGTGGTTTTACTTCATTTGATCAATACGTTGAGAAATTCAAGAAAGGTCAGGCAGACTCAAAAGTAAACCGCTTCGCTATTGTCGAACAAGACGAAAACACGCTCGTTGGTACAGTATCATTCTTTGATTATAACCCGCACAATCGATCTGCTGAACTTGGAGTGCTTATCGATC
>JAJRUL010000038.1 GCA_024277795.1 Candidatus Zixiibacteriota bacterium
AAGGAAACTGGGTCAATGTTTCTGTCCGTGGCGGAACAGTCAACCGTGCCCGCATCCTCTCTCGTCTTGACCGACGGTTCATGTACAAGCTCAAAGCACATCAAGTTGACGGAGCCGCACAAGTATCGTTTCGTTTGAAACGAAAAGTAGAAAAATGGCATCACAAAATTGTAATGGACCCGCCCCGTATTCAGATTGCAATCGCTGATCAAAACTTTGAGCTCGATGGTGTCGACACACCTTCTACTATAGGTCCCGATGAGAAAATAGACATCATAGTAATAGATCCGGGACATGGAGGGAAACAATCAGGTGCGGTCGGGCCTGGTCGAACACGAGAAAAAAAAGTCGCACTTGACATTGCAAAACGCTTAGCAAAACTGATCCGCAAAGATAAAGAATTCAAAGTTATCATGACCCGAGATCGTGATAAAACGGTCTCTCTCCAAAAACGGGCAGATATTGCCAATCGAGCCTCAGCTGATCTCTTTATCTCTATTCATGCCAACTCATCCCTCAAACCCTCTGTACGAGGTTGGAATATCTTCTTCCTCGCCCAAGCCAGAAATGACTCAGCACGAGCAGTCGCACAGTTTGAAAACTCTGCCTTCTTAAGAGATCAGGACTCGTACGACAGCCCTGGAAACGAATCAGATCAAAACACGCTCTTAGAAGACCCGGTCATTAGTATCCTCAATGAAATGATTATGACCGAGTTCCAAGCAGAGTCACATGATTTTGCCATGATGGTCGACCGTGAGTTCAGACGATCACTGAAAATCCCTGCGCGAGGAGTTGACCAAGCAGGCTTTTTTGTCTTGAATATGGTATTCACTCCCTCCATTTTGGTTGAAACAGGGTTTATATCTAATAAGAAAGAAGAAAAACTGCTGAAAAGCGGGAGATATCAACAAAAGGTAGCCGAATCAATCTACCGTGCGATTAAGAGATTCAAAGCGAAATATGAAAAATAATTCTATGTTACTCATACTCTTTTCGTTTTTTTGATGCTCAATACAGCAAACTAAAGTACATTTATCACCATGAATAACGATTGCCCCATAGGTATTTTTGACTCAGGAGTCGGTGGCCTCACCGTTGCCCGTGAGATATTTCATATCCTCCCCCATGAAGACATTGTCTATTTTGGCGATGTTGGACGCTACCCCTATGGCGGACGTTCCCGTGACATTATCACTGCATTCACCCGACAGGATGTTGCGCTTCTCAATGAACACAATGTCAAATTCATTATCTGTGCTTGCAATTCCGCCTCATCTGTCGCCCTTGATGAAGTCTCTGCTGAACAGAATGTCGAAATGATCGGTGTGATAGAACCGGGGGCAAAAGCGGCCATCGAAAAAACAACCACAGGAAGAATAGGAGTGATCGGCACCCATGCAACTATCGGTTCGAATGCATACGCACGCATTATTCACTCGATCGACCCAAAAGCAAAAGTTTTCTCGCTCGCCTGCCCTCTCTTTGTCCCGTTGGCCGAAGAAGGATATATAGACAAAGAAGCAACCTACCTGATCGCCCGCGACTATCTGCAAACGATGCAAGATGTCGATATCGATACCCTTGTTCTCGGATGTACTCATTACCCGCTTCTGAAACATGTCATCTCCGATGTCATGGGTGACTCAGTCTCCTTGATAGATTCAGGCGAAGAGACAGCCCGTGAAGCTCTCAGAAGGCTCGGCAAAAGTGAATTGCTGAATCCAAAAATGACACAATATCCCGCTCCAGAGGGGGAACATAAATTCTTCGTTTCAGATGTTCCGGAGAAGTTTTCAGCAGTCGCCAACCGCTTCTTAGGTCGTACAATCGACCGCATCACGAGGGTAGATATTAGTGGGTATTGAGGAAATAGAATCTGCAATAACAGAAATGAATAACTGAATACCCCGCCAAGAACTCTCGGAGAGAGTAGCTGGTGGGCTCTATCAATATCATCTGAAAATCACTTGGTTGACAAAGGAACCTTAACATGCAACTCGTCCTCGCCACAAACAACCGAGACAAAATCAGAGAGATGAAGAACCTACTCGATGACCTCCCGGTCACAATCCTAACCCGTGACGACTTCCTCGAATTCCCCGATGTCGAAGAAACTGGAACAACCCTCGAAGAGAACGCTATCTTAAAAGCACATGCTATTGCTGAATTCTGCGACCTCCCCGCACTAGCCGATGATTCAGGGCTTGAAGTGGATGCTCTCAATGGCGCACCGGGTGTCTACTCATCTCGCTATGCTGGCGACAATGTCACTTACGCCGAAAATAACCGTAAACTCATATCCGAACTTGCAAAACATCCTGATCAACCACGTACTGCCCGTTTCAGATGCGTAATTGCAATTGATTGGGGTAATGGCAATATAGAAACTCTTGAAGGGCGAGTAAACGGAGTTATTGCTAACGAAATCGACGGTTCCGATGGCTTCGGCTATGATCCAATCTTCTTGCATCCCCCCTCAGGCAAACGATTCAGCGAGATGACGATTGATGAAAAAAACCTGATATCCCATCGTGGCCTAGCCCTCCAAAAAGCCCGTGACCTAATTATCGAACACTTGAATCGCGCGAGATAAGTGGCAGACTCGAAGACAAATCTCCCCTACACAATCCTTTTGTCGCAACTATCCAATCTTCAAGTAGCACAACGTCCGCTTTCGAACCTGCGACAACACTACATCCCATCATTGCGAACCACACCCCACCCTGTCATTGTGAGCGAAGCGAAGTAATCTCTACCATACAACTAACAAAATTGCCACGTCGCTCTCGCTCCTCGCGATGACGTACAGACATCCTTCTGTCAGGTCTTGCTTTTGACCAGTCAAAAGCAAGACCTGACAGTAAGTAAACTAGGGCAGATTCACCATTAAAACAGGCTCGAAAACAAATCTGCCCTACTATTCAATTACAATTTCGATGCAACCGCCTCTGCGACCTCAAGGGTTGTATTACTGCCACCCATATCGTAGGTACGCACTTTACCCTCCTTGATCACTTCCGCGATCGCACCTTCGAGTGATGTACCCATGTCGGTCTCACCCAACCAATCAAACATCATCTTAGTCGTCAAAAGCATAGCCATCGGATTGACTTTGTACATGCCGTCATACTTTGGAGCAGAGCCATGCGTCGGTTCAAAGACAGCATAATTATCACCGATATTACCTGATGCGGCAAAACCAAGCCCACCAACAAGCTGTGCACAAAGATCAGACACAATATCACCAAACATATTTGATGTAGCCAAGACTGAATAATCATTAGGATTCTTCACTAACCACATACACATAGCGTCGATGTTTGTCTCCCACAACTCAATACCAGGATAATTCTTTGCAACTTCACGAGCAGTACGAATCATCAAACCCGACGTTTCGCGAATGACATTAGGTTTTTCAACCACCGCAACACTCTTACGTCCCGTCTTTTTGGCATATTCAAACGCATCAGTAATAATATTGCGACAACCGTTTCGCGTATTAACTCGCAATGAGACAGCAATATCATCACCCGCAGTATTATCAAAACGACTCATTTTCTTGTTGTGTTTTTTGATCGAATCACGCACTTCATCAGGCAACGGATGAAATTCTATTCCAACATATAAGTCTTCAGTATTCTCACGGAACACAACTATATCAATCCCCTCTTTATAATTCAGCGGGTTACCAGGATACGCCTTGCAAGGACGAAGATTTGTCCGAAGATTAAACTCCTGACGCAATCGAACGATTGGCGAAGAATAGATCTTCCCCTTTCCTTGAAACTCGGGGGCAAGTTCAGCTTCCGCTTCTTCTTTTGGTAGCGATGTTATCGCACCAAAAAGAGCCGCATCGGTGTTTTTGAGTATCTCGATTGTACGATCTGGAAGCGGGTTCGCTTCTTTTTTCCAGAACTCCCAACCGATGTCAGCATGAACAAACTCAGCATCAAAACTCATGCGATCTAAGACGATCTTCGCCGCCTTCATCACATCGTTGCCGACGCCATCGCCCGGCATCCACGCAATCTTGTACTTGGCCATAGTAGATGAACTCCCAAAGACTACAGGCTAAAGGTGAATTGAAACATATGTGCATCACGTAAACCCCGTTGAAACGGAATAAACGCATAATCAATTGTCATATTTCGTCGTGTAAAGGATGCCCCTGCGCTAATATTCTTGGTATCATAACCGGTCATATACCCCGCGCGCAACTGCAATCCCATACCTATTGTCGCATTGGCTCCTATATTCAAGTGTGAAGTACCATCAACTGCAACTATATCAGACACAACTAAATATCTATCATACTTGTATACACCACCAAAACGATATGTCGTAGGGAGCGGAATAGGCCTCGATGAGGCACCGGCAGAATTAGATATGGTAAGGTCTCCACCAATATTAATTATCGATCCCCCGACAGAGAGTTTATCATTTACCTTGGCTGTTGCACCAATATCCAAACTCATCTCTGTACCTCGATATGTCCCTATTTTTTCAAGGAACCACCCTGTCGCAAAACCGACTGCAATACGATCGCTTAGTTGATGAGCCAAACCTGCCTTAAATTCTACATCATGTGCGTCAAAAATACCGATAGGTTGTGAAGAAGGCCGGTCATCGCGCAACTCAATCTGACTAATCACACCAAAACGTATACGACTGTGCAATACTGTTTTCTTAGTCAAACGCTTAGACAGGAAACCATTCTCCTGACGAATATCCTGCCAATACGATGTGTGCCCGATAGAGATATCAAAATCGGTAATAGTGCTTACCGATGCAGGATTGTACAAAGCCAATTCAGCAATCCCGTTCCTCGCAACACCAGCCCCTCCCATTCCTGCAATCTGTGCACCGCTTTCAATCTTCAGCAGGGACAAACCATTAACTGTCGCTGATGATAACTTTGGTGCTATAACAACCGCAACACCTACAAGAAAAGCCCCTATGTATCGTACAGTAGTCCTCATAGGTTAAAACAGCAGATCGAATGAAAAAATATGTTCAGAGCCTTCCCCTGCTTTCTCCGTTGAGAAAGCATAATCCGCAGCCAGTTTATATCCGGAAAAGTCAAAGAGATATCCTGTCCCAGCAGTCAACCGTCCGTTGTCAAAACCTGCACGTATCATAAATATCGGAGTGATGAGATACTCAACTCCTGAATGAAAACGTGGAGATTGTTTTGCATTGACGACAAGATCAGATGTCAACATCAGTTTTGTTTGCAGTAATCGTGTAGAAACACCAAGTGCTACTTCAATCGGAAGATCATCCTGCTGATCAACTCCACCAGATGGGCCACCATACGTTCTGTTATAATCATCGGAATTCCAACGAAACTTTGCGGCGATATTTCGTACTGCAAGCCCCACTCGCATATCCTGCAACGGATACGAATCACGGCTTTCCCGATCTAAAAACTGATTGAGGTACAACATCGCACCCAAATCAATACCGACAGAAAATGACGACATCTCAGCAAAAAATGATTGTAAATATGAAGCCCGCATCCCCACGGATAGATATGATTCAAACTGCTTGGCGAAAAGAAGAGATATCGCATGGCTCGTATATGCTAACTCATCCCCAACTTCTCGTCCATTGCCATCGCGCATCTGCACCCCACCTGCTCGAAAGTAATGCCAGTTAAAGCCGATTGCAGAGTTTTCACGACTCGGAAGAACTAAACTGATATAACCAAGGTCACGATCCAAAGTCAACGCACGGTAGGAAGTAGCAAAAAGCTTTGACCTTTGAATTGTAATACCTGCTGGATTGTAAAGCGGTCCTGCACCATCATCCGCAACAGCAGTATATGCCCCACCAAGTGCTGTCGGGCGAGCACCTATAGGTATTTGGAAAAACGAACCAGCATACCCACCGTCTCCATCACCTGCAAAGGCGGTTGAAAAAATAAGCAACCCCGTCAATATCACACTCAGGAAATTTTTCATGGTATCACCGCAAATTTCCCCCAGCGAGTTTCACCGGACGACAACTCTAACTTCATATAATACACTCCGACAGCAACCTCATCCCCTTTTCCGTTCAGACCGTCCCAAGTCGGCAAACCTGAGTTTCGCCCCTGATACACACCCGCAGGATATTGCTGATTGTCAATGAGCCTTTTCACTAAATTCAATGCCATATCATATATCTCAAGCGTTACCGTTTCATCTTCTCTCAACACAAACCTAAAATCGATACCTGTACCGTCACTCGACCGATAGGGGACAGGAAAGGCGTATACCTCATCATCAGGCGTTTCAACATCGACATAAAAGTAACTCGTGTCGGCCACTAATGTATTAAGCGCTACCTTGACAGTCGCTTGATCAGTTCCAACCCACAAATAGTCACCGATAACACGTACAGCAACAGCATGGAATTCACGCTGACCCGGTTCAACCAATGTATCACCAAATACATTCACAAGTACAAGTGTATCCCATGTCAAACCAGTGTCTGCATAGTTCATCAAAACACCAACATCAGTAGCCACAAAGGTAGTATCACCGTTGAAAGCAAAGTTCCACGCAAATCTATTCTGAATCCTGTTTCCCCATCTGAGATCATGCCGTACATATTCGGGGAGCGTATCAGAAGCAATAGGATTCCCTGCAGAATCAACAGGGAAATAGACTCCGACTGAAATTCCATCATTTCCATCAAAAGTCGGTTTAGCCGATACCCATATCCTCGGGAACCCATTATCAAAATGCTGAATCCCTATTGCAGGAATAAAATCCCCTGAAATTGCTGTCAATGATGAAGCTCTCGAGTGATTTATGACAAGATCAGCTCCTAGCGAATCTCTATTAGGACGAAGAATCACAAATGAACCTGCTCGGTTGTTGGACAATGCAAACCCATTCTCTGTTGCAATAACAACAGTATCCCCATGTACTGACATTGCAGTAATAATATCGCTGTTGAGATTGTCAGCATTGGTACTATCTGACACTGGGAATCCGTTTGCAGGATTACTGCCATCTGTCGTAAGTCTTATCCCTTCACTCCCAACCACAAACGCCGTATCGCCAAAAAATGCGAAATCATTCGTTAAAACCCCCCATTGCATTGCCACCCACGCTGTATCCACCTCACCAACCTGTCCGAAGATATTGTCATGTGATCGAAAAACAACAGCTGTCCCACTATCAGTTATTGGCCTATTGCTCAACCAGATCGCAAGCGAATCCTGAACTAAACCAGTCGAATCAAAGAAGTATTGCGTCTTTATATTGGTAACACGACTAGAGCTAAACGCTCCTTCAGGAAAAACAGCATATCTGGAAGAGTCAATCAATCCCGTCGGGCTCAAAAATAACGTAACCAAACCTGAATCAGTCCCAACTCTGAGAGTATCGTATGAGGACTCGAGCGCAAACACAACATTACGACGGTTTGCAGGAGTTATGTTTGATGAATCAACATAGATATGAGTCCATGTTAACCCTGTATCAACCGAGACAAACAAACCTCCCTCTTCACCGGCCAAATACAACCGTTGATTGATCGAAGCGAAGGAATGAATAGTTCTGTTTAATCCGATCACCTCTGAAAAAGAAGAAAGTGCAGTATATGACAATCCACCGTCATCAGAATAGGCCAGCCCTGTTGAAGCACCACCCGAAGAATCTGCCGTTCCGACAAAAATACGATTCGCAAATACATAGACCTCAGAAATCATTGCCCCGGGCAAACCGTCTCCTGTAAACCGTGAAATAGCAGGAAGACCCGTTGTATGAACCCGTGTCACTCCCGTATCTCCTGCAAGATAGATAAAGCTCTCAGAACCACAACTGTCGCAAAAAACGACAGAGCTGTACTTACGTGAATATACTTTTTCTTCCTTGGGAGCAAAGATATACTGAAAGACTCCTCCCGCTGTTCCTGTCCACAAGAAGAGTGAATCTCCGTGAGTCGTGTCAACCTGACAAGAAAAGTAGAGCGTCCGAACTGGAGGAGCTGGTAAAGTATTGAAGTCAATAGAATCTGATCGAGAAGAGTAGATCCTCCGCCAGTTTATGCCTCCATCTGCTGACGCTAACAGTCCCCCCGCAAAACCTGCAAAGAAAAGCCAATCCTCATTTTGCGAAGGATCATAATGTCCCGTAATATCAAATATCGATCGATTTCCGCCTATAACTTGCGGAATATCCAACCCTGTAGAGGAAAAATCAATTGTTGTAAAACTCGCCCCATTGTCGTCTGTGTACTGCAAAGCATCGGAAAAACCGACAGATGCACCGTCTACTAATTCAGAGTGACCAGTAGCAACCCAAAGCCTCCCTCCGATTGAAAAAAGAGCCGAAAGGTCGTTGGCGACTAAACCATTGGTATTGTCATAGAGAAGCCAAGTAACACCATTGTCGAAAGTGAAATTCAGACCGTCTCCAGTAGCCATCCAAATACCACCATCATGCTCAATAATATCAACTACGGAATTGGAAGCAATAGATGTATCAGGTTGCTCCATGAATGTGGCTACTCCTGCATACGCAGATTGCGCATATAAAAAGACCACTACGGGAATCAGAAACCAAATGCGGGTAAGCTCTTTTTTGATAGACTGCATCGAATCCTTTTCTTTACATTCAAATCAGAATACGCTCTACTTTTTAGCCTGCTAATATCCAACTGCAATTGTTCGTTCACGTACTGCAGAACAAACAGGCAGAACAAAATATCAACAAACTGTGCTCAAAAATGCCCTTTCGGACAACGCTTCGATCATAGTAGAAAGACAGTTCGATAGCAAGTTATTTCAAAGAGGCTCCTTAATGGCGGTATCTCTTAAACTTGTAAGTTGATAGATAGTTCCAGCCTTTGAGCTGTGTTGTGCTGTCATTTTTTGGAAAAGGTAAACTACTGCTTGTCTATCCACAGATTACCTTTGTAGTGCACTTTTCTCAAAAGTCACAGCACCCAAAACAGAATCAACGCAAAAATAATGTTCGTAATGAAAAGGGACAAAAAAGAGAGATAAACCTGTCAAACTGGCTCCCAGATCAGGAGCTTCCAAAGAAGAGGATACATTCGCTATCTCACGGGCGACAATTACCTCGGCCATCACAAGTGCTTCACGAGGACCGATTGCTACAGGTTGAAAACGCCCATCTGTACGAGCGAGCGATTGCATATTCATCTCCATCATTGCAGAAGAGATCCGTCGAGTCAGACGGTAAGTAGCCTCAAAATTACCCAATCGAATCGCTGGAATCACTAATCGATCTGAATAATGCAAACCACCCCAAAAGCTCCTAAGCCTCTCACCTATTTCCTCTGTAATATTGAGTGACCAAAAAGGTATCATCATATCATCTTCATTGCCAAAACCGGCAGTACAAATATCGGGAGAAACTAAATCACATGGTTCAAGAGATGTAAGCTGACGACAATTGCCACAAATATACAGAAATGACTGTTCACGTGAAAGGTCGATACCACAATTGCTACAACGATGAAAACCTACTGCTATCTGACCAAAACTCATAGTCGTTTGCTCAGGAATGACCACCTGCTCAGGATCTGCAGGATCACTCATATAGTCTATAACACGTCCCGTTATACAATCAACAATCCACCTTCCGAATCCTCCTGGACTATAAGACTCTGCTATACAATACGGAAAATAGATCAGAGAACCGGAAGGACGATACATTTCTGTCCGATTCTTGCCAAAATCAGCCGCTTCAATCCTACCTACTGACTCAACAGAGTTTCTTGCCCGTTTAACTGCTTCCTCCACATTCAAAACGACTGGCAAAGCGACAAACCTATCTTCTATATTTTCCTCTGAGAATGTTTCGACCCTCAGATATTCTGTACGCAAACCAAGGGAACATGGTATACCGGGCAAGTTGAAACCTGCGGGGAATGTAACTGTGTGGGGAGAAAGAGAAATATCAGTATGTCTTGACTCAATCTCCACAGGCGGGTCATGTTTATTCCCCCCGCCCGAATGAACAATACTAATACGGTTGCGAGTCTTAAGAACAATGGAATCAACCTTCCAATATGGATAATAGAAAAACTTGTACTGAATATCCGAATCAGTTAGTGGACTATCATGTTCCTTCTGAAAGCGATCAATCTTGAAGCGGATTTCCCTCTGCCTAACCGCAGAGCGAACAACATATACTGGTGGCAAATCCGGCATAACAACCCGTAGTGTTGACCCGCAATAATCACATTGTAGAACAAAAAAGTTCTCCTGTAATTCAAGTGCACCACCACAGCCGGGACAACCGACCTCAATGTAAAAACCTCTCTTAGCTTGATTGGTTGTTGCTCTCATCCGATTGCTTTCCACATTCGCCACAGAATTTTGAACCTGCAATCAACTCCGAAGAACAATGCGGACAACGGGTCTTCGCATCCAACTTCAGCCCGCATTTAAAACAATATCCTGCTTCTGTTGGCAATGATGTTCCACAACCATGACAAACATTTTGGGCAATCATCTGGTGACCACACCGATAGCAGTATCGTGACTGCTCAGGTGTATCAGTATGGCATTTTGGACATGTAACTGTTGCAACTGGTTCGCGCTTCAGCTCAGTCTGTTCAGGGGCGAAAACCTGATGCATCACACTTGGCATCATCATCCCGACACCTGCCGCCATCCCAATACCCGCACCAGCAGAACCTGCTCCGCCTGTTCCCCCCATCCCTTTAGCCATCTCATACTTCAAGAACTTATCAAGATCGCCAACAGCTTCCATTCCGGAACGTTGATCTATCATCTTCGATACCTCATCTGGAGGTGTGATTGATGAAATAAAGAAGTCAACAAGCTCAAGACCATACTTTGCAAACTCTGAATGGACAACTCCTTTGAAATCTTCTGCTAACTCTGTATACACAGCAGGAAGATCAAGAATTGAATCAAGTTGCTCACCAAGCAGATCATTCATCCTCGCAACTATAACATCACGCAGATAATCTTGAATATCAGAGGTTGTATATTTGGACTGACGGCCAACTAGTGAATTGAGGAACAATGACGGATTCTCAATCCGCATAGTATAAGAACCGAATGCACGCAAACGAATCAAACCGAGTTTGCTGTCTCTAAATGTTACTGGATGAGAAGTCCCCCACTTCAAACCGGTAAACACTTTTTGATTAACGAAATAGACTTCCGCCCTAAATGGTGAGTCAAACCCAAACGGAAAAGCGAGCAAACGAGTCAAAATCGGCACATTGAGCGTCGAGAGAGTATGCCTGCCCACAGAAAATTGGTCGGCCGCATGCCCATCTTTGAAGAAGATAGCCATCTGTGAATCACGGACAATTAGTTGTGCCCCAAGCTTAAAATCAGCGGAACCCTCCTGAGGTAGTCGGTAAATCATCTCTTCACCCGATGGATCCATCCACTCGATAATCTCGATCAACAATGACATAATATACTCCTGAATAATAATGATTCTTTCTCATTATATCGGGTCGCCAACTCAATGCTTTATCATGAGGAACAACCATCCCCTTTTTTGGTAGAAACAATACCTCTATTGGAATTGGAGATTCTATTTGACTGCCGGAATCAGCAGGATTATATACTGTGTATACAATAATAAAGGAAAGAGACTGATGAAGAGAAACATAGCCATCTTAGGATTTGCAATCATGATTATAACAATAATCTGGTCTATACCCGGCTGTGACACTCTAGTAACTGAAACAGTTGAAACCGCAGGACACCCAACCGCAGAATTTACAGTAAATGTCGACTCAGGTTGTGCCCCTCTTACTGTCTCATTTTCCGATGCCTCCAGCGGGCCCCATGATGTATGGCTTTGGCAATTCGGTGATGATAGCACTTCTGTGGAAAGCGACCCAGTCCACACATATACTGAAGCGGGAGTATACACTGTTCGCCTTGAAATCAAAGATACAGAAACTGACGGTTCCGATATTGAAATAAAACGTCGTTTTATCATTGTAGGGGCAACTGTCGGCGACTTTGGAGCATCTGATACTGTCGCATGTCCCGGAACAGAAATAACCTTTACACCGACAGATTTTGGCGGGGTCTCCTCATGGCTGTGGAGTTTCGGTAAACCGGGGTGGACATCAACCGACTCTATCCCCTCATGGACATACCCCGACACAGGCATCTATACAGTCTCTCTGACATTGAATACATCGAGTGAAGGTTGCGGAACCAAAACAATTATCGACAGCAACCTGATTCGCATACACGAGTGCCCAAAAGTACAATTTGTCATCCAGAACACCTCAGGGTGCTTACCGCTCTCGGTACCGTTCGCTGATAGCTCCACACCGGCAACAGGAGAAGCAATAACGTCTCGTTTATGGGACTTCGGAGATGGACAAACATCAACCGAACAGAATCCTACTCATATTTATGATTCTTCAGGAACATTTACTGTCAAACTTACGATTGGCGATACCGGGGGAGGAGTCTCTGTCGATTCCCTTGCTAATGTCATAACTGCCTATGACACGCTCATCCCCAATATGCTCGTCCTATCCGACTCGACAGCCTGCTACTCATCATTCCAACAATTCCAGGTCAAGTTCGACATGGATATCTTTACTGATATCGATAGTTTCCTCTGGAATTTTGGTGACGGAATTATTGCTACTGATTCTGCTCCAGTGCATGCCTATGTCACCCCGGGAATCTATGATGTTCAACTCAATGTCTGGGGACAATGTATCAACGACTCAATTATCAAACCGGGTCTAATCATTCTCTCCGACACACTCGATTCTCTGCTTGCAGGAATAAATATTGTCCCTGCCAGCGGTGTTGTTGCTGACACCTTTACAATTAGTGCAACCTCTCCAAATGTCATGACTGGATGGGATTGGGCTTTAGGTGATGGTACAACTGCAACTGATTCAGGGGCGGTAATAACCCACACGTATGCAGATAGCGGATGGTACCAAATCCTACTCACTATCCGCAACGGTTGCGGATCAATTACTATTTTGGATTCTGTTCGAGTCGACTTGTAGAATAAAATTGTACGTATAACCTGTTTTTGTTTGAAACCTACGCCCACTTGACCCCGTAAATCCTATCATATCGAATAATCTGCCTTGTATGGAGGAATTATGAAGCTGTTGCTAACACTCACTTTTATAACCCTGCTTGCACTACCGGTTAAGGGGTATAGCAATGAAGTCAATATCGGATATAAAGGGAATGACAATATCTCGTATGATATTTCGCGCCACTCTTTCACTGTTCATGGAATCACGATTGACTTTAAGGATAGAGTTCTCATTCTCGACCATGTAGACTATAGTGGCGAAATAATTGAATTCACACCAGATCATGAACTATTCATCAATGATAGCAAAGTACCATTAACTCCTGACCAACAAGTTTTGGTCAAAGATTTCTACAATGAAATGAGGTTTGTTTTCAAAGAGACCAAGTCAATAGGTGTTGAAGGAGCAAAAATCGGCCTGCATGGTGCCCAAATCGGTTTAAGTGCTATCGGTGGACTATTCAAAATGTTGCTTACCAACTATAATGAAGATGACTTTGAACGTGATATGGAAAGACGTTCCAGCAAAATTGAAAGACGAGCTAAACGACTTGAGCGTAGAGCAAACAAACTTGATGATGCAGTTGAAAATGTCACACATCTTTCTGTCGAAATGTACCAGCAAATACCCGCACTCCAAAAAGTTGAATGGCTCAGCGACTAACAGCACCTTTCCCGAATAGATAGTAGTTCGAAGACAAGTCTGCTTACAGAGTTTCCAAATAGTAGTTGAATAGCTCAAATACTAAACACACGCGTCGCGTATTCTATCTTCGCTTTGTCTTTGTTATTCCTCAGATCATATTTTCTTCATAAGTTAGCCCCCCTGCACTCCCAACCCTTTTTCTTCATAAGTCCGGTTGCTCGGTCGAAGAATAGATAATACGTCATCGCGAGGAGCAGTGCGACGTGGCGATCTCTCTCCATCGTTACGCAAAAGATTGCATCGCTTCTGTTACGGAGAGTTTGCATTGCTACGCTCGCAATAGAGTGCCCCCCAGAGCGGAGCGCCGGGTGGGCTCTTTGCTGAATTCATCCTTCTGTCGGGTCTTGCTTTTGACTTGTCAAAAGTGTGACCCGACAGCGAATCGATCAAATTCAAACAAAAAAAGGTGGAATCATTTCGATCCCACCTTACATAAACCGATGAATCATGCAATACGTCTGCCTAACCCAACTCCGCTTTGAACTTCGCAGTCAAGGCTGGGACGATCTCAAATGCATCACCAATTATACCATAATTGGCCACGTTGAAAATCGGCGCGTCTTTATCTTTGTTTACTGCTACGATAGTCCCCGATCCTCGCATTCCAACAAGATGTTGAATTGCACCTGAGATCCCTACTGCTATGTACAATTTCGGATTAACTGTCTTACCTGTCTGCCCTACTTGATTGCTGTATGGTGTCCAACCAGCATCAACAATCGCACGAGAGGCACCAAAGGCAGCACCCAATGCACTCGCAAGATCATGCACAAGCGGAAGGTGTTCCTCAGCTTTCATACCACGACCAGCAGCCACAATAATATCTGCTTCGGTTAAATTGATTGACCCTGTTGACTCAGATTTAACCTCATCAATCGACATCTTGACGTCGAATGTGACTGCCTCAATTGTTTCAGCAACGACCTCACCTGAACCATCTTTTTGCTCAGCAAAAATCTTAGGACGAACAGTAAGTAAGTATGGGCCTTTTTTGGCAATCAACTCGGAAATAACTGCTCCACCATAATGAGGACGCGATGCAACAACATTGTCACCATCAACTCGCAAAGCTGTTATATCAGAGGCCAATGGTGCGTCGAGTTTTCCCGCCAAACGACTGAAGAGTGCTTTGCCGTAAAAACTTGCAGGTCCTAAAACAATATCAAACTGATGTTTGTTAATCAACTCAGTCAAGACATTGGTGTAAAGTTCATCATTGAAATGTTTCAGATTCGGATGTGAAACTGTAAGAACTTTCCCGCCCCCACGAGAGGCAAGTTCCGAAGCGGGAGTATCAGCATTTTCAGCCAATATGACAGAGCTAAGATCCCCATTAAGGCATGTGGCCGCAGTCAACAATTCATATGTAGCAGGAACTACATGTCCATCTTTTTGAAGCCCAACTACCAAAATTTTCATCTATTCACCTCATCCTTTATCCATTTTTCATTCGCTAAAATCAAACAAATATAGAGAGCAAGAGAACTCACGGCAAGACAATAGCGATAACAATCTTCGTATTTTATAAAACCGTATTACTATTTACCATGTTCTTTGATACTCCGCAAACAAATCATTCATATCTGCAATTGTAGTGACTTGAAAGAGTTTTGGCCTCAACTCCGATGCCCCTCGAAAGCCTTTTACATACCATCCGAGATATCGTCGCATCATAACAACCCCTTTTTCCTCTCCGAATTGCTCAACCATCAAACGGGCATGAATCTGAGCCATTTCGATTTTTTCATCTACAGTAGGGGGATCTGGTCTTATGCCTGTTTCAAGATAATCATTCATCGCTTTGAAAATAAACGGATTCCCCAATGCCGCACGCCCAACCATAACCGCATCACACCCTGTCTCCTCAAGCATTCTTTGTGCATCACGACAAGTGTTGACATCTCCGTTGCCAATAACAGGAATCGAGACAGCTTGTTTAAGCTTACGAATAGCCGACCAGTCTGCGGAGCCTGAGAACCCTTTCGCTCGGCTTCTTGCGTGAAGGGTAACTGCTTTTGCCCCGGCTCTCTCAGCAATCTTCCCAACTTGCTCAAAAACAGGACAAGATTCATCCCAACCAGTCCGAATTTTGATTGTAACAGGTGTCTCCCCTGCCCCTTCAACTGTTGCTTTGATTATATCCTCAGTGAGAGAAAGATCTTTCAGAACTGCCGCACCTCCATTGCGCCCGACAACTTTCTTGACGGGACAACCAAAATTGATATCAATCAAATCTGGTCCTATTTTCTCAACTGTAATAGAGGCAGCTTCTTTCATCACTTCAGGCTTAGCTCCAAAGAGTTGAATCCCAACAGGCTGTTCATCTTGATGAATCGCCATCATTTCCATAGTACGAGTCTGGTTACGTATTATCCCCTCAGAGGAAACCATTTCCGTATAAGTCATTGCCGCCCTGGCTTTTATAGCCAAAACTCGAAACGGCCTGTTTGAGACACCAGCCAAAGGTGCTGAGAGCACCTTACCTTGAAGCGTTAACTTTCCAATATTCATGCCGACAATATAAGCAACTCGTCAATTTACAACAAGCGTACAGAATGAGCTTCTGGACGGTTATCTATAATTGATGAGAGATCAAAGTTGGAAAAAAAGAACGCGAGATATACCGAAGGACTCGGCTATGCCAGAAATCGTAGTCAAGTATGACAACAAGGTGATCGAACGAATCGTCACCGAAAAAAAACGAATTTCAATCGGCAGGACTAATGACAATGATGTGGTTCTGGAAAATCGTGGTGTTTCCCGAAAACATGCGATGATTGAATTCAACAACAATGCAGCTGTAGTGATGGACAACGAGTCCCTCAATGGTACGTTCGTCAATAGCAGAAAAATCACGGAAGAGATTCTGCGCGATGAAGATATTATTACAATTGGCAAATACCAACTCATCTACCATAGCGATAGTTCACAGGAAACCGATGAAGGAGCCAACTTTGACGGCACTATGGTGCTTAATACAAAAGCCCAGAAAAAGCTGGTAGAAAACGACAGAAAAGACCGGGAAGTTGTTGAACGTTATGGTGGTTCTGTTCTTGTCGCACAAGAAAACGCTGATTTCTCATAATACCGCCTCGAACGGGACGTTGTGACTATCGGCAAGGCAAAATTCGTCCATATCCGGGCTAAAGGCTTCTTCCTTTCTGGGATTCAAGCAAAGATAGTAAAGGAAGATAACACGTTTTACGTAGCAAATTTAGGCCGAAAAGGGAAAACAAAAGTCAATGGCGAGGAAGTCGACCGTTGTCACATTAAAAACGGCGACATTATCTCTGTTGGTAAGACTGTCTTCAAATTTGTTGAGGCTTCTCGTCTATGAAAATTGCCTTAATCTCTGACATTCATGGTAATCTTGAAGCTTTAACTGCTGTTCTCATCGCCGCCGAACAGGCATCGGCTGATGTAATCTACTGTCTTGGAGATGTAGTCGGATATGGAACAGATCCGTCTGCATGCCTAAAACTTATAGATAAAACCTGCCGAGTAAAACTAATCGGCAATCATGAATATACAGCACTCGGTAGGTGTAGTACCGAAAAATATACGGAGCTTGCACGAATCTCATCTGACTGGACAAGAAATATCCTGACAGATGAAGACCTGGAAATGATACGACAATTCGATCTTGATTACTCAAGTGACAATACGAGATTTGTACATGCTTCCCCTTATGAACCCGAAAAGTGGAAGTATATCCTCAAACCTGATCAGGCAAAAAAAGCATTTGACTGTTTTGATGAGGCAATGTGCTTTGTTGGACACACCCACTTACCGATGATTTTCACCGAAGTACCAAATGATAATCCGAAAAAGAAAATCGGACATGATTTTGAGCCTCATGAAGAGAGCAGATATATTGTCAATGTTGGTTCAGTAGGTCAACCGCGTGACAATGACCCTCGGGCTTCATTCGTCATATATGATAATGTCGAACAAGAAGTACAATTCTGCCGAGCAGAGTATGATATAACGACAACACAAACAAAGATTAGTCAGACAGAACTGCCATCACTATTGGCTGAACGACTGGCTATCGGGCGATAGGATTCAGGACATATGAACAAGTATTCCTCTTATATTCTGTACCTTTTGACATCAGTATTCGTGGTCATTCTTTATGCCAACGGATTTGGTCCATTGGAGAACCTGCAACAGTCTCTTGATGACTTCCTCTGTCAGGTAACTTCAAAAGAGGGAATACGCCCAAATGTAATCAAGATCGAGATTGACGGCCGATCTCAGGATGAGTATGGCCCCTGGCCCTGGAATCAAGATCGAATTGCAGACCTTTTGGCGGCAGCAGCAGCTGGTGAACCGAAAGCGATTGCTGTTCGTTTTGATTTAAGCGAAGATGCAACACAAGATTCTGCGGGCTATACCAATATCCTCGCAGGTCAACTAACATGGATTGATAACGTTGTCTTACCCTACGATATCGCTCTTGCAACATACCGAAGTGATAAAACCAATAACACAAAATATCTCTTTGAACATTCAGTAACAGTAGATAATAAAGTCGGTATTTTGTCTGAAAACTCTTCACTCTTGGTACGTAAAGTCTTCCTGCCGGCAGAAAAACTTCTGCAAAGCAAACCAAAAGTCGGTTTCGATTACGTCCAGCCCGATCAGGATCGTATTCTCAGACATGAACCGACAATCATGAATTTCGACGGGTACTATTACCCATCTCTTTCACTGCTTACTGCCGCTACTTACTTGGGAGTCCCTGCTTCACAAATCGAAGTTATCGAAGGAAAAGAAATCAATATAGGATCCAAAGTGAGTATACCGATCAATTCTAAAGGTGAGTTTTATATCAACTTTGCTCCTCAGAACTCATTTACAACAATATCCGCCGCTGATGTCCTCTCAGAAGATTTTAATCGTACACGGCTAAAAGACAAAGCTCTATTAATCGGTCCCGATGTATTTATAGACCGCGAAACATTCACTACCCCTGTAGACCCAAGTGCAAGTCGACTGACAATCGATGCAAATATCATTGAAAATATCATCAATCAAAACTTTGTTGTTCCTAAAGAAAAACAGCCTTTAACAGATATGGCCATCCTGTTCCTCCTAGGTGCGATTTGTGCATTTGTCCTGCCACAGGTGAATCTTTCATACAGAATGGTTATACTGTTCATCGGCTTTATCATTCTTGCAAATGTAAACTATTTCCTTATTAGTTCATTTAGCATAATCACAAACACTATATATATTGCACTTGAGTTACTGCTCTTCATGGGTGTCGCGCCAATTCTTGACTCCTCTCTCCTTTCAGGTGAAGAGGAAGAAGAAACTGATTCAGATCGCCCTCTACCGAAGATTAATATCTCACAAGAAATAGAAAAAGAAGCACCTGTTCGTGAGATTATCTCCTCTCCTAATGATCAAGAAAATCTTCACACAGCTGCAATCTCAGACTCTCAGGAAATTTATCCCGATGATCATCAGGCAGTAAACCTTGATGTTTCGTTAGAAAAAACATCCGCAACACCTAGCGATGGTCTCAATCCAAATATGGAATCGACATCAGCTCAACCGGAGATTATATCAAGCAAAGGCAATTCAGATAATATCTCTGAACCTGATGGTCTGGATGAAGAGTCAATCGCTTCAAGTGAGAGTCAACCATTAAGTGAAATCAAGCTATCTGCTGATAATGCTAAGAATCTTGGACGCTACCAAATAACAGGAGTTCTTGGTAAGGGTGCAATGGGTCTTGTCTACAAAGGTGTCGACCCGGCGATCAATCGTCCTGTCGCACTTAAAACAATTAGACTCGATTTTGTAAATGACCCTGAAGAGATGGCCGAGCTCAAAGAACGTCTATTCCGCGAAGCTCAAGCCGCTGGTAAACTCTCACATCCAAACATTGTGACCATCTATGACGTTGGTTCTGAGGGACATTTACAGTATATAGCGATGGAATATCTTGAGGGACAAACCCTTGAGGATATGATCAAGAAGAAAACCAAGTTCAATTATCGTATTATTGCACAGATTATCATGCAAATCTGTGCAGCGCTACAATACGCTCATGAAAAGGGAATTGTCCATCGTGACATTAAACCTGCCAATATCATGGTACTCAAAGACTATAAAGTCAAGGTCATGGATTACGGAATCGCTCGAATCGACTCTAACTCGATGACCAAAACGGGTATCGCTATGGGTACGCCGAATTACATCTCACCGGAGCAACTCAAAGGACAAGCTGTTGATCGTCGTGCTGACCTGTTCTCATTGGGTGTTGTTATGTATGAAATGGTCTTAGGTCGCAGACCATTCAAAGGTGAAAATATAACATCCTTAATCTATGCAATTACAACACAGGATCCGAAGATGCCCTCAACGATAAACCCTCAAATCCCTCTCTTGTTTGATCATATAATAGGACGTGCATTAAAGAAAAATCCAAACGAACGATATCAAAAAGCTTCGGAAATTGCCGCTAATTTAAGCGATTTTGTTGAGAGCTTCTCAATAAAGTAGAACATATCTCAATAGTAAATATGAAAAAACCCGCATCATAACTGTTGCGGGTTTTTTGCTTACCTTTTCTCCGACCTTAATCCTTCTCATCTCTTTCGTCCAAAAGGACCTCTTCAGCAAGAGACAAAGCAACACCTGAAAGCATAACCTCGACACCTAACTGCGTAAAATCACTTGAGATCAGCTCACGGTTCAACGCAGCATATTGTGAACATGAAGCCCCCCGTTCAACAACCAAACCACTCAAACGACCTTCTGACTCTGCGACAAAAGTCACCTCGCCTAATTCCTCTGAAATAACATAGCCCGTACAGTTGTGCAACTGTAAATGCACATTCCCTGCATAGACAACAACGAGCATTCCTCGTTCTGATCCTAAAGCGGTTTCTGGGAAAACCTCCAATACAAGCTTTCTGTTTTCTTCAGAATTTTCGGTCTTGAGTCGGAAATGATCAGTTTCAAATGCTATCTCATTTGCCCCGATTGCATCACCAATTTTTTCAGCATCGGCGGTGTCGAATTTTTTCTTCATACCCCGTAACCTCAGATGTCTCTCATCTCATCCAATCAATTGGACTTCTTGTTATCGGAGTTCTCATTTGAATTCTCGTCGTTCATTGATCCTTTGAATTCATCAGTCGTATCTTTTACCGAACGTCTAAATTCACGTATCCCCTTACCCAAACCCTGGGCAATATCAGGAAGACGCTTCGCACCAAACAAAAGAAGAACAACGAGAAAAATAACAATAAGTTCTGTGAGTCCCAGGCCAAAAGGCATGATGACCTCCATATATTTGATGGTTTATAAATACCACCATCTGAAATAAATAATTACCAACAGTAAGACCAAAGCCGACATGAAGTTTATTTTCAACATGAATCCAAAAGTAAACAAGACAGCATAAAAATCAACTTTGATTGTCTCAAAGCCGATTGAAATAGATTGTGTAAACAATGTCTTAGCTGCACCCGGGGGCAGGTATGTTCCTATAATTTCACCAATCAAACCACCGACAACAGCACCCAAAATAAGCGACACTAAAATAAATGTAACTTCACGTTTCTTCATAATTACGCCTGTGCCGTTACTTTCTTATAATCATTAACTGAGTTCAGAATCTTCAACCCATCAGCAGATCCGAGAATTGACTCAACAGCCCTTTCAGGATGTGGCATCAATCCGACAACATTTCCTCCCCTGTTGCAGATCCCCGCAATACCCGCAATTGAACCATTAGGATTAGCCTTCTCAGTAATTGATCCGTCAGCTTCACAGTAGCGGAAAACAACTTGGCCGTTATCCTCCAACTCTTTAATCTCTTTATCGAAATGGTAATAGTTCCCCTCACCATGTGCGATAGGGATATTCAAAACCTCTCCGACAGTACAACCATGTGTAAAAGGCGTTTGATCTGATTCAACCCTGATATGAACATACTTGCATGAAAATCTAAGATGGCTATTCCGCATCAACGCTCCGGGTAACAGCCCGCACTCTGTAAGGACCTGAAACCCATTACAAATCCCTATAACTGGCCCTCCAGATGAAGCAAATTGTAGAACCTCTTCCATAATAGGAGAAAAACGGGCAATCGCACCACCACGCAAATAATCACCATAAGAGAACCCCCCAGGAAGAATAATAACATCTGCATTACACAGGTCAGATGATTTATGCCAAAGAAATTCCACTTCCTGACCAAGCACAAATCTCACCGCTGCATAAGCGTCATAGTCGCAATTCGACCCGGGAAATGTCACTACACCAAATTTCATTATACCTTCTCAATTCGGTAATTTTCTATCACAGGGTTTGCTAACAAACGCGAACAGACTTCATCAAGCCTCTGGTCTATATTCTCAACCGAACCGTTTACTTCAAGCTCAAAGAATCGACCCGAACGAACTTGCGCAAACTCATCATATCCCATCTGCAAAAGAGCTTTTTGAATTGTCACACCCTGTGGGTCTAAAACGCCGTCTTTTAATCTTACGTAAACAACTGCCTTGCAAGTTTCACTCATTTTCGTCAATCCTGTCTTCCTTACGCCTGCCTACATTCCGGCCAGTGACTCTTTCCACACCAACTGAAAATAAGCGGTACATTTCTCTACCTACTCCGAACAATATATAGCAAGCTAAAATTGGAAACAACAACAGTCTCGGTTGAACAATCAAAGCAAGAATACTGAACAAAACCAAAGCTAATTTTATTTTGGCTTCCTTCGTATGAAAACGATCAGGAACAACTTCATATCGAACCTGAGAAACCATGAGAAAAGCCATGATAATTATCATCGAAACTAACATCTGGGAATATCTAAGTTCTCCCCAGAGGTGATAGGAAAAAATGACATAGGATACAAGCAGAAGTGCGGCCGCTGGCACAGGAAGACCAAGGAAATCTTTCTTTTCATCAGTGGATGCCAACAAATTGAAGCGGGCCAAGCGATACGAAGCAGACATAATATAGACTATTGATATAATCCAACCCCATTTGCCCAACTCAGATAGTTTTATCGTATGTACCAAAACCGCAGGAGCGACTCCGAATGAGAGAAAGTCAGCCAAGGAGTCAAGCTCTACGCCAAACTCCGAGGTCCCACCGCTAAGTCTTGCAACTTTACCATCAAGAGCATCAAGAAAACCTGCCAATACCACAAACCAACAAGCACCGACTATATTCCCCTCAAAAGCAGAAAGAATAGAAAGAAAGCCACATACAACATTCCCCATTGTGAATGTCCCGGGGAAAATGCCTCTATATTTAGAGACAGCATCAGATGCCATCCGTACTCCCTTCATCCGCTTTCATCTCAGGTAAAAGTGCAAGGATGGAACTCCCACCCTCAACCCGATCTCCTACAGCTACTTGAATTGTGTAATCTGATGGCATAATAATATCACAACGTGAACCAAAACGAATTAAACCAAAAAGCTCACCCTTCATCACTTTTTGCCCTTTTTTCAGATTACAAACAATCCGTCGAGCAATTAAACCTGCGATCTGCTTAAATACTACTTTGTGACCACTATCAGAAATCATCCCTATCTCTGTCTGCTCATTCAGCTTTGAGGCTTTCTCTTCAAAAGCGGCAAAGAATTTACCGGGATTGTAGTCGACAAAGTCGATCGTACCTGATAGAGGTGTACGGTTGACATGAACATCAAATACAGAAAGAAAGACAGAAATCCTCGTCACCTCACCCTCAAAAAACGGATGGGATTTTTCCTGAACAATAGCAACAACTTTACCATCAGCAGGAGAAACCAAAGCAGATTCCTGTGCGGGTATAACCCTATTCGGATTGCGAAAGAAAAACGCTGTGAAAACCGTCAAAAGTGCAAACAAACCGGCGAGACTAACCAACCATATCGAACTGTAACGCAAAGCAACAAACAAAAATGCTACGGCAAAAAACAGAGCGATGAAAATGAATGGCCAGCCATCACGAACAATCATCATCCGAACACTCGTTTGAGAATCTTATCTACATTCTTGGTGTAGTGATCTAGCCCAAAGCAACTGTCAATCTCATCATCAGAAAGATACCTGGTAATATCCGCATCAGCTTTGACCAGTTCACGGAAAAGCCCTTTTCCTTCAGAAGCTTTCATTGCATTCCGTTGGACCATCCGATATGCCTTTTCCCGTGAACCAACAGGACCGGTCAATTTCAAAAGCAATCGCTGAGAAAAGACTATTCCACCACGAAAATAAATATTTTCCAACATCCGCTTCTTATCTACAACTAAACCTTTGAGTAAACCGATAAACTTCTCCAAACCATAATCAATAAGAATACAAGAATCAGGGAGAATGATTCTCTCAACTGAAGAGTGGGCAATATCACGCTCATGCCAAAGTGCAATATTCTCCATTGCCGTTCCTGCATATCCACGCATCATCCTGGCAATACCGGTAATCCTCTCGGCAGTAATTGGATTTTTCTTATGAGGCATAGCCGAAGAACCTTTTTGTCCTTTGGCAAAACCTTCCATCATCTCACCAATCTCTGTACGTTGCAAATTCCGAATTTCTGTGCCAAATTTCTCCAATGATGATGCAAGTAAGGCTAAGGCATTGATAAAGTGAGCATGTCGATCACGTTGAATAACCTGAGTCGACACCTCGGCAGGCTTCAAACCGAGAGCACGACAAACAGCCCCTTCAACCTTCGGCGGTAGATTGGCAAAGTTCCCGACTGCTCCAGATATCTTTCCTACCGATATCGACCGAGTTGCTTCAGTAAAACGGTCACGGGCACGACTTAATTCCGTGTACCACATAGCAAATTTCAACCCAGCCGTTGTCGGCTCTGCCAAAACTCCGTGCGTTCGGCCTATACATGGAGTCTTCTTATATCTATTAGCGAGTTTCTTGATCTCTCTGAGTGATGCAACTATTTTCTTATCGATAATCACTGCACTTCGCTTCAATTGTATTGAGAGAGATGTATCAAGCACATCTGATGAGGTCATCCCAAAATGCAGATATTTTGCTGGTTCTCCGACATACTCACCAACTGAGGTCAAAAATGCGATAACATCATGATTAACTTCTTTTTCAATCTTATTGATTCTCTTTACATTGAAATTCGCTTTCCTTTTGATCGCTTTATAGGCAGTCTCAGGAATGATCTTATATTTTGCCATCGCTTTGGCCGCTTCAAGCTCAACCTCAAGCCAGATCCCAAAACGTGCCTCATCGGTCCAAAGGGCACCCATTTCAGGAAGTGTATACCGCTCAATCATCAGCTCTTCCCTGCTTTCTTGTAATCCGCAAGGAATTTCTCCAGACCAATATCCGTTAGTGGGTGCTTGATAAGGCTTGCAATCACACTATACGGCATCGTTATAACATCAGCACCGATCAGAGCCGATTCGACCAAATGCATCGGGTGTCGTACCGATGCAACCAGTACTTCTGTGCCGTAGCTATAATTGTGGTATATAGTAACAATTTCTTCAATAAGCCTCATACCTTCAGAAGAGATATCATCAAGTCTCCCAATAAACGGACTGACATAGGATGCACCTGCTTTAGCGACAAGAAGTGCCTGAGAGGGTGAAAAAACTAATGTCGCATTGGTTTGAATACCCTCAGCCGTAAGACTCTTAATCGCTTCCAAACCGGGCATAATTGTCGGTATTTTTACAACAATATTATCTGCTATTTTGGCTAACTCTTGCCCCTCGGCAATCATCTCCTCGGCGGTGACAGACAAAACTTCAGCAGAAACTGGGCCGGGAACAATCTTACAGATTTCTGTCAGCAACTCCCGATATGGAGCCTCTTCTTTTGCCGCCAACGATGGATTGGTTGTCACTCCATCGAGCACTCCCATTGCGACGGCAGACTTGATCTGCTCAATATTTGCAGTGTCTATAAAAAATTTCATCGGAACCTTTCTCTAATACGCGACCGACACAAGATACAATCCATGAGCCGGGGCGGTAAAAACTATTCTCTGCCCGGACGGAGCGTGTATAATATCGGCAAACTGTTCTATTGTCAAGTTCTCGGGATGGCTGTCCTTACGCATCATCGCAACATTTGCCATAGCCCCGACCAATGAGCGTATCATACTGTGAAGGAATCTGTTCCCACGCACTTCATAGACCAGTAAAGGCCCCATTTTATGCCATTTTGAGTGCATTATCCGACACCTGTTATCCTCTTTTCGGGAAGCGGTCACGCAGAACGCCTCAAAATCGTGCTCCCCGACAACTAGTTTGGCTGTTTCTTTAAGGAGGTCAAAATCAAGCTCCGTAGTCATTTCCCATCTCAGATTTCGATAAAGCGCAGAACGACTCAAGCCAAGGATATATCTGTAGCGCTTAGATAGCGCCGAACGTCGAGAATCAAATTGTGGCTCAACCTCAACCGCTTCATGAATATATATATCTTCATGTAAGTAGTGATTGAGTGCACTCTTATATTTTTCTGGTTCCAGATGATGGTTGATTCGAAAATTAGCAACCTGACCCAACGCATGAACACCCGCATCAGTACGTCCTGCACCAGTAAGATGAACAACTTCACCAGTCGTTGATTCAATCGCTTCGACTATCTCCCCTTGTATCGTCGTCTGTCTCTTTTGGATTTGCCAACCTGAAAAGTTTGTCCCGCGATATTCAATAGTTAATCGTATATTCTTCACCGTATCACTCATGCCGTCACCCGAAACAACAGAAAAACTGCCAATGTTGTCAGCCCCAAAAATAGGTATTCTCTACTACCAATTCTCGCATGTGTATAGACTGTTCTTGGTTTGTTCGATCTGTATCCTCTAACTTGAAGAGCTAACGCCAACTCGTCAGCACGATTCAAGGATGCGATAAAAACAGGGATAAGAATTGCTACTGTCCTGCGGACTTTCTTCGGAAGAGATACATCAAAACGTAACCCTCTCATTTTTTGAGCATTGCGTATTGTTACAAACTCTTCATATACAAGCGGGATAAATCGTATTGCCATAAACAGAATTAGACCAATATCATCAACAGGAAAACGAAAGTGTCTCAATGGGGAGAGGAACCAAACAATTGCCTCAGATAGCTGAGACGGAGAACTTGTCATCGTTACAATAAACACAATGGAAATAAAAAGAATAAGTCGCATTGAAAAGAATAATGCCATAGTCAAAGCACCTTCCCTGATTGACAAACCGAATGGTTGCCAAAGGAGCTCTGTCTCCCTGCCTGAGAAGATAAGGTGGTAAAGAGCAGTAATCACAATCAGCAGAAGAAGCGGTTTGTAGTTTGACAAAAGCCGTTGAGGTGAAAGGCCAGACAACAAGAGACCACTCAATATCCCAATAATCAAAGGGACATAAAACAGGAGCGAATGTGAAAACATCCCTAAGATCAGAATAAGCAAAACAGGCAGTATTTTTGCTCTCGTATCAAGTTTGTGTAGATATGAATCGGCGGGGGTATATTGCCCTAATACTACTTGTCCATTTGACAGCATCGGTTCCTCAATTCTTACGAATGAATATAGAGAGACCCCATTGCTAAGTCAAATCGGACGATGATGCTGATTTCTTTTTTGATGATGTTACTGTTTTCATCAAGCTACAATTTGAACAAGACGCTTGGCTCCGACGTTGACGTTTGTAGCGCAGGAAGAGAAAAAGAATAGAGCATGCAACTATAACACCAATAACAATTTCCTGAAATCCCGTACTCATTACAAACCCACAATCCTAAAAAGCTGGTAGCTAACAAATGACAGTACATACGCCAATGAGGTCATATAGAGAAATATGTAGATCGGATATTTCCATGAACCTGTCTCTTTCTTTATAGTAACAAGGGTTGCCCCACACTGACAACAGAGTGCCAAAAAGACCATAATAGAGATTGCAACAGCAGGAGTAAAAACCTTTTGCCCCATCTTCGGTCCCTCTTCCCAAACCGATTGACGCATTTTCTCAACAAGTGATGATGATTCCGCATCAACATCAGAGCCTAAGTTATAAAGCGTTCCAAGAGTCGCCAGAATAACTTCACGGGCAGGAAAAGCCGCAAGTGTTGCCATAGTAACTTTCCAATCCCAACCCAAAGGCTCAAACATCGGGGATACGAGATGCCCTATTCGTGCAAAGTATGAGTTTCTGAGGTGGATACCTGCTTTTTCGTTGGCAAGAGCAGAAAGAGCACCTTCATATTCATCCTTTTTCGTAGTCAATTGAGAATATGCATGTATCAGCAATAAACGTTCAGGATACTTTTCAACCAACTTTTCGACTGTTGTTGCAGTTAGACTATCACTAACTTGAGATTCAAATGCACTCTGTATCTCTGCTTCGACAGAAGGATCTCTACCCACATCCGTCGCAATTAATTCCTTAATCTGAGATTGAATCTCATCTATCTCGTGATCATACGCAACTCGAAGCTCCTTGACCTCTTGCGCAACTGCTTGATCAATTGTCTCACTATGCGGGAAATAACTCAATGCCCAAATAATTATAGTTATTGCAAGGATTACTCCACCCGCCCTCACAATAAAAGCCTTCACACGATTAAACACTCGGATAAGGATCGATTTTGCTGTTGGAATCTTGTAAGAAGGCATCTCCATCAAAAATGTCCCCTGTTCTGTCCGAAACAGAAATCGTTGAAGCAAAGAAGAGACAACAATTGCTACAATAATCCCAAGAAGATAAAGAGCAGTAAGAGTCAACCCCTGAAGGTTGAAAATACCCAAAATAGACTCATAAGGGATAAAAGCGGCAATCATAATAGCATAAACAGGCAAACGGGCCGAGCAGGTCATCAATGGTGCAACTATAATCGTAATCAGTCTAAGTTTGCGATCTTCAATCGTTCGCGTTGCAAGTATTCCTGGAACAGCACAGGCAAATGATGAGAGCATTGGAATAAACGACTTCCCGGACAACCCGCACCATCGAAACATCCGATCCACAATAAACGCCGCTCGAGACATATAACCCGAATCTTCAAGCAGGGCAATAAAGAGAAATAAAATCACGATCTGTGGAATAAACATCAATACTGATCCAACACCACCAATGATACCGTCAGTGAGTAATGATTGTAATGGTCCGTCAACCATCAGTAAATCTACTCGTGAGGCAAAATATCCAAAACTCGAATCGAGCAAATCCATAAACGGCTCAGACCAACTAAAAATGGATTGAAAGACAAACACCATTATTACCACGAGTATGATCGGGCCGAGTATCGGGTGAAGAAGGAATCGGTCAAGTTTTTCAGAGCGGGTTAACTGTCGTTTCGATTCTTCGGTAACAGTCATCGTATAGAGAAGATCTGCCCTGTCAGTCAAAGGGGAAGTCTCTTCTAAAGATAGTGCTTCAGAACTAATGGCACGACGACCCTCTTCAAGAAATGTATGTACTTCGATAGGACATTGAACGAGGAATTTCTTCTCAGCCGATCCACCAATATCAAAAATAACTCGCAAACAAGCAGCACGACTCTCAAAACCGGGGATGTGCATCTGCTGAAGGTGATCTATCAGCCTGTTCGTTTCATCACTATAGAGCTGTTCTCCTTCAGGCAATCGAGTATTCAACGATGCTACAACTTCGCGCTTCAACTCATCAATACCTATAGAACGACTACCAACAATCTCAACAACAGGGATACCATGCAATTGTTTTGACAAAGCTTGGGAGTCGATCTTCAACCCTCTCCCCTCAGCAAGATCAACCATGTTAAGAGCAACAACAACAGGCCTGCCGATTTCAAGAACTTGAAGCAAAAAGTAAAATCCCCGTTCAAGATTTGTCGCATCGATCATGCAGATAATGACATCAGGGATTGAACTACCTTCTAACCAACCGGTCAAAGCCGCCGCTGCTATATCTTCATCGGGTGAAAAGGCACATAGTGAATATGTGCCAGGAATATCGATAAGAGTTATTTTATCGGGGTAACCATCAGCCTTGAATTGACCAGTGACTTTCTCTACTGTTACACCGGGGTAATTGCCAACATGCTGATTAAGACCAGTGATTGCATTGAAAACGGTTGTCTTACCACAGTTTGGATTTCCGCATATTGCTACTACGGGCGAGCCCGTCCTCACCTCTGTTCGTGCGGTCTTATCCATAACAGACCTTAGTCTGGGCTAGTCATCCAATTCAACAGCAACTAATGACGCTTCAGTATGACGAAGCGTCAAACAGCAGGAGCCAATCTTTACTTCCATCGGGTCCTGCAAGGGAGCATTACGAAGATATGTAACCTCCCTACCGGGTACCATACCAAGTTCAAGCAATCGACGGCAGACTTTACAATCACCGGTAAACCCGATAACTTTTCCGCTCTGCCCAGGCAACATTTTGTGTAGATATGTCATAGTAGTATATTCGGGAACATCACTATCTTGGCTATAGAATTATCAATCCCGAACTTCCTCCTTGGTATTCAACGATGTTTTCTTGTTTTGGCATTGTTGGCAAAGGCCACGGATTTCTATCTTAAAAGCTTCAGGCACAAACTTATGGTCATTGGCAGACTGGGCTAACACACCAACAATTTGATCAACTGAAAATTCGGTCAGGCTCTTACACTCAACACAAAAGAAATGTCCGTGAGGAACTTGTGTAACCCGATCATAGCGAGTAACACCGTCCCCAATATTCACTTCCTCAGCAAGTCCAACCTTGCAGATCAGCTTCAAATTGCGCCAAACAGTACTATAACCGACTGACTTATCTTTCTCTTTAACTTTATCATATAGCTCATCAACTGTGACATGATCCCCCAACTCAAAGAAAGCCCGAAAAACTAACTCTCTTTGCGGGGTCATTTTAAAACCTTTTGTTCTTAAGAATTCTCTCAAAATCAATCCACCAGTTAAGCTAAATGAAAACGATTTTCAATTTCAATTATCGGTATAAAACTGATATTTGTCAAGTCGTTTTGAAAAAGAAGGCGAAAAATATCTTAAATCCTTATCTCATTGAAAGACATAAAAATAGCCGTCAGTTACCCAACGGCTATAGACACTAAAATATGAGAGAAAGAAGGGTTTATTTCAGGAAAAGCATCTTACGTGTTTCGGCATCATCCCCACGAACTAAGCGATAAAAATAGATCCCGGTCGCAACCTGCTGACCTGTCCGATCGGTACCATTCCATTCAACTTCATATTGACCTGGAACCTGCACTTGATCGACAAGTGTTTTGACATGCTGACCAAGCAAATTGTAGATATTCAGTTCTGTTCGGGGTGGAATCTGGTTTGCATTTCCAGTATTACGAAGGGTATATCTAATTGTCGTTGTTGGATTGAACGGGTTTGGATAGTTCTGTGACAAATCAAAACTACGGGGCAATTGATGAAACGGACTACCATCATAAATATCGGTAGCCATTCCCCCAAAATAATCCATAGTGCGAGTCAAAACAGAATCAATATCAGTTCCATATCCTTCAACGAGATATTCTAAACCGAATGTCATCAGCACCGAAGCATGAGACCCTTTGTGAGAGACGGCAACCGTACGAAAACTTCCCCCCGCACTCACCTGAGCAACAGCTTCTCCTTGGCTCAGAGGAAACAATTCTATCTGATCAGCAAATGGTTGAGGTTTGGAAGCATCCAATCTCATATTCAGACCATCCCCCAAAGTGCTTCCCGCAACCCCTTGTATTATCGGAGAAAAAACACCGCTTCCAACAGAACACTTGAAATATGATTGAACAAAGGCTGAGTCAAGAGCCCAGAGATCTATCGCACCACTCTTACTCGTTAACATCAAGCTCCCACCATTATTCATAAACCCTTTCATTGAAGCGATATCGGATGAATTAAGAGCATTCGATGTTGAATCACCCGTGATCCAAAAGACCATGTTATACGCTGACAAATCAGCTACGCTTGGTGTCCCAAAAATTTGTTTCCCCCATGTACGAGTGGGGACTCTAAGGCGATAAAACGCCTGTTCATAATCTGCTTGATAATTTTTCCCACGGTCATCATCGACGATCAGGACTTGAGGAGCACCTAGGTTCTGCTCAAAAGTAAATGTGGTTACATATTCTCCTGAACCTGTCCCCCCCGGCAAAGAGTCAGTTGTAATAACCAACGTAAAAGAATCGATTGATGAAGTCATCGTGTCAGAGAGAGTAAAAATGATCGGGAGCATACTTGTCCGTGCAATTGAGAACATATCAGGATTCGGGTTATTAAATGGCGTCGTCTGCGTCGTAAATGTCACCTCGTTCGAGGTCGTCTGCAAAGTTGCATGTACATTGTAGGACTCACGCATAAAATTCTTAACTGTACAATAAAAAGCAATCGTCTCACCCGCTTCCAAAAGCCCGTCTCCATCACCACCATACGAATCATCAAAAACAAGTGGTGTCGATCCTGACAATTCTATATAAGGTCTTGAATATGTCAGGTCTAAATCGGCAAACATAATAGAGTCTGAGTTCGATATATTCCAAACTGATACTTCTGTTGCAACACCAGTAGTAAATGGTTGGTAATCGTTTGTCCATGACCCTGGGATCGTCAGGTTGTTAAATGCTCGAACATTCATCGCACCAGGAAACAGATCACCCCCATCACCGATATTCCCATCAGTCAAAGCAAGATCATCATTGCCGTCTGCCTGCTCTAAAGCTACCAGATATCTATTTGAGTTCACATTTCCAGTACCTATCCCGCCACCCTCATCAATATGATAGATCGCAAGTCCCGAAGTCGGAAGATAAAGGTCAAATCCAATTTTCTGCCTATTCTCAACCACCCAATACTCTTGCGGATTTGTTGAGTCAGGAATTAAGCGATATGCCACAGGATTAAACTCTGCAGCAGGAATAGCAACATGTGAAAGGTTCGCACGTGTTACATCAGTATATTGCAGGAATCCAACATATTCTTTCGACCATGCGCACATATGTGCTGGTTTCTTAGACCCACCCAAGTAATTACCCGATGACATTAAACCCCAACGCCCTAAACCATCTGATGAACTCGGGTTGTAATCCCAGTCGTAAAGATCAGGTAAACCTATAAAATGTCCGAACTCGTGGCAAAATACACCAATATGAGAAAGACTAGTATTGAACTGTCCAGTTTCTTCAGGATTCATCGTATAATCAGATATCAAAACATTGTCGTACATAACTGTCGGACTAACCTGACTTTTATGCGACCAGATTCCATAGGCTCCCTCTTCAGCACCTCTGCCGGAGTGAATAATGATCAAACCATCACACCGACCATCAAGGTTATTATCATATTTACTGAAGTTTGCTCCATCCGTTTCTGCGGCATCGGCCGCGTGACGAGCCAAGGTCGAACCATACGTACCACCATCATCAGAACCAACATAGTAAGCATAGGTCTGAGGCATTGTATACCAACCGTAAATATCCCCTTGGATATAGTACGTACCGTTCGAATTTTCCATATAGAAATCAGTCATAGACCCGGTAGGATTATAAATTGAATCGATATTTTGATCTGAAAACAGGATTGAATCAAATTGATATGGTTCGCCAGCTACGCCGACGGTGTAAGGCTGATCCGTAAAATCAACCAGAATGACGATCACGTTAATTGTATCAACTACTTGAGTACCAAGAGCGAGCTGTGAACCTCTGGTTTTTTTATCCAACATCGGATGTGCTGACGGCTTGCACCAACCAGCTTCACGATTCTTATTCCATGTCGCAATTTTCTCTTTGAGGGTGCCATCAAGCTTCCATTGGGCAATTGCTTCATCACTTGGTGCAACCGCACCTACATTGACAACTATTAGTGACATGGAAATAATCAGGAGGACAGAAAGTCCGATTTTTCGTATTTCGTTCATCAGCTCTACTTTCATTGTTGTAACATCTTCGTTACTTATAATAACATATTTGAGACACAATGCGTTCAGCTTTTCACACTAAGCGCAAGAATTACTTCACAAACAGCATTTTTCGTGTCTTGGTCACCTCTTCAGCCTGCATTCTGTAAAAATAAACGCCGGACGCAACTTTGTTACCATAATGATCAGTCGCATCCCATTCAAACTGATGGGGACCTGCAGATAGTGGCGCGTCGTTTAGGACACGAACTAACTGACCGAGTGTATTGTATATTGACAAATTCACGTTGCCAGAAGCAGGAATCTGCAAAGAAATAGTCGTAGTTGGGTTAAACGGGTTCGGATAATTCTGAGAGAGTATAAAATCTTCAGGAAGCAGATTCGATAACCCTTCATCCAAGTCAGTAGCAATATCAAAATGCATACGAGCAGCCGTAGCATTTGCATATAATTCTGTAAGATTTGAACCTCCAACAAGCGCGAAGGCGAACTGTGCGGAATCACCAGGGTCAAGATCTACCTGCCCGCCATTGATAATAAAGAGTTTGTCCCCTCTGGATTGATCGCTAACATCAATGAAATCTGATGATATGAACTGATGAAGTTGCTCTCTTGTAAAACCTCGTTTGAACAAACCATTCTCAAGGGTATGTATACCATTCATATTCTTCAAACTGATATAGCCAACCAATGGCAAACCGGGTGCTTCTTGGTACATCAACCCCACCTGTGCATCGTATACAATCGTGTCATTGCCCGAAGAAAGATCAAAATCAAGCAGTGTACCAAAATTCAAACCTGTCAATACAGTTAAAGCATCATTTCTAATATTATATGAAAAAATCACCAAACCATTATCGCCAAGACTCGGATACGAAATTGTCTCCTGCTTGACCGTTACAGGAATCGGGATTTCTGATGTATTGTCAGTAAAAACTGCTGTTCTGTGAAGTCCGTTGTCGGCAGTCGAAAACGGTTCTGACAATGATCTGATCGGTCTGAAATCAGATTGAGCAAAACGGCCATCATCAGCACGAACCGCACTCGATATTTGAAGAGCATTTCGAGAAACAATTATCCCGCCTTCATAGAGTAGATTGTTGCCACTATGAACTTTTACACCATCCCCTGCAAGATTATATATCGACCCGTCAGCTAAACCAAATTGACCAAAATCTGAAACGGTCATACTAAGTTGAGTACTCGTATGTGTTGCAAATGAACCATTTGACTCAACCCCTATAGTAATAGTAAATGCTGTCGTATCATGTACAACACCATCACTGCTTGAAAGAGTCATGAGTAAGTCTATCTGCGTACCACTAACGATTCCTTCGGGAATAGCTAACTCGAAAGGTAGCATATTGACAGCACCTGAAGCTGAAGAACTAAACACAAATTGAGCGTCAGCAATATTCGCTGTTATAGTCGTATTTGACACTATTTCAACAGACGCATCTGCTTGTCCAATAAACTTAGAATCATTTGAAAGGGTTATCCAAAAATCAAGCGCCTGACCAGGTGATGTGACACCCTGTTCTTGGGTTCGAATTGATGTTATCTGGAAAGAAGGAGTAGCAACTGCAGGATCTAGGAAAGATAGCAACTTTGATGCATCAACAAGACCGTTGCCATAAGCATTATCTTCTCCAGTAGGGCCAAGGTCTGTTGCTGAGGATATCAACGCATTTTTGATCTGCTCGACTGTCGCGTCAGGATTATATTGACGCATAAGAGCAACAAGACCTGCAATATAAGGGGCAGCCATCGAAGTTCCGCTTAGTGTCTTATAGCCTCCACCTTTGTAAGACGATCTCACGAGGACACCGGGGGCAACAACTTCAGGCTTGATCTGGGTTGTATCACATGAAGATGGACCACGACTTGAAAAAGTCGCTATGACACTATTATTATCAACCGCTCCAACAGCAAAACTGCTTAATCTGTTCATTGCAAGATCAGCAGGGTGACGAAGTGATTGTGATGTCGGGCCTTCATTCCCAGCGGCAAAAATTGTCACTATTCCAGCCGACTCAACATTGGCAATAACTGAATTAAACGTACTATCACAAGGGAGAAAAAGTCCTTTAGGAATTCCCCAACTATTGAGAATGACATCAGGAACATCATCAGTAGTAAGAACATTTCCATCAGGATTCAAAGCCCATTGGAAAGCTTCTACAATATCAGCAAGAGTTGTCGCCAAAGGGCGACCTTGATCTATTACCCCTGCCGTAATCCATTCAGCACCTGGAGCGACACCTATAGTATCTCCGAGACTCGATCCAATCATGACTCCCATTGTATGACTACCATGACCCGCTTTGTCAGTCGGATTCTCAAGAGGTGCAACTTTTGAAAACCATGATGAAGAAAGCGAAGCATGGTTCCCTCGCCATTTTGATGCAAGGGCGGGATGATCAGACTCAACACCGGTATCAAATGAACAGACAAGCCTGCCAGTTCCAGTATAACCTTGTTGCCAAAGGGCAGGTACATGTAGCTGTTGAAGCTGAGAAGAAACAGAAGTAACTAACGATGTAGAAGCACGAACTTCAACGGGTTTTGTATAAACTAACGCCACATCTTCTACGACTAATCTGACACCTCTAAGATTTGCCAACGTCGCTAATGCTGAGGCCTTGATCCGAATTTCATAAACAGGTGTTATCCAGAATTTTCTTAAGATCGTCCCTGATACTGATTCAATATATTTTGTGACAATGTCAGCAGATGGAGACTTAAATGACTGTAGTTGACGAGTAACTGCCTTAATCCGATCTGACCGTCGATCGAAACTCATGCTCGCACTCTTTGATAGCGACCTTGTACGTGAGTCATCAAGAAAAACAAGAACTTCAAGAGTAGAATCAGCAGAGACGTGATCGATCTGTTGCACCATTCTTTCGAGATGAGGCGAAAGAACAGACCCCTTTACATTCCCACTGGATAGCATAACAATCAATCCAATGAGAAACAGGCTATAACAACCTTTAATGTATCGAACAGAACTCATCAACTCTCCTCTTTCAGTGTCTGACCTACTTTGAGCAATCATTGTGCCGATACTTTACATCCATCGTTTTATCATATTCAATCTTAGGGGGCATAATAATAGTATGTCTGGCAATACCTTAGCAAGAGCAAATAATTCCCACTTTTGAAATGATAGATTTATGAAAGAAGATACCATCTTGCATACAATGCAAAACATTGCATATTGATGCAATCCGTAAACAATGATTTTTTGCTGTGAATCAACAGCTATCGTCTATATTGTAGGATCATGAAGCTAACTGTACCACCTTTGCTGAAGAAATATTCCTTTTTGTGGGTAATCTCAGTAGCACTTATTGTACGCCTAATCTATCTCTACTACTATTCAAAATCTCCATTTTGGGCAATGCTCACTGTTGATAATTATTATCATCACCACTGGGCCGAAGTTCTCGCATCAGGTGAACTCTTTGGAGGTACAACCTATTTTCGTGCACCAGGCTATCCGTTTCTATTAGGATTCATGTACTTCATCTTCGGATCATCGATTTGGGTTGGCCGAATTGTAGGGCTGTGTATTGGGTTAGCTTCGGTCAGTATGACGTTTGTAATCAGTCGTACCGCTTTTAATCGCAGAACCGCTATAATAGCAACGATTATTCATGCGCTATACCCTATCTGTATATACTTTGATTATGAATTACTTCTCGACCCATTCTTTACACTCCTGCTTCAGATTGCAGTATACTGTTTTCTTCTCACATTTAGGAGCAACAATCTCCGTCTAGTCGTAATAAGTGGTAGCTTTTTCGGTTTTGCCTCAATAACTCGACCTACAGCACTTGTAGTTGCAGGCATTGCAACGTTGTTTCTTATCTGGTACTATGATGCATCAGGACTATGGCTGAAGCGAATCGTCTTATTTCTCTTTGGTATAGCACTATGTATCGCACCAATTACTGTACGGAATCTTGTGGTAGCTGAAGATCCTGTACTAATCGCTTCGCAAGGTGGAATTAACCTCTACTTGGGCAATAACCCGGATGCTAACGGTGTTTCAGCCGTTATGCCGATGCCACTCGGATACAATTGGCGAATAAAGCAAATCGAATTAATTGCAGAAAAAGATATGGGATTTCGACCAAAACCAGGCGACCTGTCGTCATACTGGTTAGGCAAAGCAACTGCCTGGGCTGTGGCACATCCAACGGACTTCCTCACTCTCTTTGCAAAAAAGATCGTCTACTCCTTTTCAAACAAGGAGATCTCAAACAACAGGGATTTGCAACAGCATTTCAGGGCTTTTGGAGTTTTAGACTATATTCCCCTATCCTTTGGCCTTTTGCTCCCATTTTCTCTGTTGGCCATTCTGATGGGCTGGCAAAAGCATCGTGAAATCAAGTTCCTCACCTTCACAATTCTCACGTACTTATTTGCAGGAGCTATGTTCTTTTTCTCCAGCCGATTTAGACTGCCTATTCTGCCTTTTATTTTTGTTTTAACGGGCTATGCTTTCAGTGTATTACGGGATATTAAAGGATATAAGCGTAGTATTGCTATATCTATTGTCATGGTTAGTTTCGCAATAGGATTATTCTCTTTCTTCCCTCCTGTAACACCACCTGCAACTAACGCACCGCAATTCGAACTCGCACAGGCAAAACACTATTTCAATAAGGGAGAGTATCGAAAGGCCCTTCGCTTCGCTCACTCGGCCTTATCAGTTGACTCTTCGTACGTTGATGTCAACCTCACTATAGGAAGTTGCTATTTTCGTCTTGGGCTTATTGATTCTGCTTTAGCTTACTATGAAAAAGAACTGCGTCTCTATCCGCAACGAAGCCAAGCATACACAAACCTTGCATCATTGCTGTTGACACAAGAAAATCCTGAAGTAGCAATAGAAATCGCACGCAGGGCACTTGATATAGAACCATCAAGCATTGATGCAAACCTGATACAACTGAGAGCTATGTCGACCTTACCTCAATATGATCCTTCCGACTTCTTTGAACACGTCCGTCGTGCGGGAGAGAGAACTGAATATGATCTGCAGGTCATGATGGAAGGTGGCGTACTGCTGACAAACCATGTGAACTACGATCGCGCACTAGCGATCTTAAATGATGCACTCAAAACGACCAGACCTCCTATAGAAACAGATGACAATGCCTTCGATCAGCTCTACCGCAACAGTCCTGCTAATCGACAAAAAATGCTAAGCGCAATACATTATCAAATCGGGTATATCCTTGGTCGAAAAGCAATATATGGCGAATCGATTCGTCATAGTCTCATAGCAATTGAGTTAGATTCATTACGAGTGGAAGCATACATAAACCTCATAGGAGGTTATGCATCAATTGGCCAAACGAAAAAAGCAGATTCAGTATTAGTAGTTGCCAAAAGGAAATTTCCAACTAATCAACTTCTCAACCAACAGAAGTAGATACATGAGGTCTTGCAAAAGAAAAGGGATCGGTAACAAAACCGATCCCTTCATGTCTATTAGAAATCCGAAAAACTATCGTTCTGCTTTGTCCGTCGTATTGTAATTGGTCAAATCAATACCCTCTTCACGAGCGGCTTCTTCATTACGCAACCAATAACGACGTCGTTGCTCTGATACAGAAAGCTTATTCTGAGCTTCTGGATAACGAATTTCTGATACTGGTGTAGCAATTGACGGATCATACAGGTAGTTCATAACGGTATCAAACAATTGCTGGAAACTAGTCGGCTCAAGAACAATAGGAGTGAAGTTGAAATGGACAGTCCGGAAAAGACCTGTATTCTGTCGATGACCAACAGGTGCTCCTTCCATCACAAAATCAAAATCATCTCTTCTACCTAATGGGTGAGCCGCACCATACATAGACTTATACAGATACATAACTTCAGCACCATACCTTGCTTCACTCCAGTTTACCTCAGGCAAAGCAGGGTATGCATCATTGTATCGAACAAGTCCTTGATAACGCAGTCTAGACTTCAAATACTCAGGAACAACTGTCAAATCTGGCCACTTCTGAGTATCAAGACTATATGCTCCGACAAAGTCTTCTATGCGTGCATTAAGTGCACAAGGAGTAAATCCTGTTGTATCTCCCAAACAGAATGATCCAGAAAATGCCATCTTGCGTACTGCAAAATAAAATTGGTAAGCAAACGGTGGAATAACATTCTGAGTCGGTGGTTGAGTCGGACCGCCAGAAATAGCAGCACGCATTGTCGCCCACATATTCACCCCAGCATCAATAGCCTTATATAGAGGCAAACCAATCTTAGAATCAGTAATTCCGGAGGCTACGATTTCATCATTATGAAGAATGACTACTTTGTGATTCAATAGAATATTCATAGGTAGAATCACGTTGAACCTTCTGGTCTGTTGCCAATCTTGATTCACATCAAAACCAGCACCAATATTCGGATCCCAAGCGGTAATTGCTTCTTTCCAGAACTTCGATACATGGAAACTATCAGGATAGGACGATTGAGGCCAGTTCCTCGGAGACGTATGCGTAAACCCAAAAACAGGAGCAAAATCGAGCACCAAAACATCACGTTCGAAACGTGGATTGATTACACTAAAGGTATCAAATGCAGGTGCAGGATCAGGAACAAACGCATCATCACGTGAGCGAACCCAGAGGATGAACTTCATCTGACTAGTAGTATCCACATCAATTGTCTTAAAGACATTGTAAATCGTATCTGTAGTATTGAGTACCCACGGATCAATACCATTGAACGAGCTATCCTCAACTCGATCATACATCGAACCAACAAAATCAGAATCGTCAACTCGGAAATAATCTTCCATAGCACCCAAAGCAGAACTACCCATGCCAGGGACAACAACTGTTGTATCACAGTTGATAGCCACAGCAGTATCTACAAATGAGGTATCACATCGGATAATAGTATCACCTATCCTGTAGACAAATCCGTCTGAAGAAATAAAGACCTCAGTAAAGAAAGAATCAGAGAGCTGAGATATTTCACTCGTTGTATATGGACCGTATAAACGCCACTGATACTCAAAAGGTGGGGGATCTGACGGGAAGTCTATAGGGTCTTCAGCACTCCATCGGAGTCTGATCCCTGTAATAATACCGCCGGGATTAACCGCATTTACAAACGGATTGTCGGCCGCAATAATATTATACAACTGTGTCTGTGGCGGGTTATCGTTGCGGAAGAACAATCTGTATGCAACTTCTGAGCTAGCACCCTCCATATCAAATGCTTGTAGGAAAACCCACTGAGGAACATATGAATTAACTGGATCGAGCACATTAGCAGACATCGGAACAGTTTGACCCGTTTGTGGTTCAGACTCAGCAGGATCGACATCAATATACATCCATGATGTATCATTGACACTAGCAATGTATTCTTCTGGTGCCTGGGATCCAACCTCATCATCGGTAGCAACATGAATGCGATAGTAATCGATTAGTCCATCACGATCAGTGCCATACCAATAGACCAATGGATTCCTAGAAAATTGCTGACCTTCAGGTGGGATATTTACAAAGAAAACGAGAGGTTTTTCATTGTCCAAGACATCCTCTTTGAGAGTATCTGTACAGCCACCAATAAATATGGTAGAAGCTACAACTGCAAGAAGCATAGTTGCAAACATTGTTGCAGTTTGCCGAAGATTGATCTGTCGTTTAGCCATGATATTCAAGACTCTCCCTTAGAATGACAAAGACATCGTAAAACGGTGAACTTCCGTCAGGATTCCAAAATCCTGGAAAGCATAATCGATACGGATTTCACGATCCTCACCAAGAGGCTGTCTTAATCCTGCACCGGCTGTAAAACCATCAATATCATAATTGAAGCGTCCACCGGAACGGAGCACAAAGCGATCTTTGAAGACAAACTCAAGTCCAGTGTTGTATTTTTCCAAGTTATCAGAAGGATGAGAACCCTCTGCTGAAAAAGTCAAATAGTAGTCATCTGCTTCAACAAGATTTATCGCACCACCAAACTTAAAATTAATTGGAAGCGGGAATGAATTCTTGATGAATTTCATATCAGGACCAAAGTTAGTAATAACCATCCCGATCTTGAAACCGCGGAAGCCAGTATCATAAAGCGTACCAACATCAGCAGACCAACCACTAGCACTGAAATCGTGAGCAAATTCACCTATATATTTAACAGTAAATCCTA
>JAJRUL010000039.1 GCA_024277795.1 Candidatus Zixiibacteriota bacterium
ACTAGGTTATTTTCTCGTTCTGCGTTTTGATGTTTCCCGTACGACCGATTTTAAGAAAATATCAACCGATACTGATTTTGACTTTTTCTTCGGATGGAATTTCTGATGAGGAAATATCTTGTTCGGATTTCAGTTTTTCTCATGTTTTTCCTGTTTTTGGGTGGTTGTGCTCGAAAGTACCGTTTGCACGATAGTATTGATGAAGAGCTGGTTGCATGGCCGTTCCATCGTGGTGATATCAGATCAACTGGTTATGTCAATTCAAATACTTTTTCGGGTTATCTCAAAAGGATCTGGAAAAAGGGAAGGCCGGGTAAGCCTGCGGGTCCGCTGACAATTTACTACGGTAATATCATGTATCCATCAGCCAAAGGCAGGGTTAGGGTCATAGGGTTACAAGATGGTTCATATCGAGGAAGGTTGCAGACAAAAGGTACGGTGATAACAGGTGTCGTTGTCTCCGATTCTATTGCTGTTTATGCGTTTGCCCCCCGTAAAAATCAGGTTCTTGCGCTTAATTTGAGATCTGGAAACAAGCTTTGGAAGCGCAAGGTAAAGGACATAACTCCCGGGTCGATACTTATAGATGAGAGATATTTTGTCGGATCGTCTGGAGGAACAGTCTTTGCACTGAATGTTTCGACGGGGGAGATTGATTGGAAGTACGAAATCAATCAACCACTTATTGCTCCGTTTACAGCAGATCAGGATGTTCTTTTTGTTCCCGGCAATAAAGGCAGATTATTTGCCTTGACGATTGAAGATGGTAAAAAGATCTGGCAGGCAGATCTTGCTGGTCCACTTGTTAGTGCGGTCGCTGTCTCAGAGATGATTGTTGCTACCTCAATGATGGGAGAAGTGTATGCACTTAACCCTATTGATGGAAGCATAGTTTGGCAGAAAACTGTCGGAGGACCTGTTTGGACTGCACCTGCTGTTGCTGACGGCAGGGTCTTTGTAGGGAACAGTCAAGGCCAGCTTTTTGCTCTTGATTTACAGACTGGTAAGAACTTGTGGGAGTTTGAAAGACCAGAAGTAATAAGAGCGGCTCCGACGATTGTCGGTAATTATCTATTGGTTGGTACTATGACCGGGTCGTTGTACTCACTAGACGTTACTGACGGCTCCATTCGGGATAAAGTGCTTCTCGAAGGTGGCATTGTGCAGACACCGATTTCTGACGGACGCTTGATTGTTGTCGCTACGGATGATGGAAACTTAACTTGTTTTGGGAGTAATGATGCAGAGCAGGAACAGGACGATCAACGAGTCAATCTTAGAGAAGGATATTAATGCCTTAGCTGATTCATTTATTCGAGAATTAGCCTTGGCATGTCGCAAGGTAAGTATCTATGGTCCCGGACATCCTACTGCCCAGAGTGCAGTAGAAAAACCATTCTTTGCCCTTGAGCAACTCTTCCAATTCAAAAGATTAGTAGGGCTGAATTTGTATAACGGTGATTTGTACTTGTTCAATATCCGTTTGCGTGAATCTATCTTTGTCGAAGAGCTAAGTCGGTATATGCAAGTACTCGATATCAACTCATTGTTGTTTTGCGAGAAGGTAACTATGTCTGAATTGGCACGTTTCATCGAGTGCTTTGTCAGGCGTGTTGGATCTTCTGATTATGGTAGTCAAATGCAGAAGCATCTTGAGAAGTACAAGATTGATACTATCGAAGTTAACTCCGATCGTGGTTTTAGACTTTTCGATACGTATCGAAAGTATCGAGGTGATAGTATTCTTGATTGTTCCGTTCGTGCTATGGCTGTTGCTCAACTCGGGGATTCAATTGAACGTCTGACTCTAATTCACGAAGGTGGTTCGGCTAAGCTCGATGAATATGACATTGACTTTGCGTGGGAGGTTGTTGCATACCTCTTACCTGAGATGATTGCAAACTTCGATGTTAATGATCTTAGTACGTATCTTAATAATGAACTAGAGAGGCATAAAGAAATATCCTCAGTATCTGGAAGCACTATCGAGCCTGACAGTCGTCTTTCTGCATATTGGAATCTGATCAAACATCATCCTAATTCGCAACAGATCCTTGATCGATCAGAGGCAGATTCAGGCAGTCGAGAGTTGATTGCGACGCTTGCTCATGAGGTTGGCGATGAAGCTACTGCATTGAGGCTTGAGACTCGTGACATGATTGAAATGATGTATGATGCTTGTTTCTCTGAGAATCGGCCGTCGGGAGCAGTCGATGTGTTTATAGATGCTTTCCAACGGATTGTTCGAACAGGACAGGTTGAACAAACTACAAAAGTAATAGATGGTCTTACTGGTCAACTGCAGTCTGTTGATGGTCGTATAAGAGGGTGTGCTCTTGAGTGTTTAAACGGAGTAATGAAAGTACTTCGCTTTAGTACTGGACAATTTGTATTTGAAAAGCTCGTTTCGAATATTGTTTCTGATATCTCTTCAAAGCATGAATCATACGAATATACAGAGCTTGTCGATGAGTTGTTCGATAAACTTGTAAAAGGAAAGAGGTATGGCCTGATCCTTGAACTTGGTAAGGCTGTTGGGCAACGAAGGGTTGCTGATGGGACTGTTCAGTCATACGATTCAGTGGCGATTAAGAAGATGATTCAGGTGTTCAATACTCCTGAGAGGATTCAACGTTTGGTTAACGACATGTTTCAATGTGATTCTGAATCTGCAAATCAAATACGTCAATTTTTTATCGCTGTGGGTGAGGAAGAAGTCGCCGAGGAATTATCAAAAGTTATTTCACATCCCATCAGGTCAATTCGTCAACAGTCCTTAAAAGTTCTTGCTGGTCTTGGCAGGTCGTCGGTGAAGGTTTTCTCTCAGATTCTTATGGATGATTCGATGTTTGAGAGGGAGCCTGGAAGGCATGAGCTACCTGACAATCGCTGGTATGTGATACGTAACTCAATCTTTGTATTGGGTAACCTTGGAGACAGTGAAGCGATTATACCGCTCAGGCTTCGTATTAGTGACCCTGATGTGAGGGTCCGTCGAGAGATCATTGTTGCCCTTGAGAAAATAGGTACTGAAGATGCATGTGATCTGCTTGGCCTTATGGCTCAAGACTCCGTAAAAGAAATTCGAGAGTCGGCGGTTATTGCGATAGGTTTGATCGGTTCTCAAGATGTCGCCCCGTTACTCATCAATATTATAGAGCATGTCCCATCGGTGGCTTGCAGGGCGATTCATGCGATGGGGAAGATTGGCGGAGAGGAAGCGGTTGCCTATCTTGGGAAGTTGCTCTCAGATAGTGAGATGGTTAATCAGCTTAGTAGCTCACATAGTTCGAAAGATGAAATACGCATTTCGATTGTAAAAGCACTCGGTATAATTGGTGACGATAATTCGATTTCACATTTGCAAGACTATCGTAAGAATATGTCTGCAGCCAAGAAGCTACTTTTTAAGAATTCCCCAGTTAATAAGACTCTTTCAGAGATTCTCAGTAGTAAATAAGTATTGTTGAGAGGCTGACTGCTGAAATGGCAGTCGTCTGCCTATTAGGCGCGCGTATCAATGCCATTATGGCGTAGCGACAGTCATATTGGCGTATTGTATTTGTCTGGAAGTAGTTGGTTCATCCTATCATGTTGTATACTATTCGGTTACGGTTTTTGGCATGTGGTTTGATATGATTCCATGTGTAAGTTAAGAAATTGAAACGAGAAAACAAAATAAGGAGTTGTATCATGAAAAACCTATTAGTTACCAGAACCCCAGTAGCAACCGGACTTGAAAGCCTGTTCGATGATTTTTTTGGAGCCTCAAACTTTTTCAGAAGTCCATCTGATACAGTCGAAAAGACTGTTTTGAGACCCAGGGTGGATATTTTGGAGGATGATAAGCATATCGAACTGACTTTTGAGCTTCCTGGAATGGAAAAGGATGAGATAAAGGTTTTTGTCAAAGATAATGTTTTGACAGTATCTGCGGATCGAAAGATCGAAAAGAATGAATCAGAGAATGGTTGGATTCACAGGGAAATTCGTTCGGGTTCCTTCTCCCGTTCGTTCACTCTCCCTGATACAATCGACGCTTCCTCGATTTCTGCGGACTATCGTAATGGAATGTTGGAAGTAAAGCTTGATCGTAAGGAAGAAGCTAAGCCGAAGGAGATTGAAGTAAAGGTTAAGTAACCAACGTGTGTCGGTGTGCAACCGACAGCCCAACATAAAAAAAGGTCGGTCGGCAGTGATCGACCTTTTTTGTGGCGACTACAATGAGAAATAATCTGATTGAGTCAGGACCTGAGAAGCAGTATTGTAGTGTTGAAGGATAAGAACTATGAGCCAGACATATTATGACATACTCGGTGTGTATGAGAAAGCCTCTGATGCTGAAATCAAGAAGGCATTTCGAGTGCTGGCGAAAAAGTACCATCCTGATCGGAACAAAGGAAACACAGGGGCTGAGAATCGGTTCAAGTCGATTTCTGAAGCGTATGAAACGTTGTCTGATAAGAGTAAACGTCAAGCATATGACAACCAGCTACGCTATGGTGCTTTTGCTTCTCAAGGTAATGGGGGAATGCATGGAAACGCTCAGTATGGAGGGCAAGGATCCCCATTTGGTTCTGCATCATTTGATTTTTCTGAGATATTTGGTCACGGTGGAGGAAGGGGAGGTCGACAAACGTATTCCGGTGGAGATGTCTCATTAGAAGAGTTAATGGCTCAATTCTTTGGTGGTGGGCAGAGTGCAGGTGGGTTCTCTCGTCAGAGAAGTGCTGGGCGGTCATTGAAAGGTGCTGACTTGCGTGCAACAGTCCGTATTTCATTTAAGGAGATGGCATTCGGAACCAAGAAAACGCTTAAACTTAGGCAGACAAACAGAAAGGTAACGGCAACAATTCCTCCCGGTGTCAGGGATGGACAACAGTTGCGTTTAATTGGGGAGGGGATGCCACCTAGCAGGTCAAATGGTCCCTTTGCACAGACAGGTAAGAACGGTGACTTAATTATAACGGTGAGGGTCATGAAGGATCAGAATTTTAGACGTAGTGGAAATGATATTATTACTGATGTCACTATTTCATTCAAGGAAGCAATTCTTGGAACGAAGGTACAAGTCAAGACCTTAACCAAAACAATCATGTTGTCAATTCCAGCCGGCACTCAACCTGGGGCTAAGCTTCGCCTGAAAGGGCAGGGGCTGGCAGTGAATGGTAAGCAAGGGGATCAATTTGTTGTAGTGCATGTATCTATTCCGAAGGAGATCAACACCAAGCAACGTAAATTGCTTGAGGAATGGGAAGAGAACTAAGAAAAGTGAATAGTTTCCCAGCTCGAACTGTTATTTTTGTTCCCACCGCCTTTTTTATTCTAATCTTTGCTCGCTTTTTGTCTGAGAACTCGAAAGTCTGTTAAACACTCACGAAGTATATCGCTCGCTGTATATTGGGGAAACCAAGCTTTAGTTAGGACTTCAAAGATCAGCATTTCAGTCGTACCGTTGTAGTAAGCTACAAGTGAGGTTGGGATATGCCTGTCAGGTGCACGTAGTTTCATAGCGATGACAAATTCGCCATTGCTGTTGAACATAGAGTCAGCAGGTTGTATCTCCAATGTATTGCCGTAGAATTGACGTATTTCAAGTGTATCCTCGGTTATGATCGTTTCAAACGGATGATCTGCAGTATCTTCATCTATCAAGTTAATGATTGTTACACCGATTATGATTCCAGCGGAGTCATAAATAGCATCTGTTGGGATGAATCCGAATGAGTAGCCATCTGTACGTGCAGGTTCTACCACCATTTTGAATTGAGCAGGGGGCGGGATGACATATGTGAGGTGTAATCCGTCGTAATAGGCTGAGTTGACCAAAACGTCAGTGTAATCGTTGTTGGCGTTCATTGCTGTAAAAGAGAGCAGTGAGGATATCAGTATCAGTTTATAATACATATGTTCTATCAATCGGAGAAAAGCCAGTGTTGCTTGACTCTATATTCATACAAATATAAATCGTTGTTCTGGAAAGTTTGGCTGTATTATCGTTATGAGTGAGCTTGTTTTTATGGACTCTGAGTGTTATGTTGAGCTGTTCGCTTGTGAAAAAAAGTACAGAATAAACATAACATACAACAGGAGATTCCCGCTATGGCAGGTATTGTTGGTTATGGTGCACACCTTCCTCGTCATCGTATCAAAGTAGAAGAGATTGCGAAAGTATGGGGGGCAGATGCACCTAGTTATAAAAAAGGGCTGATGCTTCGTGAAAAATCAGTCCCGCCACCTGATATGGATACGATCACGCTTTCGGTTGAAGCGGCCAGACGTGCATTAGTACGAGCACAGAATGTAAACGCGGTAGATATTGGAGCAATCTATATTGGTTCAGAGTCACATCCGTATGCTGTTAAACCATCTGGAACAACAGTTGCAGAAGCACTCGGAGCAACTCCCGATATTCATTGTGCTGATTTTGAATTTGCCTGTAAGGCAGGGTCTGAGGCAATGTATGTCGCTATGAGTCATATTGATGCTGGTCAGATGGACTTCGCTTTGGCTATTGCTGCCGATACATCTCAGGGGGCTCCCTCAGATGCACTTGAATTCTCAGCAGCAGCTGGTGCAGGTGCTTTCATAATGGGGAGAGAAAATCTGATCGCAGATTGTCTCTACACGCATTCGTATATGACAGATATGCCTGACTTCTGGCGTCGTGAACATGAGTTTTATCCTCAACATGCCGGTAGATTTACAGGTGAAGAGGCATATTTTGCGCACACGAAGGGGGCTACACAAGCGATTCTCAAGAAGAGTAATATGAAGCCTGAAGATTTTACGTATGCTGTTTTTCATCAGCCTAACGGCAAGTTTCCTCAACGTGTCGCTTTAGAACAGGGATTCACGCAAGAGCAGATTGATCCTGGTTGGTTGTCACCGACTCTGGGAAATACATATTCAGGAGCGTCACCGATTGGATTGACCGCAACACTTGATGTTGCCAAGCCGGGAGATATGATTCTGATGTGTTCCTATGGTTCTGGAGCGGGTTCTGATGCGTTCATTTGGAAAGTAACTGATCGAATTGATGAAGTGCGCGATTTGACTATTAAGACGCGTAAGCTTCTTGAAGAAAACCTTACCTACATCGAGTACGGAACCTACGCGAAGTTCCGTCGCAAGATAATCAAGAATGCGTAGGAGATAGATTAATATGAGAACAGTATGTGTAGTTGGTGTCGGTATGAGCAAATGGGGAGAGGTCTGGAAGAGATCGTTTCGCCAGCTTTTTGTTGATGCCGCACGTAATGCAATAGAGGAATCGGGTGTGGATCACATTGATTCACTATATGTTGGATGTATGTCCGGAGGTCTGTTCGCAGGTCAGGAGCATGTTGGGGCAATCATGGCTGACTATCTTGGGATGCCGGGCATTCCTGCAATGCGGGTAGAGTCAGCATGTGCTTCCGGCGGTATGTCATTTCGAGCCGCATTACTTGATGTTGGGAGTGGCATGTCTGATATCGTTATGGCGGCCGGTGTGGAGAAGATGACAGATATAGATGGTGACGAAGCGACTGCCGCTTTAGCCACAGCCGCTGATCAAGAATATGAAGTTTTCCATGGTGCGACATTTCCGGGTTTGTATGCAATGATGGCTCAAGCTCACATGGCCAAACATGGGACGACTCGTCAGATGCTTACAGCAGTATCTGTGAAGAATCATCATAACGGTTCGATGAATCCTGTCGCACAGTATCCATTCAAGTTGAAACCTGAGACTGTTGAAAACTCAGTTATGGTAGCCGATCCTTTGCGTATTCTTGATTGTTCTCCAATTACAGACGGAGCGGCGGCAGTTATTGTCTGTACCGAGGAAATTGCGAAGAAATTAGGAAGGCCGTATTTAAAAGTCTTGGGATCAGGTTTGGCAACAGACACGATACAACTTGCTCAACGAGATGACATGACAACAATTAAGTCGGCTACTTTAGCATCAGAACGTGCTTTGAAGATGGCCGGGAAGAAAATCTCCGACATTCAATGTGTAGAAGTACATGATTGTTTTACTATTGCTGAACTCATGGTGTTGGAATCAGTCGGTCTTTTTGAACCGGGGAAAGCGGGTATGGCAACAGTTGCTGGTGAGACTGCACTTGACGGTAGGATTCCTGTTAATCCTTCAGGAGGTCTTAAGTCAAAAGGACATCCGGTAGGTGCGACAGGGATTGCACAGATAATTGAAATATACAAGCAGTTAACAGGCCAAGCAGAGAATGGTCGACAGATTACCAGTTCACCGACAATCGGTATGACACAGAATATGGGTGGTTCGGGTGCGTCGTCGGTTGTGCATATTTTGGAGGTGGCCTCATGACAATGTTTAGCTCCCGCAACTGGCGGGAATATCCGCAACGTTATCGGATGGAAGCTGTAAAATTCAAGAAGTCCGGTTTGACTTTTTTCCCACCACGTGACATTGATCCTACCAATGGTGATGTGGAATGCGAGAAAGTTAATCTGCCTGATATTGGTAAAATTTTAACATTTACTGTTGTTCGTATTGCTCCAGCTCAATGGGGGGATGTTGGCCCTTATGGAATTGCTATTGTTGAATTGGCAGATGGGACTCGCTTAATGGGGCAGATGACTGATGTTGATGTCAATGAGATAAAGATCGGGATGGAAGTTCGGGTAGAATTCCGACGAGTTCAACAGGAAGGGCACCACGGAGTATTGAGTTATGGGTACAAATTTGTTCCCAAATGGTGGTAGTTGAGCAACTGAAATGTTATTAGGATTTTTATAGTCCGTGATATTGTATACAGGAAAAGGCAGGTTTACTTTTGGATCTGCCTTTTCTATTTTTCAAGCAATTCTAATGGAAAAGGGGATAGGAAGGTTGAGATTGATTCGGTTAGCAGGTTATGAGAATTGAAGATACTTGAAACAGTTTTTGAAATATCGGCAAATAGAGAAGTTCCGTTTTCATAATCTGCAAGAAGAAATTTCAATTCTCGTTTTTGAGCTGTTGAGAATACTTTGCTGTGTGAATCAATTATTTTGTTTAGGACTAGTAGTCGAGCCGGCAGTCTATGTTTCCGTGACAGCAACTGAGATAGATGGGATTTGTATTCCAGGTAAACTGTTTTAGGCAATGTTGATGAAGAAACGGACTTCAACAGTTTTGCCATTTTCTTCCCTCTATTTACATTCAAAGATTCTATAAGCATTGCATATTGATCGTGAAATGACTCTAACGATTGCCTGCTATTATCCTCTGTCATTGAGCGAAATGAAGCAGTTACAAATAGCGTAGTTAGAAATTGTTCGCGGTTCACTCGTTTGGAAAGTATGCGTTCATCACTAACCGGTAATTCAGGGTATGTTTCAAGAACTTTACGAGTAAACTGTCCAACAGTATAGCCGATTACAGGTGCACGATCAGCTCCAGCATATAATTTGACCTTATCGAGTCCGCATGAGGGAGATCGTGATTTTAACAAGAATCCGTCGACAGTTGAGTGTTTGGATAGGAATTTCTTAGAGAAACTCGACATTTTTGGTGTAATGTCTTTACCTGTATCGGGCTGAATCAATCTATGCCCGAAAGGAGAAGATATAGACCAGATAGGAGGCCGAGGGACTCCTAGCCCTATTTCCATTTCAGGACAGACTTTGAGAATCCTTATATGTTTTCTAAATGTTTTAATCCAGTCGTAGTTGAGCAATTCACCATTATAGCGAACATTTGCACCGGTCAAACATTCTGATGTGACCAATATAGGTTTGTGATATGTTCTTTTCTTATTCTTTGTCGATTGTTTTTTCATATACTTTTTCAGCGCTTTTTGTCATATAGCTACAACAGAAGTAAAAACGACATTGTTCATCGTTTATCAAATTAAAAAACTTTCCAAGTAATAGTTTGTAGAGGGTAATCTTGCTAATCACTTTACAATTGAAGCAAATGTTACTATATTGGTCGCCGGCTTGTTTGAAGAGCCTATTTATTGAATGACAACAACTTAAAGGAAGTACGAGTGAAGCGTAAGATTAGAATCGGCAATGCGGGCGGATACTGGGGAGATGACCTCAGCGCACTAAAACGTCAGTTGACAGGTGGTCCACTAGACTACATAACAATGGACTTCTTAGCTGAGATAACAATGTCGATTCTCCAAAGACAGCAAAAGAATAATGCTGATCTCGGGTATGCCGTCGATTTTTTGCATCAATTGGAAGATTGTTTACCTCTCATCGTGCAGAAGAAGGTACGTGTTGTATCGAATGCGGGTGGAATTAACCCGATTGGTATGGGGCGCAAGATCATTGAAATGGCAAAGTCTATGGGGTTGAATATCAAAGTAGGTGTTGTCTATGGAGATGATATTGTCAATCAGTTATATGAATTGACGGCTGCGGGTGAAAAGTTTACTAATATGGAAACAGGTGAAAACTTTCATGGTGTGCGATCAAGGATTACATCGGCTAATATATATCTTGGTGCTGAGCCAGTAGTAAAAGCTCTTGATGCTGGTTGTCATGTGATTGTAACTGGTCGAGTTACTGATACGGGTATTACATTGGCTCCGATGATTCATGAATTCGGTTGGTCTATGGATGACTGGGACAAGATGGCCTCAGGGATAATTGCCGGTCATATAATAGAGTGCGGAGCACAAGCATCAGGTGGAAATATAACTGACTGGAAAGATGTCAAATCTTTTCACCAAATTGGTTATCCAATAATTGAGATGGAGCCATCGGGTGAGTTTGTCGTTACTAAGCATAAAAAGACCGGTGGTTTGGTTAGTGAAAAAACGGTCAAGGAACAGTTAGTGTACGAGATGGGCGACCCTGAGAATTACATCTCTCCTGATGGGATTGCTCGTTTTGATACGATAAAGCTGAAGGTCGAGGGGAAAGACAGAGTTCGAGTCTCAGGTGTTAAAGGGAAGCCTGAACCGGATTGCTTGAAAGTGTCGATGTCTTTTGAAGATGGTTGGAAGTCGAATGGTGCGGTATTAGTATCCGGACCTGATACATACGACAAAGCGGAAACAGTTGCTGATATCCTATGGAAGAAGCTGAAACATAAATATGATGCAACTCGCACTGACGTGCTTGGGTCAGGATCGATATGGCCAGATCAATTCAGAACTGAAGAGCCGAACGAAGTTCTTGTCCGTTTTGCCGTTCGGGATAAAGATTTTGGTAAGGTGCGAGATTTTGGCAAAGCTCTCTCGACATTGATTCTCTCAGGGCCGGCTGGAATGGCTGTAACGACAGGCGGACGACCGAAACCTTCAAAGGTGGTTGCCTATTGGCCTGCTCTGATGCACAGGAGTCGAGTCAATGCGAAAGTTCTTGTAATCGGTACTGATCAAAAAGAGAGTTTTTATGAGATCAATTTCCCGATTCGTGTTGATACAAACAACGATGAGTCGGTGGATAAGAAGGTTAAAGAGGTAAAACGTAAGCCTCTTAAGATAGGGGGGAAGACAACTTCTGTTTTACTTCGTGAGATTGCGTATGCACGATCAGGTGATAAGGGGGATACGTGCAATATCGGAGTTCTCGCTCGATCAGAAGCAATCTATCATTGGTTGGTTGACAATCTGACTTCTGAGAGAGTAAAGGAGTTTTTTGACGGAATAACTTTCGGTAAAGTAACACGATATGAGCTTGATAATCTCCACGCCTTGAACTTTCTTCTGGAAGAGACACTTGGTGGTGGCGGGACAAAATCTTTGATGATTGATCCTCAGGGAAAGACGCTGTCTCAGGCACTACTGCAAATGAAAATCAGAATTCCCGTTTCCTTGTTGAAGTCGGTAAAGAAGTAGTGTATATAGATACCCATGTTTCGAATTGAGTCAAAAATAAGTACAAACTCGGATGAGTTCAAAAGCAATGATGAACTGAACCGTGAACAGCATAAGATTTTCAAAGAGCGGTTGGAGAAGACAAAGGAGGGAGGGACTGAACGCGCACGGAAACGGCATATAGATCGCGGTAAATTGTTACCACGTGAACGAGTGGCAGGGCTTCTTGATCGTAACACTCCATTTCTTGAGCTGTCACCATTGGCCGCTTATGATATGTATGACAATGATGCTCCATCTGCTGGTATAATCACAGGAATCGGTACAGTTCATGGACGTGAGGTGATGATTGTTGCTAATGATGCTACGGTAAAAGGTGGCACTTATTATCCGATGACAGTGCTTAAGCATTCGCGCGCACAGCAGGTTGCTGAAGAGAACTCACTCCCTTGTATCTATTTGGTCGATTCCGGTGGTGTTTTCTTACCGAAGCAGTCGGGTGTCTTTCCCGATAAGGATCACTTCGGTCGGATTTTCTATAATCAAGCCAGAATGTCGGCTAAAGGTCTGACTCAGATTTCAGCAGTAATGGGTTCTTGTACTGCGGGCGGTGCTTATATGCCTGCGATGTCTGATGAGACTATTATGGTGCGTAAGCAAGCAACCATATTTATTGGTGGTCCACCTTTGGTTAAAGCGGCTACGGGAGAGGTTGTAACAGCGGAAGAATTGGGCGGAGCAGATGTACACTGTCGCACTTCCGGCGTGTCAGATCACTATGCACAAAATGACAAGCATGCTTTGCAGATAGTTCGTAATATCGTAGAGAATCTGAATCACCCGAAGAAGGCCCATATAGATCTACAACCACCAGAGGATCCGTATTACGATCCTGAAGAATTGTACGGGATAGTATCCAACGATATACGCAAAGCTTTTGATGCTCGTGAGGTGATTGCGAGGTTAGTTGACGGATCACGTTTTCATGAATTCAAAGAGTTGTATGGTTCCACTTTGGTCACAGGGTTTGCTCATATCATGGGTTACCCGATAGGCATAATTGCTAACAATGGGATTTTGTTTTCTGAGTCATCTGTAAAAGGTGCACATTTTATTGAATTATGTACTCAACGGAAAATACCACTACTGTTTTTACAGAATATTTCAGGTTTTATTGTTGGTCGTCAATATGAGGCAGGCGGTATTGCACGTGATGGTGCGAAGCTTGTTCATGCGGTCGCGAATGCTGATGTGCCGAAGTTTACTATTGTAATTGGTGGTTCATACGGTGCGGGTAATTATGCGATGTGTGGACGTGGGTATTTCCCTCGCTTGATGTGGATGTGGCCAAATTCAAAAATATGTGTCATGGGTGGTGAACAAGCCGCTGATGTTCTTGCATCAGTTAAGATCAATCAGCTTCAGAAAGACGGAAAACAACTTAGCCAGGAAGAGATTGATGCAATTCGTCAACCGATAATCGACAAGTATGAATCTGAGTCAACTCCATATTATTCGGGTGCTCGTTTATGGGATGATGGTATGATAGGCTTTACAGATACCCGTAACTCGTTGGCTTTAGCTATTTCTATGTCGCTTAATACTCCTATCCCTGATCAAAAATTCGGTGTCTTCAGAATGTAAAGGGAAGTCTTTTGTGGTTTACACAACGTTGACATTTGAGAAAAAAGATAATGTTGCAAGGATTACTTTCAATCGTCCTGAGATTCACAACGCATTCAATGGTACTGTTATCTCTGAGATGCAGGATGTCTTTGACAGTATTGCAAAGGATGATTCTATTCGTGTTGTTGTTCTTACTGGTAAAGGGAAGTCTTTTTGCGCTGGGGCTGATTTGAATTGGATGCGAGGTGTGATCAAGCAGTCATTTGATGAAAATCTTGCTGAGTCAAATGCTCTAGCTGATTTGTTCTATAGTATCTATAGGTGCAAGCGACCTGTGATTGGAAGGATAAACGGTGCCGCTATTGGAGGTGGAACAGGTTTTGTTGCTGTGTGTGATATTGCTATTGCATCGCGATCGGCTATCTTTTCATTTTCTGAGGTTAAGATCGGTGTTGTACCTGCATGTATAGGTCCGTATGTGATTAAAAAAATGGGGGAGGGGAAAGCTCGCGAATTATTTATTACAGGGGAACGAATGAGAGGGGATCGTGCTTTTGAGGTCGGTTTGGTCAACAAGGTTGTTGATGATGATCAACTGGATCAGGATGTAGAAGATTTGATTCAATCCATTCTTAGTTCAGGGCCTGAAGCGGTTGCTATGGCAAAACGTTTGGTTGCCGAAGTGCCATCTATGTCGCCTGAAGAATTCAAGCCATATACGGCAGAAATGATTGCGAGGCTTCGTATCTCTGATGAGGGACAAGAAGGGATGGATGCCTTTCTTAACAAACGAAAACCGAATTGGACGAAATAGAGTAGCATGGCAGGTTTAATCAAGAAGATATTGATAGCGAATAGATCCGAAATTGCTGTGAGAGTGATCAACGCATGTCGTACTCTTGGGGTACAATCAGTAGCAGTCTATTCGGAAGCTGATATAAATAGTCGTCATAGAATAAGTGCTGATGAATCAGTATGTATCGGACCACCGTCACCTCGTGAATCGTATCTCGATATTGATAAAATAATTTCTGCTGCTAAGTCAACAGGGTGTGATGCTATTCATCCCGGGTATGGTTTTTTGGCCGAGAATCCAGAGCTTGCCCGCCGTTGTGATGTTGAGGGACTGAAATTTATTGGGCCGTCACCTGAAGCAATAACGCTTTTAGGAAATAAGGTGCAGTCTCGGATCAAGATGGCTGATACGGGCGTACCATTGATACCCGGAATGAAGAAGTCGAGTGATGATATCGAAACATACAAGAAGATGGCAACTGAAGTCGGTTATCCCGTCATGGTAAAAGCGGCCGCCGGAGGTGGTGGAAAAGGGATGCGAGTTGTTTATGATGAGGACGGGCTTGTAGAAGCAGTAGAATCATCAAAACGGGAAGCGATGAATGCTTTCAATGATGATACGGTTTATCTGGAAAAATATATTGTCAATCCGAGGCATATAGAATTTCAAGTTATAGCTGACGAGCATGGTAACACGGTGCATCTTTTCGAGCGGGAATGTTCAATACAGAGAAGGCATCAGAAAATTATTGAAGAA
>JAJRUL010000040.1 GCA_024277795.1 Candidatus Zixiibacteriota bacterium
CCTTCGGCAACTTCTTCAGGAGATGCTCCAGGGTAGACTACCTGAACAACAATCGTATCAGGCTCTATATCGGGGAAAAATGAGTATCTGAGCTCGGAAAGAGAAAGAACACCAAAACCCAAGATTGAGAACATAATAACCGACACCCAAATCGGGTAGCGGATCAAGAATTCAGTAACACGAGACATCAGAAACTCTCACTCTGATTGAGATCAAAACGTGGTGTAGCAGACATACCGCTTGAAACACCTTGAAGCGGTTCAATAACCAGCGTATCTCCATCGTTTAACCCATTCTTGACAATCAAACTGCTTGCTTGTCGGCGAACAACTGACACTTCACGTTGTTGCAACTCTCCCCCCGTGACAATGTATACATATCTATCATTGTACAATGCACGCCGTGGGATTACTGTAGCTTCGATAATATCATGCCCAGGTATATCAGCCTGAAGATATAGACCATTGAGTAGTTTCATCTTTTCTGTGACATCAAGAGCAACATAAAGTGGAACTGTTTGAGTACGAGTATCAATCTGTGCACCTATTCTTGCTACGTGACCAGTATACGTTGTCGACAAATCCCGTGAGCTCAAGTTGACTCTTTGATTAGGATCGATCCATTCAATCTCTTCAGCCGGTACCGGAACTTCTGCTTCAAGTTGCTCCAATGATATGATCTTCCCGAGCAAGGTCCCTCTGCGTGCTGTCGAACCTACACGTAACTGAGTTTCAACGATAGAGCCGTCGAAAGGAGCTATGAAGTAATGCTTTTCGAGATCTATCTCCTGATTACGGATAGAGAAATATAGCTTATAGATATTAAATCTGGATAGATACAGCTTAATCTTGTTATTATCTGTTTCTGGTAGATCAGGTAAATTGGTATTAAAACGGCATCTGGAAAAATAATCCTGCCAAAGTTTGAAATCATCACTAAAGTCTATTTTTATTTCCGGCAGAAATGTTGCCAGAGCGTTTAGAAGATCACTTTTTGTAGAGTTAAGATTGAGAATAGCCTGACGGTCATCAATCTTAAGAAGGGTATCCCCCCGTACGAAAGACTGTGCCGGTCTGAAAGGGACATCACCTTTCATGAGAGTTCCAGCAACTTCGCTGTAAAGATCTATAGGTTCGGTTGATGAAACTCGACCGAGTGCATGTATTGATGTTGGAACTGTACCTGTTGTTATTATTATCGATTCAACAATCTTTGCTTTTGGTGTTCTACCTCGTTTTTGACTTCCTGATTTCATCGATGTCAGACCGTACATGCCAAGAACGCCAAAAACCAAAATAAGTATTAGAATCACAACCTTTTTTATCGCGGGCATAATATCCTTTCTCAAGCACGTTTGACTGCCAAGATACACAGACTTTGAAATAATTCAAGCTATGCTTGCAGTATCTTGAGAATTGAACATAACCACACAATTAAGGTTCCCCATTCACAGAAGCATGGTAAAAAAGCTTGATCCATGTCACTCTCTTCCATACTGTTTTACTGTGTTTCCCCTTCCAAATGGCTTGTTGAAAAAGTTGGAAAGATGTAATTGTAAGAAAAGTGAAGTCATCTCGAACTATTATACATCAGAGAAACGGTCATATTGCTACACTCCTTGCTATGGCCGGAAAACAAGCTACCACCAAAAGCTCTCTATGAAAGCACCTAGCAGGTTCTTGCCTGATTTATACGTTCTCCTTCATCTTGGTCAAAACAGACCTCGTACATGGGTAACACTTGAGTTGTACTCAGTATCAATACCATTTTCTTTTGGTTATGAGTGATTTTGTGTTCTTTTTACACACACTCTACAATTTAACCAAAAGGTAACATGATGAAAACAGAACATAATTTTACACATGAATCTTGACAGTACCCTTCAATTGGATCTTTTCACAGAGTAATTGCATCAGTCATTGAGAATATATATACTATCACAGTTATAGGACGTCATACAATAACCATATATTGCTTGATGAGGTGGAATCTGTTAAAACTCGGAATTATCGGTTTAGGCGGGTTTATCGGTGCAATCGCCCGCTATACACTCAGCGGTGTTGCACAACAGATGTTTAACACATCGTTTCCTATCGGAACACTATTCGTCAATATACTTGGCTGTATATTACTTGGCTCGATTATGACCTTAGTTCAGGATTACTCGTATTTTACACCATCAATAAGGCTTTTTATCACAGTTGGAATACTCGGTGCACTCACTACTTTCTCAACCTTTGGTTATGAAACTGTCGAGCTATTTCTTGCACAAGAAACATATCTGGCCATATTAAATATCATCGGCAATGTAGTATTGGGCATTTTATCGGTCTGGCTTGGTTCGAGCCTCATACGGCTAATTGCAAAATAGAAAGGATAGTATGAAAATTGAAGGAGAAGGACAACTACTCAGAATTTTCATCAGTGAAGATAAACAATGGGAAGGCAAACCACTATATGAAGCGATACTCTACCTTGCCAAAGAACAATCAATAGCAGGTGTAACAGTACTAAGAGGCTTCATGGGGTTCGGTGCACATTCACGAATTCGCACGACAAAGATTCTTCGTCTCTCAGATGACTTACCCGTTGTTATAGAAATTGTCGATAAAGAGGAAAAAATCAATACACTTCTTCCTTTACTTGATACAATGGTAACTGAAGGGATGATGACTCTTGAACGAGCAAATATTATAGTCTATCGAACACCTAATCATGAAGATGAGTAGTACATTTCTATGCGAATGTTAAGTTAAGACATCCACAAATAGTGTTTAAATCCTCTCTGTTTTACAATATACGAGATCACCATATCACTTTAGCTTCGTGTAGAGATAATACACAGCTTCTTCAAGATCCCTTAAAGCTCATCTGACTTAAGTACCATCATCTTCTCGATTTGCATATCTTTCATTGTATGCGGTATCCCCCCAATGCCATACCCCGAGATTGAAAGACCGGCAAATGGCATCCAATCAACACGAAATGCTGTATGATCATTTATCATTATTGCCGATGCATTTAGTCGTCGGTACGACCGCATGGCAGTATCAATATCCTTTGTAAAGATCGATGCCTGAAAAGAGAATGGAACAGAGTTTGCCCGATCAATTGCATCATTCAAACTTGTGCAGGAATACACACAAACTACAGGACCGAAAATCTCCATTTGAGAAACCTTAGATTTTGCTGATGGGTTATAGAGCACTGTACAAGCATAGGTCGAATCACTGAGTCGCTTTCCACCTGTGATTAGTTCAGCCCCTTCTTCTATCGCTTCATTTACCCAAGACTCCACTCGATCTACTTCCCCGTGACGAATCAATGGTCCTATATCAGTTTCTGGTTTTGTCGGGTCACCGATAATAAGTTTGTCAACCTGCTGACCAAGTTTTTCTGCTAAATCCCGTGCTATTGATTGATCAGCAAAAATTCTCTGCACCGATACACAAACCTGCCCCGCATGATAGAAACCACCTTTGGTCAATAAAGGTAGCATGGCATCAATATCAGCATCGGAAGTTACTATTGCAGGAGCCGCTCCACCATGCTCAAGCGCACACCGTACACCAGGTGACAGTTTTGAACGTAACATCCACCCCACCTTTGCACTCCCGATAAAAGAAAAGAAATTCACACGCGAATCGGTAACTAGTTTCTCCGCATCAGCATTATTCGTCACTGCAACCTGACACTGTTCATCAGGCAAACCTGCTTGACGCAATAATTGAACAAATCGTAAACATGAAATCGGGGTAACATTTGCCGGTTTTATAATTACTGGACAACCTACAGCAACTGCAGGAGCGACCTGATGAACTATCAAATTCAGAGGATGATTAAAAGCTGATACTGCAACGACAAGCCCTATCGGTTCATGGTGAGTAAAGGCAATACGGTTTGCAGATGCCTGATTCAATCCCATAGGTATTTCATCTCCAGATTGTGTCCTGAGTGTTTCAATACACACCCGCACTCCATCAATTGCACGTACCACTTCAACCTTTGAATCGCTTAACGGCTTACCTCCCTCACGTGACGCTTCAAGAGTAAGTTCTTCTATCTGTTGCTCCATCAACTCAGCAGTCTTAGCAAGAATCTCCAAGCGTTTCGGTATAGGTAACCATAGATCTCTGTTGGTTGCAATTTGATGACCATTTGACAAAGCTATTGCTACACCTGAGGCATCAACCATATCAACAGTTGCAATTATCGTGCTATCATATGGTGCTGTAACTGTTAGCTTTTCACTAACTTTCGCACCCGGAATCATCAAACCAAATGTATCAGACATATTGTATCTCCGTCATTATTGAATTCACATTCCTACTATGTAAGCCTATCAAATGATCATAGCCAATCGATATAAGAACAGCTACAAAAAAAGAATATGACCTGCTTTGTGATTACTAAAGACACAACCTACTGAATTGATTCAACGGCTGAGCGACCCGCCAACCAACCAGTTGAAAAAGAAGCCTGAAGATTATAACCACCGGTATCACCATCAATGTCTATCACTTCTCCTGCGAAAAAAAGAGACAAAATAATTTTTGATTCCATAGTTCGTGGATTGATTTCCTTAAGATCTATTCCACCTGAAGTTACGATCGCCTTATCGTAACCTCGATAGCCTTGTATTTCAAATCGTAGATCCTTTAACCATCTTCTCAGACGCATTCTCTCGGCAACTGTGATCTGATTGCCTCGTTTGTCCGATGCTATATCTGTTTGTTCAATACAAACGGGTATCATCTTTGATGGGAGTAATGTCTTGAGGAGTGTACTGAAATTCCGATTACTATGTTCTTGCATCTCTCGAAGAAGACGGGCATCAAGTTTGTTCTCATCAAGAGCAGGTTTCAAATCGATTGAGAGCGAAACCCTCTGTTGAGAGTCAAGAGCTTTGACTATTCTCCGACTAGCAGATAAAATTATTGGCCCTGATAAACCAAAATGGGTGAAGAGCATCTCACCAAAGAGTGTTTCTTTCTTCTCCTCATCAATATAAGTAGTGATAGAAACATTGCGTAAAGACAAACCTTGAAGTCGTTTTGCTGTCCCCCCTGACGTAACTAAAGGGACCAAAGATGGATATGTATTAATGATTCGATGTCCTGCCTTCTTGGCAAGAAGGTATCCATCTCCAGTCGATCCTGTAGCAGGATAAGACAGACCTCCAGTAGCGAGAATAACTGCAGATGATCGAATCACGTTCGATCCCAACTTAACTCCTTTTACTCTATTCTCCTCTATCAGCAAACCTGTGACCTTTGAGTTGCTACGGATCGATACTCCCTCTCTTCTCGCCCAAACCTCCAGAGCTTTGGCAACAGCAACTGCATCCTCACCCTCAGGAAAGACTCTTCCACCACGTTCTACTTTTATCTTCACACCGATATCAGCAAGAAATTCTACAAGATCCTCAGAAAAAAAACGATTAAATGCCTGATGGAGAAACTTTCCGTTTTTACCAAAGTGTGAGATGAAATCTCGTAGAGGAGCTATATTGGTCAGGTTACATCGTCCCTTACCGGTTATCCGCAATTTACGACCTGGTACGGGCATTTTCTCAAGTAGAATCGTCTCAATTCCGAGAGAAGCAATTTGGCCACCAGCCATCAATCCTGCAGGACCACCACCGATTATGATAATTCGTGAATCAGACATTTGTACTAAAGTAATTCTTCATATCTGAATATGTCAGTATTCTGAGTTTGTGTCAAACAAGATGTAAGTCTCTCAAGATCAGTTGCAATAACAGTTTACATACATATAAAAAGCCCGTTAAAAAAACGGGCTTCTAGTATCTTTCAAGACTATCAAAAAAACGAGATATACTAAGACATAATAATGATCGTATTTTAGAAACGTATCCCTGCAGTGACGATAAAAGTCGGAATCACAGCTGAAGCACTTCCGGGAGCTGAAAACGAAACTATAACAGGTACTTCTGCACGTAGATCAAAATTACCGGAGAATGTTTTTCCAATACCGAGATTAAATACTGTTCCCCCACCCGATCCATCTTCTGCTTGCATACTTCCTCCACCGGGTAAAAGTGTACCAAGACTCTCATCTGTCTTGCTTCGCTCCTCCCAATCGATACTTATCGACGCAAGACCAATCCCTGCGATGAAGAATGAGCGGGATGCATCAGGATTATAGCCGATCAAATAGTTGGCCATAACACCAAACACAAAGATATCAGTACTCTCATCATACGTATGTATGCCTTCTTCGGTTGTTTCATCAAAACTCCCACCGAAAAACAGGAGACCTAATTCAAGTGAATTGTTAGGCGTTGTAATCAAGTAGTTCGCACCACCACCATAAGCGAGCCCCAAATTGATATCTGTACCAACGCCTCCTCTCAAACCAATCCGTGGGGATGTTTGAGCACTGATTGCTGATGATATAACCACCATTGACAGCAATAGACATAGTAATGAAATTCTTGTCATCCTCATAGATTAGCTCCTGTTAAAATAATAAGTTATTATTTGTCCTGTGATACTATTATGTTTGAAACATTGTGTCCGGTCAGCCTGCTGTCAACTTGTTTTGTCTTGTTATCTGAAGAAGTGAATCTATTACAACTATTGGTTTAATGATATTCGACCAAGTGCTTTTACAAGAGAAACTCTTTGCAAAGAAAAAGGACTGAAGATAACTCCAGTCCTTCTTTTCTCATACTGACAATTATACCTATC